>JACIXS010000238.1 GCA_014360335.1 bacterium | reverse complement strand
TTGCTAATGAATACCTTAAGTATGACGTGCCAATAAAAAAGATGATCTCTCTTACTGATGTGAACAATGACTATCTAAATGTATTAGACCTAGGTATAATAAATAGAAGCGACCTAACTATTGGTAAAATCTCGAAGAAAGTTGGATATGCCTCTATAATGTATGTAGAAAAGGCAACAAGGATGGCTTTAGAAGGAAAGCTAGATGGGATAGTTACCCTTCCTATAAATAAAGAGGCGGTTAGACTAACCTTTCCCAACTTTACTGGACATACAGAATTTATTGCTGAACTATGTGGTGAAAAGGATTATACTATGATGCTCGCCTCTAGTAGACTTATGGTAACACATATATCTACCCATATATCTCTAAGAGAAGCTATAGAGATGGTCAAAGAGGAGAACGTATATAGGGTTATTCTGCTTACCTACAGGACCATCAAGAGGTTCATAGATAATCCAAAGATAGCGGTGGCAGGTTTAAATCCTCACGCAGGGGAACACTCTTCCTTTGGAGAAGAGGATGAAAGAGAGATAAAACCTGCGGTAGAAAGGGCTAGAAGAGAAGGAATTGATGTAGAAGGACCTATTCCTCCTGATACTGTCTTTTGGAAGGCTTATAATGGGCTATACTCTGCGGTTGTCTGTATGTATCATGATCAGGGTCATATACCATTGAAGTTATTAGATTTTGAAGGCGGAGTAAATGTGACGATAGGGCTTAAGATAGTAAGGACCTCTGTTGACCATGGAACAGCGTATGATATAGCTTATAAGGGGATAGCTAATACAAGAAGCTTTGAAAATGCCTTTAACTTTGCAGTAAAACTGATAAGAGGAAAAGAAGTTAGACTATAAAGAAGGAGGTTTTTCCGGATGGAGGAAAGATGGATACAGAGAAAGGTTGAAGAGTTGTTATCCGAGATGACTCTAGAAGAAAAGATAGCTCAGCTTGGCTCAATTCCGTCGGGTAAGCTGGTAGAAAATGGAAAGTTCTCTAAAGAGAAAGCTAGAGAGCTATTAAAGAATGGGATAGGTCAGATAACTAGGGTAGCTGGTTATGCGGAGAGAGACCCAGTAGAGTCTGTAGAGATTATAAACGAGATACAAAAGTTTCTCAGAGAAGAGACAAGACTAGGTATACCAGCGATAATCCATGAGGAATGTCTCTCCGGTGTTATGACTAAAGGAGCTACAACTTTTCCACAGGCTATAGGTATGGCTAGCACATTCGAGCCAGAAGATATTCAAAAAATGACTTCCATTATAAGAAAAGAGATGAAGGCTTTTGGTGTTCATCAGGGGCTTTCTCCTGTTCTTGATATACCTAGAGACCCTAGATGGGGAAGAACTGAGGAGACATTTGGAGAAGACCCATATCTTGTCTCAAAGATGGCGGAGAGTTATATAAAGGGACTTCAAGGGGAAGATTGGAAGGAAGGTATAGTCGCTACAGCCAAGCACTTTACTGCATATGGAATATCAGAAGGTGGTAGAAACCTAGGACCTGCTAGGGTATCTGAGAGGGAACTTAGAGAGGTTTTCTTATTCCCATTTGAGGTTGCGGTAAGGAAGGCTAACGTCGGTTCTTTGATGAATGCTTATCACGAGATAGATGGTATCCCCTGTGCCTCTTCTAAATTTTTATTGACCGAGATACTTAGAGAAGAGTGGGGGTTTAAGGGATTTGTAGTCTCTGACTACTCAGCGATAGAGATGTTACATACATTCCATAAGGTTGCCAAGGACTTAAAGACCGCAGGAATCTTGGCGCTAGAAGCTGGAATTGATATAGAACTGCCAGAACTTAAGTGTTATGGAGAACCATTACTTTCTGCAGTTAAGGAAGGTGCTATTTCAGTAAGTATTATAGATACCGCTGTAGCACGAGTATTAAGGGCAAAGATACTTTTAGGTTTGTTAGAGGACAATATCTATGCAGACCCTAATAAGATAAAGGATATCTTGGATAATCCAGAACACAGGGCATTTGCTAGAGAGCTTGCTAGAAAATCTATAGTGCTATTAAAGAATGATGGGATATTACCATTAAGTAAAGAGGTAAAGACTATTGCAGTTATAGGTCCAAATGCAGACAGCACTAAGAGCCTACATGGAGACTATAGTTATACCTCTCATATAGCTGGTGTATCGGATGGGGTAAGGACGGTGACAGTGTTAGAAGGTGTTAAGAATAAGGTATCTTCAGGAACTACTGTTCTCTATGCTAAAGGGTGCGAGCTTAGTGATGAATCAAAAGAAGGTTTTAATGAGGCTCTAGAGGTTGCAAGTAGGGCAGATATTATTATAGCTGTGATGGGAGAAAATAGTGGACTATTTAAGAGAGGTCTTTCTGGGGAAGGTAATGATAGGACTGACCTAAATCTTCCTGGAGTTCAGAGAGAGCTCTTAAAGGCTTTAAAAGAACTTGCTAAGCCTATAGTATTAGTCTTACTTAATGGAAGACCTCTTTCTATAAAGTGGGAAAAAGATAATATCCCTGCCATTATAGAGGCTTGGTATCCAGGAGAAGAAGGTGGGAATGCAATAGCAGATGTAATATTTGGAGATTATAATCCTGGCGGAAAACTTCCCATATCATTCCCAAATGATGTTGGGCAGATTCCAGTTTATTATAATAGAAAACCATCTGCCTTTAGTAGCTATCTAACAACCGATACAAAGCCACTATTCCCATTCGGATACGGGTTGAGTTATACTACATTTGAGTATTCAGACCTAGAAATCAAACCAGAAATTGTTTTACCCGGAGGTTATGTAGATATAAGCTTTAGAGTAAAGAATACTGGTAAGATAGCTGGGGACGAGGTAGTGCAACTATATATACATGATGAATGGGCAAGTGTGGAAAGACCTGTGAAAGAGTTAAAGGGATTTAAGAGGATTCATTTAGAATCTCAAGAGGAGAAAAAGATTACATTTAGATTATTTACAGACCAGTTAGCATTCTATGATGACGCTATGAGGTTTGTTGTAGAGGCAGGGACATTTGAGGTTATGGTTGGTTCGTCTTCAGAAGATATAAGACTGACTGGTAAGTTTGAGGTTTCGGAGACTAAGGTTATAACAAAAGATAGAAAGTTTTATAGTGAAGTAACTGTGGAATGAGGAATGTTTACAATTACTAATAAATGGGGTGTTGGTTTCATTAGCTTACGTTTTCATTGGTAGAATAGACACCTTTGAAGTGATTACGATGGAAAGATTAAGCTACGAAGGAGGTAATTAAAACTATGACAAAGATTAATATAAGACTTATGTTAGTTGTTTCTATCTTAGTCCTTGTTTTAATCCTTCTGGGTATATTTATACCAAGACCAGTAGTATTAATCCCTATAGCTCTAGTTCTCCTTGGTATCTCTCTATTCGTCATTCACAAGCTTTTAAAGCCCCTATTTGGTGTCCTAAATATTTACAGAGAAAAGGAAGAACTGCTTAAAAAGTTTGAGGATTTTGCAAACTATATAGAGAAGATGTCCAAAGAGGGTTTTAGGGGTGTTTTGCCTGAAGAGAAAGACAGTATAACTAGCAAGATTTCTTTAGCTATTAATACTCTTTTAAAAAGTATGGATAACCTAATAAAAGAGTTGGATTCTCTCTCTGAGAGAATCCTTAACTCGAGTAGACAGTTGAATGATACGATTAAACATACATCAGATGCAATGGAGGAGGTTAATTCTGCGCTTCAGAATCTCACTCAGGAGACAGATAAATTAAACTTAAATATTGAGGAGATAGCACAGAAAAGTAAAGAAGTCGAACTCCTAGCTTACGAAGGAATCTCTAAGATAAACAGTATGACGGAACAGATGCAAGATATAGCTCAAGCGACAGACCATACAATGACTATGATTGGGGAGCTTGATAGGGCTTTTGGCGAGATAAACAATGTGGTAAAGGTGATATCTGACATAGCAGAGCAGACAAATCTCTTAGCACTAAATGCAGCTATAGAGGCAGCCCGTGCGGGAGAGCATGGTAGAGGTTTTGCTGTTGTAGCAGATGAGGTAAGACAGTTGGCTTATCAGACTCAAGATTTTCTAGAAAAGATTAAGGTTATGATAAGTGAGCTTTCAGAGAAGATGTCCAATACAATCAGCACAATCTCTTCAAGCAACCAACAGGTAGAAAGAGGAGAAAAGACCCTACAGGAAGTAACTAACACATTTAAGATAATTACTGATAACATACAAGATATAGCCAATAGAATTGAAAGAACCGCCGAATCTAGTCGTGAGATAACTAGAGGAAGTAGAGAGATAGCGGATGCTTCCGACCAGCAGTTGAGTATCAATATGCAATTAACAGATATGGCAGGTAACTTGGCAGATATAGCTACAAAATTAAAAGACAGGTTAGCTGAGACACAGATAGGGTCTTATGAATTAGAGATTGACCTAGATAAATTCGACAGAGAGTTCTCTAGCATTGACGAGGTAAGAAAGAAAGCTCTTAAGAGTGAGTTAAAGCTCAACAATGAGTTTATTATAGGAGTCATAGCAAGGCTTGAACCTATAAAGGGACATAAATTCCTCTTCGAAGGTTTAAAACTGCTCTTTTCTAAATATAAGAATCTTCTATGCCTTGTTGTTGGAGATGGCTCTTTAGAAAAGGAACTAAAGCAGATTGTAGCTAGAGAAGGGCTTACCAATAGAATACGTTTCCTTGGTTATAGGAGTGATATCCCTAGACTTCTAAGTATAATGGATTTAGTTACTCTTACTTCTGAAAAGGAAGGGGTTCCTCCAAGGATTATATGCGAAGCATTGGCTGCTAGAAAACCCGTTGTTGTTACTAATACTACAGGCTCTAGATATCTGGTACAGGATAATGTAAATGGTAAGCTTGTTAACTATGGTGATGTTAAGGCATTAGCGGAGGCCATAGAATTTTTTGTTAAAAATCCAGAAAAATGTAAGGAGTTTGGTATAAATGGAAGAAGAATCTTAGAGGGACTAGTTAAATAAATTTATGGTAGTTTGTTCCCAGCAGAGCGATATAACTCATACCACTCTTCTCTTGTAAGAGTAATTTCCGACGCTTTACAGATATCCTTTAGTCTAGCTGGATTTGTTGTGCCTACTATGGGTTGTATCTTCGCTGGATGCCTTAATATCCATGCTATAGGTATTGCAATGCTGGGAACTCCTTTTTCTTTAGCAATTTCTTCGAGTTTTTTATTAAGCTCAGCGAATTTAGGACTTCCTATAAAGGTTCCTTCGAAGAATCCGTATTGGAAGGGTGACCATGCCTGTATTGTAATGTTTTTCAATCTACAATACTCTAGGATACTACCGTCTCTATTTATTGCTTGGTCTGTTTTCATATTTACATTAAATCCGAAGTCAATCATACCAGTGTGAGCAATACTTAGCTGTAACTGGTTTATAATAATCCTTTGACTTAGATACTTACTGAGTAGTTCTATCTGTAGCGGATGAAAGTTGCTTACTCCAAAATTTCTAACCTTTCCACTGGTATGAAGTATAGAAAAGGCTTCAGCAACTTCTTCTGGTTCCATCAAAGTATCTGGACGATGTAAAAGTAGGATATCTATATAATCAGTCTTGAGTCTTTTTAAGCTACCATCTACAGATTCCAAGATATGTTCTTTAGAGAAATCATAGTAGCCTCTTCTAATACCACATTTCGTTTGTATAATAACCTTCTCCCTAAGGCTAGGGTTCATACCTATAGCCTCTGCAAAGATCTCCTCAGATTTACCACCGCCGTATATATCAGCATGATCAAAGAAATTTATACCTTCTTCTAATGCTGTATTTATAAGTTCCTGTACCTCTTTTATGGGTTTGTTAGCTATCCTCATACATCCTAAAGCTATCTCAGAAGCCTTTATCTTCTCTCCGCCAAGATCAATATATTTCATCTAATAACACTCCCTTCTTCCAAGATTTAAATCAGGAAAATAGGATTAGTCCAAGCTATTTTCCCACTATGGTCAACGCATTCAACTCTAACATAAAGTTCTTTGCCACTCAATTTAAATCTAGCAGAAGATAGATATTTGTTATCGTTAGCGTAGAAACTCTTCCCTCTTGGTTCATAGGTTACAAAATGTATGGCTTTAACATTAGAGCATTCTATATAAACCTCTCCATCCTCTATCCCAAAATCGTATATAGATGGTCCAGTGGAAGAGTAGAATCTACCATCTATAAGTGCATCTATAATGTCCGACGCTGTTAATCTGGGTGCATTAACTACTACCCATCCCCCAAGTGAATCGTTTATATTATTGTGATTATCATCAACCGCTATGCCCCAGATTTTTCTCCCTCTTCTTAGTAGCGAGTCCCAATATACGATTGAGAATCCGGTATGATTTTCTAGTTCACACCCGTTGTTATACAATTCTATTCCAAAGTATCCATTAATATCTTTAAAATCTTCAAACTCAGTCCTAGACCAGATAGGATGACAGAGAAAGACGAACATCCCTTTATCTTTTAATATATTTACAGCCTTCTGGATACTTTCAGGTCCACTCCAGTGAATTTCATCTATCTTTTCTTTCGTATCCTTACCAGAAAAGAATTTAGATATTCCAACAAAATGATAACATCTAGGTCTAGATGTTTCATCTACTGCTATCTCTACGCCAGGAATAATAATAAAGTTTTCTTGCTCCAAATCCTTCCAATAGGAGTATATAGAATGGTCAGTTAGAGCTAAGAAGTTATATCCCCCTTCACGATAAACCCTGGCTAATTCCTCTGGAGATAGTTTCCCATCGGAAACTGTTGAGTGGGAGTGTAGATTACCTTTGTACCAGTTATAATTTTTATTAAATTGAGAGATCTTCATCTAACGCCTCCATCCTATTTAAATTTTATCCTGATATTAATATTAGCATAAAAAGTGGTATACTATATCCAAAACAGAATGTTGGAGGTGTAAGGTTATGAATTTTAATCTAGATATTGTTCCTTTTAGTAGGTATGGCTCATACTTCGCCTTTTCGCAGATAACAGAACGTTTTAGACTAACAGGTTCGCCACCTGGACTCTATCTTAGAACTGTCCATGGAGATGCTATGTCTAAAGAGATAATAAAGATAGAGCTTACAAATGGAGAGTCTTCTATCCCTTTTGAGATTAAGGCATCACCTGAGAAGCTTAGACTAGAATCTGAGAAAGGATATGTGGAGATATGCATTCCTAATCCCAGAGTTATAAGATTTAAAGGACAGAGTGTAGGACTAAGATTATCTTCAAGTAGAGCATCCGCATTTGATAATGTTATTCCCTTCAAGGAGAACCAGCTGATAATAAACTCTTTTGGTAGCAAGATACAATTGATGTTAGTCCCACTGAGGGGAAAGATAAATATAGATGCCCCTTGGGATGGGCTTAAGAGTAGCTCTATTCAAATCGATATACTCCCTGAAAATAATATTTTTGAATGTGCTATAGAAGAATTTTATACCTCGTGGACTCCCCATCCTTATAAGGATTTTGAAACAGAGGTAGAAAGGGTGAAGGAGGAGTATTTAAGCTTTCTTAATAAAATGCCAGAAGTTCCAGAAGAATTTTCTCAAGCTCGAGAATTAGCAGGTTATATAAACTGGTCTTGTGTTGTAGAACCCAACGGATTAATAAGAAGACCTGCTATGCTTATGTCTAAAAACTGGATGACTAATGTATGGAGTTGGGACCACTGTTTTAATGCTATAGCATTAAGCTATAAATATCCAGAACTTGCATGGGACCAACTTATGATTATGTTTGACCATCAGGATGAGAATGGGGCTATACCAGATAGCATTAATGACTATATATTTGTCTGGAACTTCTGTAAGCCTCCTATCCATGGATGGGCATTAAAAAAGATGATGAAAAATACAAACTATATAGACCATAAGAAGCTATTAGAGATATACGAACCTCTATGTAGATGGACAAACTGGTGGCTTAACTTTAGGGATTATGATAATGATGGGATTCCACAGTACAATCACGGTAATGATTCTGGCTGGGATAATAGCACTGTATTTATTGAAAGACCACCGATTGAAAGCCCCGACTTAAGTTCATTTTTGATAATTCAGATGGAGGTACTATCAGAAGTAGCAGGTATATTAGGAAGAAAATCAGAGGCGCAAGACTGGAAAGAGAAAGCTTGCAATCTTCTAGATAGACTACTTAAACATTCTCTTAAGGATAATAAGTTAATAGCTCTTCAGTCAGGAACGCATAAGCCTGTATCATCAGAGAGTTTGTTATTATTTATTCCAATACTATTGGCTAAGCGATTGCCACAAGATGTTCTTAAGAGCCTAATAAATGGCTTAAAAGAAAACAATATGATAACCAAGTATGGACTGGCTACAGAAAGTATCAAGAGTTCATACTATGAATCAGATGGATATTGGCGTGGACCTATATGGGCTCCGTCTACAATGCTTATAGTGGATGGACTGAAAGAATCAGGAGAAGAGGCTTTAGCTAAAAATATAGCTATGAGGTTTGCCAAATTGTGTTCAATGAGTGGATTTGCTGAAAACTATGATGCTCTAACAGGTGAAGGATTACGCGATAGGGCTTATACCTGGACTGCTAGTGTATTTTTGATATTAACACAGGAATACCTAACATAGGCTGTAAATATTTAATTACCAGCTAATTAATAAGTGACTGATCCGTTCTATTTGGGACTTGGTTTTAGATTTTAGGGTTAATAGGCTATTTTTCTTTCCTTATAACTGGAGTTACAACGCACCTACATCCGATATGAAGCGGGACCCTTGGATAGTCTTCGGAAGAGAAATAAGTGTTCTCTAGACTCCTACAGTGGGGACATACATTCTCATCATTAGCATTTATAAGTTTCCACTCACTTGTTAGTTCAGACTTTCCAAATTTTTTAAAGTCTAGATAATCCCTTGTAGCATATGCAGACATCATATAGGTGTGGGCTATTAAGAATGAGACCTCTTCTATATATTGCCAGTAGAGAGACATCTCTTTATATAAGAGGTCCAAATCTTTCAATTCTTCAATAAATGAGTAGATTGTATCTCCATTGGAGGTAATATCTTTTCTATCTGCTCTTCTTAAGTAGTATTTAATAGCGTCATAACCATATTTCTCTATCAGTGTATCATAAAGGGGTGAATCTAGAGCGTCCCCTTCGAAAAGGGCTTCTATATCACAGTAAGGCCTAACTTCAAGGGAAAGGATTGCATTAGTCCTAAATTTGGAGATTAGGTCTTTTTTCTCCGCATCTGATAATTCTTCCCAGTTAGGATATCCTTCTATCTGTTCCTCTATCCTCTTAAGATAGATAGGCTTGAAGGTTTTTATGTATTCATCTATTTCTTTACATCTTATCTTATAACGAGCTATCAGGGAAGAGATATTTTCTGCAACCCTATAGATATCATCTGATAATCCTCTATCTAGTATCTCTTTTATTCTTCTTGCTATCTCCTCATCTACTCCGTAGATAGTAAGAGGAAACGTACTTTTTGGATTAAGAATCCATCCATTATCCTCTGTTTTAGAGACCTCGCCAGTATCTATTATCTCTCGACGGGATGTAACACGTGAGGCAAACTCAGTTAATAGTCTCTTCTCTTCTTTTTTCCTTGTCATTGATCTCATCGCTATCCAGATAAGAGATACAATTATAAATGCAAGTATCATCCATAACATCGTCCATCACTCTCCTTAAAATAGCACCTATAATAACTATACTAGCTTAGAAGAGATAGTCAAGATAGGAGGCAGAGTACAAGGGATAATTATAATTAATTGATACCATTTTATTTGTCGTAGGGGCGATCTATGAATCGCCCCCACAAGTTTTGATAAATTGATGCTTATGGTATTATGTCCTTTTTATCCAAACTTCCATAGGTCCCGGTTCTCTGTTTGCCCAGGTATAGTATGGTATAGCAACAAATTCAACTTCTCTCTTAATAGAGCTGGCTTCTTTTACTGTAAGATAAAGTTTATTCCAATTGTTAGGACTATTTATGTAACCTTTACCTTTTACTACAACTACTCCTCCAAGGATATCTCTATACTCCTCCTTTAACTCTACATCTTTAGAGATTTCTAAGTCCCATACATCTCCCCAAGGGTTATCAGCAGATTCTACACAATAGATAATTGGACCTCTCCTTATTGCGACTCTTCCGATATTTGCCTTTACACTTGGATGACTCTCTAAAAGTTCTGGCTTCATATTAAAATCTAACTTTACTGTATCTCCACTCTGCCACTCCTTATCTATCATAATGTAGCCATTCTCTGTTACTGCCTGCATCTTTTCTTCATTTATAGAGATTGAAAACTCTTTAGCCCAACCTGGTTTCCTTAGGAATAGTTTAAATCTAGCATCACCTAATATTCTAAATTCTATTATCCCCTTCCAAGGATAATCAGTCCTTTCTTCTATCTTTACCTTAGAACCGTTAACCTCAAGCTCAGCAGTACTACTAGCATACAGATGAACCCAAACTCCCTCTTGAGATGTAGAATACATATAACCAGGTATAGATGTTATAGTTCTGGCTACATTAGGAGGACAACAGGCACAGGCAAACCATCTCTGTCTCCTATGATTGCCCCTATCTGCTAATGGGTTTACATAGAAGTACTCTCTCCCATCTAGAGATATACCAGAGAGTATCCCATTATAAAGGCAGAGTTCCATTATATCCGCAAATCTACCCTCTCCTAATGCTAGTAGCATCCTAAAGTTCCACATAAGGTTTGCTATACTTGCGCATGTCTCTGCATAGGCTGTCTCATTTGGAAGCTCATAGTTTTCTCCAAAGGCTTCCCCCTCTTTTCTTGCTCCTGCCCCTCCTGTAACATACATCTTCTTTGTTACTAGATTATCCCAGAGTCTCTCTAGTGCATCTAATAGTTCTTTTTCTCCTGTTTCTATATATAGGTCTGTAGCACCACTATTTAGATACAGAGACCTTACAGCATGGCCTACAACCTCATCTAGCTCTCTAAATGGTTTATGGTCTATATGGTAAGAGCTTCCTCCAATAATTCCCTTTCCTCTCTCATCTATAAAGAATTTAGCTAGATTTAGATATTTTTTATCATTTGTCTCTCTGTATAGCTCTATAAGAGCCATTTCTATCTCTGGATGCCCGGGGGTTCCCTCTCTTCTTCCAGGACCAAATAATCTATTTAGATAATCTGCCAGTTTTATTGCCACGTTTAAAAGATTTGTCTTCCCTGTTGCTCTGTGATGAGCAACTGCTCCTTGAATGAGGTGTCCAGCGCAGTAAAGCTCGTGCATATCCTTTAGATTTGTCCATCGGTCCTGTTTTCTCTCAAATGTAAAATATGTGTCTAGATATCCATCCTCATCTTGAGCCTGTCTAATCTCCTCTATAACATCATCTACTAGCTTGTCTAATTTTTCATCGTTATTATTGGCAAGATAGAATGATACTGCCTCTATCCACTTATATACATCGGAGTCATTAAAGAAAAAGCCGACAAAATCTCCTTTTATCTTGCCACTGGCGATTCTAAAATTATTTATTCTACCGGTCTCTTCCATTATCTCATACTGTAGAGGTAACGTAACCTCCCCCATAGTTTTTATTCTACTGGACCAGAAATTATCAGTAAGCTTGATAGATTTTAAAGAAACAGACTGCAACTTAGCGTACTTACTTCTGCTTGTATCTACTACATATGCCATTTTACCTCCTCCTTACTTTTATCCCTTTAATCCTGTTAATGCTATACCTTGGATAAAGTATCTCTGTCCTATGAAAAAGATCAGTATTACTGGGGCAAGGACTACGACAGAGGCGGCCATAAGGTAGTGCCACTGAGCGGTATACATACTTCTAAAGACCGAAAGACCTATAGCTAGAGTATATTTATCAGGGTCACTGAGGTATATGATAGGTCCCAATAGGTCATTCCAGACACCTATAAAGTTAAATATTGCTACCGTTATAATGGCAGGTTTAGATAGGGGAACTACAATACTCCAAAGGACTTTCAACGGGCTGGCTCCATCCATATATGCAGCCTCATCTAATTCGTAGGGAATGGTTAAAAAGAACTGCCTTAGTAGAAATATATAGAACATTCCTCCACCGAACCAGGCTGGCACCGTCAGAGGTACAAATGTGTTTAGAGCCCCTAGCATCTTCCAGAGTATAAATGTGGGTATAAGGGTAACTGCATAGGGAAGCATTAGAGATGTTAATAGTATTGCGAATATTAAATCTCTACCGGGCCATCTTAGCCTTGCAAAACTGTAGGCACAGATGATAGAAGTTAAGACTACACCTGATTCATTAAATATTAGTATCTTGAGTGTATTTAAGAAATATGTCAAAAATGGCGCAGCGGTTAGCGCCTCTGGATAATTCTGCCATCTGAATGGTTTTGGTATCCACTCTGGAGGTAAGATAAATATCTGTCCTAATTCCATAAAGGAACTTCTTAGAAGCCATACAAATGGTAACATAAAGATTACTGAACCTAAGACTAGAATTATGTATGTTATTGTTTTCCCAATCTTTATCGAAAGAGACTTACTAAGAGCCATTATAAATTACCTCCTTCTAGCGCTTTCGTAATAGACCCAGTATGGAGACGATTTAAAGACTACAAGTGTAAACGAGAGAATTATAATAAATAGGATTATAGCTAAAGCACAGGCATATCCCATCTGTCCATATCTAAATGCAGATAGGTATATATAGTACACATAGAACATACTTGCATAGTTAGGACCACCGCTGGTCATTATGTAGGCACTTGTAAAAACCTGAAAACTTCCTATTATTGCCATAACCAGATTAAAGAATATAGTTGGAGTCATCATTGGAATAGTTACATATCTAAATCTATGCCACCAATTTCCACCATCTATCTCTACTGCTTCATAAAGCTCTTGTGGAACACCTTGTAAACCTGCTAGGAATATTACCATCATACCACCCATCCCCCAGATACTCATAAATATTAAGGATGGGATAACCTGTTTTTCGTCATATATCCATAAAAGCCTTGGAAGGCCGAATCTCTGTAATACTTGGTTTAATAAGCCAAAATCTGGATTAAAAAGCCAAATCCAGAGCATTGCACTAGCAATCGCAGGAGTAATGGAGGGGAGATAGAATATAGTCCTGAATAATGGTAGACCCTTTACTTTTTGATTTAGTAAAAGAGCTATTAAAAAGGCAAATATTATCGAAGCTATAACACTTCCTACAGAGTAGTATACGGTGGCATAGATAGACTTCTTGAATATGAAATCTTCTATAAACATCTTTTTAAAGTTTCCTATCCCTATAAAATGAGGGGTAGATACTACATTCCAATCAGTAAAACCTAAAACGAAACTTGCAACCATAGGTCCTAATGTCCATATAAGAAATCCTAGTATAGCAGGAAGAGCTAGTATTATTCCCCATTTAGCTTCACTACTGTAAAGAGACCTTTTTTTATTCATTACCTAATCACCCTTATCTTAAATTAATAGGAGCCAGAGAACTCTCTGGCTCCTTGTATATTTTACTTATCGTATCTTCCAACAAGTAAAGGCTTAATCTTATTTGCTATATTATCGCAGGCAGTCTTTGCAGAAACCTTACCCAACCATACATTGGTCAATTCCTGATACATAATATCAGATATCTTGCCCCAGTTTCTTAAGTAGTAACTTGGACTTCTTCTACCATATTTCAGTAGATAATCTATTACTGCAGGTTTATACTCTGGTGGATGAACCTCAGGGTCTAACCACTGATTCATATACTTAGGATTAGTGTAGTACCATTTCTGTAATGGCATCCACAGTCCACCCCTTATAAGAGATATAACTTTTTCACTATTTGTTGTCCATTTGTAGAATTCCCAGGATTCTTTAAGAGCCTTCTGGGCAGAAGCGGTAAACATAACGTTTGGAGCTCCTAACTCTAGGCATACAGGTTTTCTTAGCTTTGGAAGTGGAGCAACTCCAAGCTTAAGCCTTCCTTCTTTTGCCATCTGGCCTAGATCTAAGAGAGCCCATTGCCCATCTATATACATCGCCACCTTTTTAGTTTGTAGAGCTATCCTAAGTGCAGGAAAGGCTTGCATCTGTGTAGGTGTAGGAGCTACATGATACTTGAGCATAAGGTCTGCTAGTTTCTGAATAGCTTCGACTGATGCAGGGCTATTAATTAGAGGACGTTTCCCTTCTGGATCGCAGATATCTCCTCCGTTGGACCATATAAATGGAAGTATAGGTGCCCACCAAGTCCCAAAGGCAACACCAAAGGTATCAATATTACTTGGGTCAAATCCTGGATCACCTGGATGTCTACCGTTTCTATCTGTAGTTAATTTGATTGCAGTATCTAGAAATTTTTCCCATGTCCAAGCCTCCGGATTAGACGCTGGATAAGGAATTCCTGCTTTATCAAAAATCTCCTTGTTGTACCAGAGGACCATAACTTCTGCTGCAAGATTTGTTCCGATTGTCTTCTTGCCCTTATCATACCAATACCAAGTCATAGAGAGACGGTTTTCAATCTGTACCGATGGGTCTTTGTCTTGTTTTATTAATGGTAGTATGTCCATAAGGATACCTTTTTCAGCCCACTCTAGAGCGAGTGCTTCTCCTAGCTGAGCTACATGTGGAGGTTCACCTGCAGCAATCATCGCATTTATCTTTTCATCATAGTTAGATGGAATATATATGTCTTTTACCTTAATCCCAGGGAAGATACTCTGATACGCCTTTTCAAAATCTCTACACATCTTTGCCTGGGCATCCCTCTCTAAAGGGCTACCCCAATAGGTGTAGATAAGTTCTACCGCAGCAGTAGCACTAGAGACTGTTATCCCAACTACAAGAATCAAACTAAGAATAGCTACCCAAAGAGACTTACGCATTCTTACTCCCTCCTTTTAGACTTTTTAATAAGTTCTCCCCCCATTCTTCGGTATATTGTTATTTCTTCTTACCTCATCCTTAATCATTTCTATCAGCTTGTCTATTACAGAATAAGCCCTCTTAATATCCTTTTCCTTTATACTCTTAAAGAGTTCTCTATGAAAAGAGTATGTCTTATCTGCAAAAGAGGGACAGCTAAACGGGTCTTCCCAATACAGATGATACTCCTTAAGCGCATCTAGGATATCAAAGAGGAACTTATTCCTTGCTGAGCAGTAGATTATACTATGAAACGCCCAATTTTCCTCCCTACTATCATCTCCTCTCCTTAGTTTTTCTTCTAAAAGATTTACCCACCTTTCTAACTCAACTACCTCATCCTCTGTTATATTCTTTATAGCCTCTTCCATAGCATACTTCTCTAAGAGCTTTCTTACCTCTAGTATCTCTAGTACCCTTTCTCTTTCCTGTTCTATGTGAAGGACGATATAGGACATTCCATTTTTTAGTGGAGCTTTGATGAATATCCCTTTACCAGCTAGGACCTCTATAAGATTTAGGCTCTCCATCTTTCTTAATGCCTCTCTCAATACGGGCCTACTAACTTTTAGTTCGTTGGCTAATTCTCTTTCAGATGGAAGCCTATCCCCTACCTTTAGGTTGC
>JACIXS010000237.1 GCA_014360335.1 bacterium | reverse complement strand
ATCCTCTGTCCTAATAATAAACTTTACTGTGACTGGCTTTCCTTTGTAGTACCACTTATTACCTTTTAGCTCTGCTCCCATCTTCTTAAGTTCATCTGATATGATCTTCTGTCCTCTTGCAAAACTATACTTATAGGTAGTTTCTATAGTAGAGATTGTGGTCTTATATCGCTCGTATTCAGGGAAGCCTTTGGATATGGGGACAAACTTGGGAGTAGCAAGCCCACCCATTATCTCATCTACAATATACTGTCTATCTATTACTAGGTTCATCGCTTCTCTTATCCTAGGGTTACTAAAAGGATTAAGTCTACCATCTTTATACTCCGGTCCTACCGGGTTGAACGTCAATTCGTTATAAAGACCGAAAGACATTGAGTAGGCAAGTTGTGGATTTTCTTTGACCCTTCTGAATAGAACCGGATCATCGATGTCCTTGAAGAAGACATCCATATCCCCCTTAGTCATCATATCGATGGCTTTAGCCAAATCCTTCTCTGGGAAGAAGACCACCTCATCCAGCCATCCATCCTTGCTCACATTGACCGTTTGGGCATTAGTAAATAATGGCACTGTAGCAAGGATTAACGTTACTAAGAGCCCAACCAATCTTTTCCACACTCTATTCATTTTCCACCTCCATACCTTTATTTGGTTTAGATTTCAAGACAATACTAATATACTAAATTCTACATCTACTTGTCAATCATTTTACCAGTCTGGGGTGTAATCACTTTTTAGAAAGGGTGCTCCTTTCTGGCTGGAATTGATATACTATAATAAAAAATCCAACCAGAAAAGGAGTGATAAATTTTGATAGTAAGTATTATACCAAATTTACCTATGCATAAAAAGAGTAAAGAGATATCAGTTGTTATAGTAAGAAGTCTTATAGAGGTAGGAATCCCTTCATTGAGAGGAATGGCTAAAAAAAGCCATGGATAAAATGTTTGTCACTTGACAGCTTCTAGATATTGTAGTATATTCTTAGTAGAAAGAGTTACATAGTTTTATATAACAAAACAAAAGGAGGATAAAGAGATGAGAGGAAATTTAAAATCTTTAGTATCTCTATTAATAGTCGTTACTCTTCTTATAGGTCTTGCTTCTAATGGATTCTCTCAGGAAGCTTTAATAAAGGGTGGTCAGTATAACCTGTCTGACTATCAAAAGCTCACCGGAACAAAGATTACAAAGTTCAATGAAGCTCCAATGTTAGCTGAGTTAGTAAAGCAGGGGAAACTACCACCAGTAGAAAAGAGGCTCCCTGAAGAACCATTAGTAGTAATCCCCTTTGAGGAAATTGGTCAGTATGGGGGGACCCTAAGAGGAGAGGCACATCTAGGGATGGGAGATAAGACCGGCTGGTGGAGGATGTCACATGAGCCCTTAGTCTATTGGGATGTTACTCATAAAAAGGTTCATCCTAACTTAGCAAGGTCATGGAAGGTTTCTGACAATGGTAAAACGTTTACTTTCTATATAAGAAAGGGTTTAATATGGTCCGATGGACAACCCTTTACTGCAGATGACATTATGTTCTACTATGAAGATGTCCTTTTAAATAAAGAACTTACTCCAACTTTTCCATCTTGGCTTGTAATGAAGGGTAAACCAGTTACAGTAGAGAAAATAGATGACTATACAGTAAGATTTAAGTTCCAAGAACCATATGGATACTTTATAGGAAGAGTAGCAGAAGGGCAAGACCTATACGCTCCAAAACATTATTTGAAACAATTTCATCCCAAGTATACAGCAAAAGAAAAATTGGAAGAGATGGCAAAGAAGGAAGGTCTTAACTATTGGTATCAACTGTATGCTCAAAAGGCAGATTGGGCTTTAAATCCTGAACTTCCTGAGATGTCTGCATTTAAAACAACCAACCTCTTAACTTCTACCTATCATATAGCTGAGAGGAATCCATACTACTTTAAGATAGACCCAGCAGGTAATCAACTCCCATATATTGATAGAGTCAGAAGAGAGCTCGTCTCTAACATAGAACTTATAGTAATGAAGATAATGGCAGGAGAGATAGATTTTCAGTTAAGACACATCTGGAGCCTTTACGATAACTATCCTCTCTTTATGGAGAATAGAGTAAAGGGTGATTACAGGATAATAAAGTATGTAGGAAGTATCACAAGTACAGGTGCAATCTACATCAATCAGAATGTTAAAGACCCTGTATTAAGGTCACTCTTTCAGAATAAGATGTTCCGTAGAGCCCTGTCTCTAGGTATTAATAGAAACGATATAAACCAACTTGTTCTTGCCGGTTTAGGAGATGTTGGACAAGGACTTCTATCTAAACTCCACCCAGCCTATGTAGAGAGTGTAGACAAGGCATATACAGAGTATGACCCAGATAAGGCTAATAGAATTCTAGACTCTTTAGGGTTAAAAAAGAGAGATAAAGACGGTTATAGACTACGTCCAGATGGAAAGACCTTAACCCTAACGATAGATGCATCTACTCACCATACACCTAGTATAGACATTATGCAGTTAGTGGTAGAACAATGGAAGAAGCTTGGTATAAAGGCAGAAGTAAAGGTGATGGAGAGGTCTCTCTTCGAGACTAGACATCCAGCAAATGAGCATGAATTACATACGTTTACTACTAGCTTCGGAGCAGATGGTTATTCTGGAGATAGGTCTCCAAATACAAGATGGTGCCCACTTTGGTATAATTGGCTCAATACTGGTGGTAAGACAGGAGAAGAACCTCCTAAAGAGGTAAAGAAGCTATGGCAACTGATGAATGTAGAGTTCTATTCTACTACAAGTGAAGCTAAGAGGATAGCGATACTGAAAGAGGCTATGAGGCTACATGCAGATAATCTATGGATTATAGGAACCGCTGGAGTAACTTGGATGATGGGTATAGCTAAGAATAATCTAAGAAATGTTCCAGAAACTGGGTTTACCTGGCATCCAGCATCACCAGGAGTCTTTAGACCAGAGCAATTTTTCTTCAAAAAGTAAAACATCTCTAAGCATTATAGCCCCGGAATAATTCCGGGGCTATTTTATTTGCCAGTGGTTGTTTTTATCTAAGAAAGTAGTATAATATTCTTGTTTTAGACCCACTTAAGATTTGGAGGTGATTTTATTGGCATTTAAGATTACTGCGGATTGTATTGAATGTGGAGCCTGTATAACTGTATGTCCAAACGAGGCTATCACGGAAGGGTCTCCTTATGTTATTGACCCTGATAAATGCACTGAGTGTGTTCCCGTATATGACACACAACAGTGTGCTGAGGTCTGCGCAGTAGGAGCTCCTCAGCCCGATCCTGACCACGTAGAGACAAGAGAACAGCTAGAAGCTAAATATAAGAGATTACATCCATAAAATTCCTTTCAGGAGGGGATGTCCCCTCCTTATTTATTTTTCATACTGTTTGCTACCTCTAACAACATATCTTGAGGCAAGTCTCCTATGATAATGAAGTGTATCCCTAGACTTTCCCATTCAATATAACCCTTCTTCTCTGGCGGGAAATTCTGTCTTGCCCACCAAGGAATCTTTATCTGGTATATAGACATAAATCCTATACCATCTGAAAATACAAGTTGTGCGGTTTCATCTTGGGGTATATCTGCACCTATAAGCTCATACCCAACAGGGAGAGTAGTTGGTAATATCAAATCTATGCCTAGCTGTTTACCTACCTCTTGGGGTGATAGGAGTTTTTCTCTAGTCGGAACCTTTATCCCTCTTTCAAAAAGAGCTTCTATAGTCCTTTTCTTGCCTGAATTAGGATTTAATTGCAAATTTTCTATCTCTCTAGCCCTTATAAGATTTCCTCTCTGGTCTCTATCTTCTAGTTTTATCAATATCTTAGGAGATACCCCAATCCAGACAGTTCTCCTTATACCGCTCTTATATCTTGGGTTGAACACTACCCTCATCGTTTTTATATTGTTTATATTCTCATACCCTTCAAATGTAACATAGTAGTTTTTATTTATTAAACTTGTATCTTTTGAAAATCTATAAGCCCAAAGTAAAGCCCCTATATTTACTGGTTCTTCGGTAACTACAGAATACATATCTCCTTTTTTCACAATATAAATCTTAGAGACCTTTCCCTTTATACTGAAACTTGTATACTCTCCAATCTTTAATACCTCAATCTTATCAGAGGAGTTACCCACGGTAACTTTAACTGTAGCAAAATAGTCTATCTTGGGTTCTATACTGGCTATATATTCAGCTATAAGACTCCCTGAAGTTATCTCTAACAAACCTATATTAGATATCAACAAAAGGAAAAGTACTATCTTTTTCATCTGTCTGATATAAGTATTACTCCCATATCTCCAGAAGAGATGATATTATGTTGGCTTATAAGTAGTTGCTTTTCTCTATTAAGATTCTCTCTATACCTACTCCTTACTATCCCAAGAGATGCACCAAATATAAGAGATATTGCTAAACCAATAGTGGCAAGCTTTAATCTAAAGTTATAACGACTTACAGGTTTAGGTCTTATCCTCTCCAAAACCTCTGCGGTAAAGGTCTGTGTATCAAATTCCTGATAACTTGCCCTTATTCCTTGGTCTATCAAAAGTAAGTCTTCCAGTCTCTCTCTACAGGTAGGGCATATATCTATATGTTCCTCTATCTCCCTTATCTTCCAATCTGGTAACTCCTTATCTATAAAAGAAGAAAGGTCTTCAAAACTAGGATGGTTCATCCTTTACCTCCAAATAATATTTTAACCTATCTCTCATCAACTTTCTTGCCATATTTATCCTTGATTTAACCGTCCCTATATTTATATTCAATGTCTCTGCTATCTCTTCATATGTCAAGTTCTCTATAACCCTTAGCCAAAGGGTAACCCGGTAATGTTCTGGTAGAGTCTCTAAGGCTTTCTCTATAACTTCGTTTAATTCTATCTTATCAAAGGTATCTTCTGGTGAATATTTCTCATCAGGCACATCTATACTGGGTTCACCATCTTCAACATCATCTAAAGATGATTCTAGACCCTTCCCTCGCTTTCTAAGCTCTTCATAACAGGCATTAACAGTAATTTTTCTTATCCAAGGATACAGGTTCTTAGTGCTATCAAAACTTTTTATATTCCTCCATACGGAGATAAATACCTCCTGCGCTATATCCCAACCATCATCTCTAGAACCCATTATCCTTGCAGCAAGGTTTATTACCCGGTTAGAGTATCTATTTACTATCTCCTCAAAAGCCTTCTCGTCGCCCTTTTGAGCAAGCTTTATAAGAGTTATATCATCCTGCTCTTTATAATTTTTAACTTTATACATCCTTCCCCTAGAACTATTATATCAGGAAAGGATGTATAAAATCTATGACAGAGTAATCTTCTACTTACTAAGTATTATGAGAATACCATCAGATAAGTTCGATAGAATATTCGTTTCAATAATTTTTTAAGGATCTGCAAATAAGAAATCTTCTCATTCAAAAGGTTAGATAAAATAGTCCCCATATCAAATCTATCCATTAAGTTAAAGATTCTACCTTGAAATTTATAAAATATACCACTCATCATCCATGCCAGGAACAGTTCACGAGCCATAGCATTATAAAGTCTTTCCGTATAGAAAGAGAGAGGTTTATTCTTCTTTATACATTCAGTAATGGTCTCTTCTGCTATTTTAGCGCTCTTTATACCATTTCTTATCCCTTCCCCGCTGAATGGGTCTGCTATATGTGCAGAATCTCCAACCAAGATTACATTTTTTGTAGCAAGCCTCTTCTTACCTCTATAAAAGGCAATTGGATGGGCTAAAATTGGGATATCTTTACGGTCAAAATCTTTTAGAAGCTTTGATAGGACCTGTGGCATCCTTCTAGGAGAAAAGGAATACGCCCCAATTCCTATAGATAAGGTATCATCCTTAGGAAATATCCAACCATACCCCATAGGAACCAAGCCCATAAAGAGGGAGATGGTAGGCTCAGGGTCCTTGTATGGGATATCCTTCTGTATAGCTAGCGGGATTCGATATCTAAATTTACTCCCTATAAATCTTGCAATCTTAGAACCTACACCATCGGCGCCTATGAGGTATCTAGTCTTAAATTTATGTCCAAGATTCGTTTTAACAGTCAAAGAATTATTCTCTTCTTCAATCTCTATCACCTCTTCTCCATCTATAAGCTTAGCCCCATTTTGACATGCTAATTTTGTAAGCTTGTAGTCAAACCGGTCTCTGTGAAGTGTAAAAATGCTATTACCAGGTATACTATACTCTCTTACTCTATCCTCATAACATACCTTGAGCTTTTCTATATTAAATGCATCAAAATACGAAGGGGGAACACCTAAAAGTTCAAATATATATCTAGAGGTCCCTCCAGCACAGACCTTATACCTAGGCAATCTCTTCTTTTCTATAATTAATACATCTAACCCTCTTCTAGCAAGGAATAGTGCAGAGCTAGAACCACTAGGCCCAGCCCCAACAACTATTACATCGTGCACAAATTATTTCCACCCTCTTATTAAGAAGTACAATCCAGCTATTAGGATAATAGCACCTATAAATATACCTGGACTTACTATATGAAGCATTGGGATCCCTGCAGACCATATAATAGCGACTATCCCTATTATAATAAGAATTACCCCAAGTGTTACAGGACTGTGGGTTTCTACATAAGAACTTGGCCCTTCTCCGCCAGTCTCTTCTGGCTTTTCTGGAATAATAATCACCGCCAATATATAGAGAATTATCCCTAGCCCATTAGCAAGTACTAGTAGTGCCATTATAAGTCTTACTATAGCTGGGTCTATATTTAAATACTCTGCTATACCCCCGCATACGCCAGCAATCATCCTGTTTTTCTTGGACCTATAAATTCTTCTCTCCATCTTTTCCCTCCATTCTATTAGAATTTTCAATATAATCTATCGCTCCCCTAATCTTGTATATTATCTGTTTACTCTCATTATAGGCATTATTTACCATTGTTATTGACCGAGCAATATTGTTCTCCAGTAATGTTTCTAATTTATTTACAGACGTCTTTATCTCACTTAGATAAGAGCTTATCTTCTCTGTATCTAAGTTATAAGCATAATTCTTATGAAGACTATATATAGAGAGTATATAAGGTATCGTCATACTGTAAGGCATAATAAGGACCCTATTCTCCCTATAAGCCCTTATATGAGCCTGTTTACACTGAGCAAACACGCTATCTGGAACCGCCGCTATAGCCATCGGTATTGTGGATACAGGGTCAATATACTGCGATACCTCCTTTGCCTTTTTAGCTATAGCCTTCTCTATATCATAAGATTCTTCATCTAATCCTATCCATTTTGAATCTATAGGCAATCTCTTCCCGTCGCTTAAGATAATTGCGTATTCAACAGGTTTTCCATTTACCTTGAAGTTTACATCTATCATCTCAGGGGGGAATTGTTTTAAAGATTCGTAGAGAATATTCTCCCCCATTTCTCCCTTAGACTTACTTCCTAGAAGTGCAGATTCTAGTCTCTTAGTAATTCTCTGAATCTCCTCGTCAATCAATTTCTGTGTCTCTAGTTTCGTATAAGTCTCTTGTAATGTTCTTAAGATATGCTCTGCCTGCATTTTTATGGCTCCAATATCCTCTCTAGGAAGATTTCTTTCTTTCCTAAAAAGATAAACCAAGAGTATTATCAACCCTATAACTAACAAAAGCAGAGAGACTTCTAACATATCCCCTCCTCAATCTTAGTTCTATTCTACACTACTAATAAATCTAGGTCAATTACCATGTAAGCTACTATCAATAAAATATGTTATAATGTTTTCAGGGAAAATATTCTTACAGCATAATTTCCCTAAGTATTTTTAAGGAATAAAAAAGTATGATTGCCAAAAAGAGTAAGGTAAGCATAATAGATGTTGCCCAAAAAGCAGGTGTATCTCCTGCTACTGTATCTCGTGTCCTTAATAAAACTGCCAGGGTAAGCCCTGAGCTTACAAAGAAGGTTCTATCTGCAGTTAATGAACTGAATTATGTTCCAGACCCATTTGCCCATGGACTAAAGACGAAAAGGACAAAAAGTATAGGACTTATTATCTCGGATATAACCAATCCATTCTTCCCAGAACTAGCAAGGGGTGTAGAGGATTATGTAAGTTCTGTTGGCTATTCTCTCATCCTCTGTAATACCGATGCAAAAGTAGAAAATGAAAAGAGATATGTAGAACTGCTTCTAAATAAAAGAATAGACGGGTTAATGTTTACGTCTCTAAGAGTAGGGGAAGACGTTATTAAGTCTCTTCTCTCTGATGGTGTTCCCTGCGTCCTTGTTGGGCGTAAACCAGAGAACATAGAGGGGTTAATCTATGTAGTAACTGATAACTATAAGGGCGGTTGTATAGCTGGAGAATATCTGTTTAAATTAGGCCATAAGAGGTTTGTTCATGTCTCAGGTCCTCTAGATAACTCTGCTGGTAGGGAGAGATTGGCTGGTTTTATAGATGCACTTAAAAAACATAAAGTTAAAGGAAAAAATATCAAAGTAATAGAAGGAGATTTTACTATGGAAGGTGGATACAGAAGCGCCAGAGAGATCTTAAGATTAAATCCTCTCCCCACTGCTATCTTCTTTGCCAATGATGCTATGGCTATAGGAGCCTTACAAAGGTTTTGGGAGGAGAAGATAAGTATACCCGATGTATTTTCTATTGTAGGTTTTGACAATATCAAGGTTTCAAGCCTTGTCTCTCCTCCACTTACAACCATAAGTCAAGAGATATATAAGATTGGGCAGTTATCTGCTAGAGAACTGATAAAGATTATAGAGGGAGAAAAGGGAGAACCTATCGTCCTTGAACCAAAACTTATAGAAAGGAGATCCTGTAGATGTATAAAATAAGCTTTGTTATACCCTATGAAAATAATGAGAAACTAGAAAAGTATGCCAGCCTTATGAGCTCTCTAGGTTATGCCGGGGTGGAGCTAGGGATAAAAGACCCTGGCTTAGTGGACTCCAAAGAGATAAAAGAGGCTATCTCTAAATTTGATCTGATGGTCCCAGCCTTAGGGACAGGAAGGGCATTTACTGAAGATGGGATATCCCTTTCTAGTAAAGAGAAGAGGATAAGAGATATTGCAGTGGAGAGGTTGATATCTCACATAGAACTAGCCAAAGAGCTTTCCAGTATGGTAATAGTGGGGCTTATAAGAGGTAATGTCTACGATGAGGAAGGAGTAAATTATGTAAAGACTCTTCTTAGAGAAGTATGTCAATATGGAAAAGAAAAAGGGGTAAGGATTCTCTTAGAACCCATAAATAGGTATGAAGTTAATTGGCTTAACACCATAGAAGATACTTACAATTTCATAAAAGGCTTAGGGACAGAGAACCTAGGTCTACTCATTGATACATTTCATATGAATATAGAAGAACCTTCCATAGCTAGCTCTATATTTAGATTTAAAGACCTGATATGGCATATACACATAGCGGATAGTAATAGGTTGTATCCAGGCGCCGGACATATAGACTTCAAGGATATATTCAGAATCTTATCCGCTATAGAATACAATGGTTTTATCTCTGCAGAACTTATCAATAAACCAGATATAGAGACAGCCATTACTATGACTATGAGATATTTAAACAGTATCCTTTAGGAGGAGGGAAGTCCTATGCGTGCAATAGTAAACTATGGTCCGCTTGATTATAGATTAGAAAACGTGCCTGACCCTATTCCTGGACCAGAAGAGGTAGTTATTAGAGTAAAGGCAAGTGGATTATGTGCCAGTGACCTCAAATGTTATCATGGAGGTCCATCTTTCTGGCAGGGTAATCCTCCATACGTAAAGCCTCCAGTAATACCAGGGCATGAGTTTGTAGGTGAGGTTGTTGCCCTTGGCGAAGGCGCAAAGGAGAAATATGGCATTGATATAGGGGATAAGGCTGTAGCGGAACAGATTCTTCCCTGTTGGGAATGCAGATTTTGTAAGACTGGTAAATACTGGATGTGTGAGAGAAACTATGTATTTGGTTTTCAGGGTGGGATTGATGATGGAGGTATGGCTGAATATGCAAAGTTTCCTAAAGGTTCCATCATACATAAAGTTCCAAAAGAGTTGCCAGATGAGTATGGAGCTCTTATAGAGCCATTATCCTGCGCAATTCATGCGGTAGAGAGGGGAGAGATACAACTTGGTGATACGGTTGTCATCTCTGGTATGGGGCCTATAGGACTTATGATGTTACAGGTTGCAAAGCTAAAGAATCCCGGGCTCCTTATAGCCCTAGACACGAGGGACTTTAGGCTAGAGGTAGCTCAGAAACTTGGGGCGGATATTGTAATAAATGTAGCCAGAGAGGATGCGGTGAAAAAGGTAAAAGAGTTAACCGATGGTTATGGGTGCGATGTATACATAGAGGCAAGCGGATATCCAAAATCTGTTCCTCAAGGATTGGATATGATTAGGAAATTAGGGACATTTGTTGAGTTTGGGGTATTTGCCGAACCAGTACTTGCAGACTGGACAATAATTGGAGATAGAAAGGAATTAAATATACATGGCTCTCATCTTGGACCGTATAGATATCCACTTGCCATAGACTATTTAGCGAAAGGGATAATTAGAGGTAACCTTATAGTTACACATAAGTTTCCTTTAGAGAACTTCAAAGATGCTATTAAGATTGCAGAAGACCCAAATAGTAACTCTATAAAGATACTGATCATACCTTAATATAGGAGGATGTTATGTTTGTAAAGTGGAGGATGACCCCAAACCCTATAGTTATAGACCCTGAAGTAAGTATACTAGATGCATTACATATTATGAAAGAGAATAAGGTAAGAAGGCTCCCGGTGGTTGCTCACGGCAAACTTGTAGGTATTGTCACAGAAAAAGACCTTAGGGAATCCCCTTCCTTAAAGGCTACAAGCCTAAGTATATATGAACTTAACTATCTATTGGCAAAGACCCCTGTAAAGGAGATTATGACAAAGAATCCTATTACTGTTACACCTGATACTACAATAGAAGAAGCGGCGGTGATAATGAGAGACAACGAGATAAGTGGTTTACCTGTTGTAGAGGATGGAAAGGTTGTAGGAATAGTTACCGAGACAGATATCTTCGATATGCTTGTAAAGTTATTAGGTTTCAGAAAGGGGACAAGACTTACACTTTCCCTAGAAAATAGAATAGGAGCTATAGCGGACCTTGCAAATATATTTAAAAACCTAGAGATAAACATAGTAAGCATTGTCGTTTTTGAAGAGGAATTCAAGGAGGAAGGGAATGTAGTGGTAAGAGTAGAGGTGGAAGACATAGATAGATTGATTGAGTCCCTAAAATCCGCAGGTATAAAAGTCGTGCATGTTTCAAGATGAAGATAAAAGAGATAGCGGGTATTATTGGAGGAGAGATACAGGGTATAGACCCTGATTCTCTTGTTGACTCTATAGTTATAGATTCTAGGTCTGCTACTAAGGGTAGTCTCTTTTTTGCCCTCAAAGGCGAGAAAAATGATGGACATAGTTTTATCCCTCAGGCTATAGAAAATGGTTCTATCGGTGCGGTTATGCACAAAAGACTTCCCTTTCCTGGGATCTTTGTAGAAGATACTACTCAGGCACTCTTTGAGCTAGCAAGTGGAATAAGAGAAAGGTATCCAATACCCCTTATAGGGGTAGCTGGTAGTAGTGGAAAGACTACTACAAAGGAACTTATATATCTTGTATTGAAAGAAAAGTATAGAGTCATAAGGTCTGAGGGAAATCAAAATACAGAGTTTAGTCTACCTATTATGGTATTTAAGACTCCAAGGTTCGACATAGCTATAGCTGAACTTGGTATGAGAAAGCCAAAAGATATGAAGCTATTAACCAAGATAACTAGACCCAATATAGTAGTCTTTACACATCTAGATAAAGAACACTTAGAATTTTTCCCCTCCTTTAACGATGTAATTAGAGAAGAGTTAAGTATTATAGATGAGATAAAAGACCTAAAGGTTGTGTATAACAGAGATGATGAAAATCTAAAAGGTCTTAAAGGATTAAGTTATGGTATTGCGTCTGATGCTGATATTAGGGGCTTTAATATAAATGTCACCAAAGAGGGGACAACATTCAAAGTAAGATATCCCAACGGAAATGTCTTCGATGTAAAGATAAGTGCATTTGGTAAGCATATAGTCGAAGATGCCTTATCTGCACTAGCAGTTAGCTGGCTATTTAAAATCCCCTCTGAAACCGCTATAAAAGGCATAGAAGAATTCACTCCTCTATGGGGTAGAATGGAACCTATAAGCCTTAAAAATGGAACACTTATTATCTTTGACGGGTACAATGCTAACCCTCTCTCTATGAGAATGGCTATAGATACTATAAAAGATTTAGATTATGGAAAGAGGCTCTTCATTCTCGCTGATATGCTTGAATTGGGCAGTGAAACGGAGTCCTCACATAGAGAACTAGGAGAACTGTTAAAGAATGTAGAAGGTGATATAGTCCTTATAGGAGAGGCGATAATTACTACACATAAAGTATTAGGCAATAGGTCTTCCTATTTTGAAAATCTTGAAAAGGCTTTACCACATATAAAAGACATTATCCATAACTATGATGTCGTGCTGATAAAAGGTTCTAGAGGGACGAAACTAGAACGCATATTGGAGGTGCTAGACATCTATAAGTATGGATACAGAAAGAGAAAGGCTAATGAGACTGAATAGAATCTTAAGTATGGTGATAGAGTGTAATCAGGCTCTAGTTAGGGCAAAAGAAGAAAAAGAGCTCATTAGTAATATCCAGGAGATTCTTCAAAGGGAAGGTTTCTTTTCTGAGATAACCTGTGAGAGTAGACCAGACTTAGCTAAATACAAAACACATCTAGTCTTTCCTCTAGTTACTAATGGTGAATCTTTTGGATGCTTTCACGTTTACACCAACAACCAACTTGGCGATATAGAATATACAGTTATAAAGGACCTGTCAGCTGATATAGCCTATAGTATTAAAGCCCTAAGGGATAGAAGAGCTTTAGAGATATCTGAAGAAAGATATAGGTCTCTATTTGAGAATGCTCCAGTAGCACTCCTAGAGGAAGACTTTTCTTCAATAAAGGAATATCTAGATAGACTTAAGTCTTTAGATTTAGATATTGATGACCTGGAGAGATATCTAGATGAGCATAGCGAAGAGGTTATGGATTGCTTGAATAAGATAAGGATTATAGATGTAAATAATGCTTGCATAGAATTATACAAAGCCAAAAACAAAGAAGAACTTTTAAGCACTTTAGATAGCATTATACGAGAGGAATCTATAGATATAGGCAAAAGACTAATTATCTCTCTATATAAAGATGAGACTCATTTTGAAGGGGAGAACATCAACTACACACTAGATGGGAAACGATTAATTGTTTATACCAAAACCTTCTTCCTCCCTGGTTATGAAGATACTTTGGAAAGAGTCATAGTCTCAGTTGTAGATATAACTGAGCAGAGAAATCTAGAGATTAGTTTAAGGAATAGCAGGCAGGAGATTGAGAATGCCCTTGAAGAGACGATAACAGCTTTTTCAAAAACGGTAGAACTTAAAGACCCTTACATTGCTGGACATCAGATTAGGGTATCAAAGCTCTCCTACGAGATAGCTAAAAGGATGAACCTAAAAGATGAAGATGTAGAGTTAATAAAAAACGTCGGTCTATTACACGATACAGGAAAGATAACTATACCTGGAGAGATACTTAACAAACCTGGTAGACTTACACCTATGGAGTTTGAGATAATAAAATTGCATCCACAGGCTGGTTATGAAATATTGAGTGAAATAAAGTATTTTTCTAATGTGGCAGAAATCATTCTACAGCACCACGAAAGGTTAAATGGTTCAGGTTATCCTAAAGGGCTTAAAGACGGAGAAATACTTCTACCTGCAAGAATAGTTGCGGTAGCGGATGTGGTAGAGGCAATGCTATCACACAGGCCATATAGACCTGGATATAGCTTGGAAGAAGTCATTAACGAGTTAGAAAAGGGGAAAGGAATATTGTATGACCCAGATGTCGTCAATATATGTGTAGAGATTCTTAAAGGAGGTTTTAGTTTTTAGAGATTGATGGTATACTATATTATAGAAGGATGGTGATGAAAATATGGCTATTTTCTGGCTAATAATTATTGGTTTGGTCCTTTATGTAATTACTATCTATAACCGTCTAATTACCCTTAAGCACAGAGTAGATAATGCTTGGGCTCAGATTGATACTCAATTAAAGAGAAGGTATGACCTGATTCCAAACTTAGTAGAGACGGTAAAGGCTTATGCCAGACATGAAAGAGAGATATTTGAGAAGGTTACAGAGCTTAGATATAAGGCTATGAGCGCCGGTAATATATCTGAGGCTTCTCAGGCTAACAACCAACTTACTCAGGCATTAAAAAGTCTTTTTGCTCTAGCCGAAGCTTATCCAGAACTTAAGGCAAACCAAAACTTCTTAAATCTACAGGAAGAGCTCTCTAATACTGAGAATAAGATTGCCTTTGCCCGCCAGTTTTACAATGATACCGTTCTAGAGTATAACAGGGCATTAGAGATGTTTCCAACAAATATTCTTGCTAGATGGATGAATCTTACTCCTAGAGTTTACTATCAAGTTCCTCCGGAGGAGACAGGACCAGTAAAGGTTCAATTCTAGGAGGTGAGCCTTAATGAGAGAGACGCTCTACGATTTGATATCTGCCAATAAGATGAAGACATGGATCTTTATGGTTATATTTAGTTTACTTTTAGGTTTTATTGGATATATCATTGTGAATCTCTTTAACTGGGGAGTAGGCGGATATATAATGTTTGCTATCTTCATAATCTTCTATAACCTGATAACATACTACTACAGCGACAAGATAGCCTTGGCATCCGTTGGTGCAAAACCTGCAGACCCCTACGAATTTAGAGTTCTTCACAATGTTGTAGAAGAGGTTGCTATAGCAGGAGGTATTCCTAAGCCTAAAGTATATATTATAAATGATCCATCTCCTAATGCATTTGCTACTGGTAGAAATCCTAATAATGCATCGATCGCAGTTACTACAGGCTTACTTCTATTGATGGATAGAAGGGAGTTACAAGGGGTTATAGCTCATGAGGTCTCTCATATAAGGAACTATGATATACTCCTTATGACAATTGCTGCAATAATGGGCGGACTTATAGTCTTACTTAGGGACTTTTTATTCTTCTTTAGACCCTCTAGAGATGAGAAGGATAACGGTAGTGGCATACTTTTCCTTATAGGAATTCTTCTAGCAATAATATCTCCAATCCTAGTTGCCCTGATAAGATCAGCTATATCTAGACAAAGGGAATACCTTGCGGATGCCTCAGGGGCTATGATTATTAGAGACCCATCTGCACTAGCAGATGCACTAGAGAAATTACTCCACTTCCAAAAGAAGATGGTTAATGCTAGCTCTGCTACAGCACATCTGTTTATAGTAAATCCCTTCGGTGAGGATAGAGCCTCATTTACTGGCTTATTTGCTACCCACCCTCCCTTAGAGGATAGAATAAGGAGGCTTAGAAGCCTTATTATATAGATGCGGATAGGAATAATATCAGATATCCATAGTAATATGGAGGCTTTGAATACAGTCTTAGAAAATCTTAAAGGAAAGGTTGATGAGATAATCTGTCTAGGGGATATAGTTGGCTATGGTCCAAATCCGAGAGAATGTTGTGATATAGTTAGAGCTAATAAGATATACTCTCTCTGTGGTAATCATGACTCCGCCTGTTACGATGATAGTCTTATAGATTACTTTAACCCATTTGCCAGAGAGGCTATACTGTGGACAAGAACTCAGCTATCCGATGAGGATATAGCATATCTAAAAAGTCTTCCACTTGAAGAGGTTCTCTATGGCTTTAGGATTGTTCACGGTGCACCTGGAGACCCATTTGAATATATAACAACAGCCGCAGAGGCTAGATCTGCGTTTATGTCTTTCGATGAAGACATCTGCTTCATTGGTCACTCACATATTATGGAGTATTTCGAACAGAGGAAAGGTTCTCCTATAGTAAGGCAACTTCCACTTAGGAATCAACAAGAGCTAATAATAGAAGAAGGGAAACGATATATTATAAATGTTGGTAGTGTAGGACAGCCAAGGGATGGAGACCCTAGGTCTGCCTATGTAATATATGATACTATAGAGAAAAGGTTGACCGCCTATAGAATTTTTTATAGAATAGACATAGTTCAGAAGAAGATGCAATTGAAAGGTCTTCCTTCTCTCCTCTGGCAGAGGTTAGAGGTAGGAAGGTAATTTTCTAATTGAAAGATATAGACCACGAAGGTCATATTCCCAACCGAAGTTGGAAAGACCTTTGTGGTTTTATTTTATAATAAGGGGTGATTATTATAAATACCACAGAGCAAAAATTTGAAAGATTAAAAGAGATATTAAAAGAATTAAAAAGTGTAGCTATCGCCTTTTCTGGTGGTGTTGACAGCACACTTTTACTGAAAGTAGCTCATACAGTTTTGGGGGATAAAGCGATAGGCATAACGGTAAATGGAGCAATCCATCCAAAGTGGGAGGTAGAGTCGGCAAGAGAGTTGGCTAAGATGATTGGAGTAAAACATATGGTTTTGGATGTAGATATATTCAGAAATGAAAACATAGTAAACAATCCTCCTGATAGATGTTACCATTGTAAACTGGTTGTATTCTCATTGATAAAAGAAACCGCAAGAAATTATGGAATTGAGAATGTAGCTGACGGGTCGAATGCAGATGATGTGGGTGACTATAGACCTGGGATGAGAGCTTTAAAAGAACTCGGTATCTTAAGCCCCCTTATGGAGGCCGGGTTAAAGAAAAATGAGATAAGAGCTCTTTCAAAAGAACTAGGGCTTCCAACTTGGAATAAACCTGCATTGGCATGTTTAGCCACAAGGATACCTTACAATACTAGGATAACAGAGAAGGCTCTTTCTATGATAGAGGAGGGAGAAGATTTCTTAAGAAGCTTAGGCTTTACTCAGGTCAGGCTAAGACATCTAGATAATCTTGCCAAGATAGAAGTCCTGCCTAAAGATATGCCTAAACTCTTAGAGCTAAAGGATATGGTTATTGAGAAACTCAAATCAATAGGTTATATTTATATAACTCTAGATTTAGAGGGTTACAATACAGGAAGTATGAATAGACTTATAAGGAGTTGAGAGGATGGATTTATCTTCGATAAGAGAACTACTCTTAGAGGTAAAAAGTGGAAACCTGGATATAGATTCTGCAATAGAGAAGCTTAGACTCCTCCCCTATGAAGACCTAGGTTATGCAAGAGTCGACCATCATAGAGCTTTAAGGAAAGGATTCGCAGAGGTAGTATTCTGTCAAGGAAAGACCACTGAACAGTCGGTAGAGATTATAAAGAGATTAGCTGAGAAAAATAACAGAGTTCTTGCTACCAGGGCTGATAGAGAGGTATTTGAAAGAGTGGTAGAGTTTATTCCAATAGCTAGATATAATGAGCTTGGTAGAACTATATCGATAGTAAAGGATGAGGTAGACCCCGTTGGTCATATACTTGTCATAAGTGCAGGAACAGCTGATTTAGCTGTAGCAGAAGAGGCAATTGAAACCGCAAGTATTATGGGAAATCGAGTAGAGAGACTATACGACGTTGGAGTTGCTGGACTGCATAGACTATTAGGAAGTCTGGATAAGATAAATGAAGCCAAAGTCCTCATAGTAGTTGCCGGGATGGAAGGTGCTCTTCCAAGCGTAGTTGCAGGGCTTGTAAATAAGCCTGTTATTGCAGTTCCTACAAGTGTAGGTTATGGGGCAAGTTTTAAAGGTCTATCAGCATTACTCACTATGCTGAACAGCTGTGTGCCAGGGATTGCAGTGGTAAATATAGATAATGGATTTGGCGCAGGTTACTTTGCAAGTATGATAAATCATATAGGAGAGGAATAGGAAATGAACGTCATATACTTTGACTGTTTTAACGGTATAAGCGGAGATATGATACTAGGGGCTCTCTTTGACTTAGGGTTAGATAAAGAGGCTTGGTTCAAAGAACTAGATAAGCTGGGGATATCTGGATATAAAGTTGAGATAAACCCTAAGAGAAAGGGTCCATTGATGGGGACAGACGTTGATGTAATTGTTGAAGACAAGGTTACACATAGACATGCCAAGGAGATACTTGATATAATTAGCAGTAGTAAGTTAGACGATGATATAAAAGAGAAGAGTCTAAAAATACTCACCAAAATAGCCCAGGCAGAATCTTCTATACACAATGAGCCATTAGAAGAGGTTCATCTACATGAACTTGGTGGTATAGATACGATTGTCGATGTGGTTGGCAGTGTTATAGGATTAAAATTACTAAGAGTAGAAAGGGTTTACAGTTCTCCTCTTCCTTTAGGAGAAGGATTTATTGAGACTGCTCACGGCAGGCTTCCTATCCCTGCTCCTGCAACTATAGAGCTACTGAAAGGTGTCCCTGTATATTCAAATGGAATGAAGGGAGAACTTGTTACCCCTACTGGTGCAGGAATTATCTCCACGCTAGCCTATTCTTTTGGTCCCATTCCACCAATCACTATAGAGAAGATAGGCTATGGGGCAGGGAAGAAGGATTTTGCTGTACCTAATATGCTTAGAGCTATTATGGGAGAACTGTATCAAGGAAAACAGAGAGACACAAATACTATCATAGATGTAAACATAGATGATATGAACCCTCAGGTTTATGGATATCTGATGGATAAACTATTTGAACTTGGAGCTCTAGACGTATTCTTTACTCCAATATATATGAAAAAATCCAGACCTGCGGTAAAACTTACTGTTATCTCTCCAAATTATCTTGTAGATAAACTTATAGACGTGATATTCAAAGAAACAACATCTATCGGTGTTAGGACATATCAAGTGGAGAAGGTAATGCTTCCTAGAGAGATAATCGAAGTAGATACCCCTTGGGGAATCGCTAGGGTAAAAATCTCTTATATAAATGGAACACCTAAGATTATGCCTGAATATGACGACTGTAAAGCTATAGCGGAAAGAACAGGGATACCTATACAAGAGGTGATGAAAGAGGTCCTGAGTCAAGCTTCTAAAAAGGTCAGATAATAAATAAGCTGGGATGTAATCACTTTTTAGAAAGAGTGCTCCTTTCTGGCTGGAATTGATATACTATAATAAAAAATCCAACCAGAAAGGAGTGATAAATTTTGATAGTAAGTATTATACCAAATTTACCTATGCATAAAAAGAGTAAAGAGATATTAGTTGTTATAGTAAGAAGTCTTATAGAGGTAGGAATCCCTTCATT
>JACIXS010000236.1 GCA_014360335.1 bacterium | reverse complement strand
ATTTAATTGTAGATATTTCTTATGCCTTAATTGATCCGCGGGTTAGATTGGAGTAAGCACAAAATGAATAGAATAATTAGGAAATTACTAAGTAATTCTGCCTCATTAGTAGGTTTATTACTTCTATTAATATTCATTCTGATCGCTATCTTTGCTCCCTATATTGCCCCACCTTTATTCCCTAATCCATATCAGATACCGCGAATGTCCTGGGATATAGAGCCACAACCACCTGGATTTTCCATTACTGATGACATGAGATTTATATATGAAAGTTTAGGAAAACCAGTTACTAGAGAAAAAGCAATATTTGGTACCGCCCAGGGTGGTTATGACATATTTTATGGATTAATTTGGGGAACTAGAACAGCCTTCCGAGTGGGGATTATTACGGTAGCCTTCTCTATGGTAATTGGCTTGATAGGAGGTTCCCTTGCTGCTTATTTTGGTGGCTGGATAGACGAAATATTGATGCGCTTAACAGATATCTTTTTATCTATTCCCTTTTTAGTGGCAGCTATGGTATTGACTACAATTTTAGGAAGAGGTCTGGATAAGGTAATGATTGCCCTCATCGCCTTTGGCTGGATGGGATACGCCAGGGTAATAAGAGGGAGTATTTTAAGTACCAAAGAAGAAGTATATGTTTTAGCTGCTAAAGCTTTAGGGGTAAAAGATTATCG
>JACIXS010000235.1 GCA_014360335.1 bacterium | reverse complement strand
ATTAGCAGACCATCGCTGACTATATAGTTGTGGATCTATTCTTTTTAGTGTCGCTTTAATACCAACATTTTTAAGATGTTCAACAATAAGTTCGCCTACAGGTAAAAGATCAGGAGCCTGAGCTCCACATTCGATAAGCATTTCAAATCTCTTACCATCGGGTCTGAGTCTAAATCCTTCAGAATCTCTCTTATTTAGACCAACCTGGTCTAAAAGTTTATTGGCTTCGCTAACATTATAAGTGCTAGGGACAGTCTCCGAGAAAGAAGCAAATCCATAGTAGACGCTATCTATAATTTCTTTACGATTTATTGCCATGCTTATAGCCCTTCTAAACCTTACATCGCCTACTATTTTACGCCATACTGGGTCCTTATAGGTAAGATTAATAAATATGGCACTTGGATCATTATGTAAATCTAAAATAACTGTTCTAAACCTACCCTTTTCTTCATTCTGCTTGTAGAGAGGAATTTTTACTAGAGATGCACTCTCTCTTAGAAAGTCTATATCTCCAGTTAATACTCTCATATTAACCATTTCCACATCTTGGACTTGAGTAGAGACAATCTTATCTATGTAAGGTAATTGATTTCCAGCTGTATCTACCTTGAAATAGTAGGGATTCCTCTCCCATTCGTAAACTCCGCCAACCGCCTTTACTAACATCCAAGGGGTAAGGACAGGAAAACCGATACTCTTTGCCTGTGTCTGCTCCCAGTTGGTAAAGTCTTTAAGATTGAATAACTGCCACCACTCATCCTTAAAACCTTCTTTTTCTAATAAGGGCTTTAGTTTATCAAGGGAAGTATATTTGATATGGAATTGTTTAAGGTAATGAGATGGCTTCAGTAAATCGGTATATCCCATCCAACCTACTATACCAGTAAGAATCTCTAAGAAAGCTCCATAAGGTTTAGG
>JACIXS010000234.1 GCA_014360335.1 bacterium | reverse complement strand
ATGATTTAGACGTAAATCGATATTTCTTTTTTCTCGGAATATCTCCGGAGGAATGGCAATCAGATCTTCTATATTCTTAATTTCTCCTTTTATATAATAAGGTAAACCACATGCACCATAGGAAGCCCATTCTCCTCTTTCTAATACTATTATTTCTAACTCTGGATCTTCCCTTCTGGCTTTACTGGCAGCACTCATACCTGCTGCATCACCACCTATTATTACCAAAGATCCGCTCATAAATAAACTCCTTTAGTCTAATATGCTTTTCAGGACATTTTTCTAATACGTACCTCAATGTCTTTTTCTTCCTTTAACAACTCAATTATCCGATTGGTATCAGTATTACCAAAGTGATAAGGATAGAGTATATTAGGTTTTATTATCTTTGCTGCCTCGGCTACCATCTCCGGAGTCATAGTATAAGGTAAATTCATGGGTAGAAAAGCAATATCAATGTTGTTTAATTCTGCCATTTCTGGTATATTTTCCGTATCTCCAGCTATATAGACGGTTAGTTCTGCAAATTTGAGAAGATAACCATTGCCCATACCTTTAGGATGAAAGGGTTGACCGTTATCTCTTTTGTGCTGAATATTATAAGCGGGAACCGCTTTAATTTCGATATCTTTCACTACCTGGGTATCTCCATTTTTCATTAAGACTCCTTCTTTAATCTTCTCCAGACAGGCTTCAGTTAATAATATAACCGTATCATCTTTTTTTATCAATTCAATGGCCTTTGCATCCAGATGATCAGTATGTTCATGAGTAAGGAGAATAATATCTGCCTGGGGTAATTGCCGATAATCAGCCAGATTGCTCCAGGGATCAACGTGTATAACTTTATCTTGAAAAGTTAGCAGAAGTGTACCATGTCCAATAAAAGTTATTTCGAGATCTCCTTCTTCTGTTGTAAAATAATCTTTTTCAAATAAAGATTGAGCTAGGGAAATATTCACTAACACTAACCATAATAGTAGTAATAATATTAAAACAATTTTAAACATATATAACCTACTGATTTATTTTAGTATATATGCTAAGTATATCGGTATAATATAATGTAGTTAGTCGCTAGTCGCTGGTATTTAGTATTGAGTGGTGCGCTATAACTTACAATAAGTATACCATATTAAGTTAGTGTATACCAT
>JACIXS010000233.1 GCA_014360335.1 bacterium | reverse complement strand
TCAGATCCCTTATGAACAAGTATTTACTAAGGTCCTAAATACTTTTTCGGCTGGAACTGGTGCTCCGGATCTTGTTGGAATTGAAATAAGCGCATTTTCAAGATTTATGAAGGATGATATAGCTGAGAAATGTTTGGTAGATTTAACTCCTCTTATAGGAAAAGAAAGAAGACTATTTGTTGAAGGTCGCTGGACTCCGTATATGTATAAAGGTAAAATTTACGGTGTAGAAAGCGCTCTTTGTCCTGTTGTATTCTACTATAGAGACGACATTTTTAAAGAAGCAGGAATAAAGATGCCAATAAATACTTATGAAGAATTTGTCGCTGCGGGAGAAAAGATAAAGGCTATGGATAAATTTATAATAGCTGCTCCTAGAGGTTCAGATGTAGCACTCTTTATGATTCTTTTCCAACAGCAAGGAGGCTTAGTATTTACTAAAGAAGGTAAGTTAAGTATTTTAGATTCGAGAGCTATAAATACTTTGAAATTTTTAGTGGATGGTGTTCTAAATAGAAAGATTTTCTACCCTAGTGAAGACTTATATGGCGCTCCTCTAATGGCTGCTTATAAACAGTCTAAAGTTGTAGGGGCTATTATGCCTGACTGGTATCTAGTATATTATTTAAAATCTCAAGTGCCAGAATTAAGCGGCAAATGGCGAATTCAGGAAATACCAGCTTGGAAACCAGGTGGTCTCCGAGTTAGTACTTGGGGAGGAACAGGTTTTGCTATTACGAAGCAGTCTCGGTATCCAGATCTTGTATG
>JACIXS010000232.1 GCA_014360335.1 bacterium | reverse complement strand
GATATAATCCGCCCTGGGAAGACCACCATCCAGAGGACATGAGGCTGCGCCGCCAATCAGCAAATTCCCACAGCCGGCACACCTCAGAGTGTACTCACCCATGCTTTGAGGTTGACCATTACGGCATATAATCTTTTCTGTTTTGTACAATTAGAATTCCTTATTGTGAAGTACAAAGACTAACTATTATCCAAAAGGGATGAATCATTGGTCGATGAGAATATCTAAGATGTATGTGTCCCGGTGCGGTTGTATGATGCTGGCAGTGGATGTTGGGGCGGGCACACAGGACATCCTTCTCTACAGAGAGGGTATGGAGCATGAAGGGTTGTACAAGATGGTCATGCCCAGTCAGACTGTGATGCTCGCGAAGAGGATTAGAAGTGCGACAGATCGCAGAAAGGATGTCTTTCTCCACGGATACACAATGGGCGGCGGGCCTCTGACTGCTGCGGTGAGGAGGCATATCGCCTCCGGTCTCAGAGTCTATGCAACAGAGGAGGCGGCCTTGAGCCTGCATGACAACCTCCAGCGGGTCAGATCGATGGGGGTAGAGATCACAGAGGATC
>JACIXS010000231.1 GCA_014360335.1 bacterium | reverse complement strand
TCCTTCAATTTTTCGTAGTACTTATTTGTCAAGTCTCTGATCTTATTTATCTGTTCATCAGTAAGGTCTAAGTATTTTATCAAGTTCTGTCCCCAGAACGGAGGTTCCAAGATACCAAATCTGTAAGGTGCTACTACAGCTGGTACCTTCTTTAAATATAGAGGTCTAGCAGAGGCAACCTGAACTATCCCTAATGACAAAGCTAGGATCAAAGCTAAAGCTACTATCCTCCTCATATTATTCACCTCCTTTCCTAACTTCTTTTTCCATAAAAATTAGACTTAAAGTGGCAGTATTTTATTCCACAGTAACTCCTGATATGTTATTATAATTCAAACTAACTACAGTAATACGATGGCATAGGAGGGCTATTTACAAATGTACATAAAAAGGATTGAAGAACTAGCAGAATCCTTAGGTATTGATAGAGAAGAGTATACTCCTTACGGGTGGTATATTGGAAAGGTCGATTGGAGGCTTATATATAAACTAAAAAATAAAGATAGAGGGAAACTTATACTAGTAACATCTATAAATCCTACCCCAAAGGGTGAGGGTAAGACTACCACAACTATAGGATTGGGGGATGCATT
>JACIXS010000230.1 GCA_014360335.1 bacterium | reverse complement strand
GCACCAGATCTGGGCTATGTCCATGCAAAGCATCTTTCTGACGAGTTAGCAAAGATAGGAATAGAGGGCATAATAAAAGTAGTTGACCCTGGAATGTTTGGAGAATTGGTCAATACAGGAAACTATGATATTGCCTTTGACGTTCTAGATGTGGCGGTAGCATTCCCTAATGATATATATCCATTCTTAGATTCGTATCATAGTAGACATGTAAAACCACTTGGAGAGTATCAGACCGCTGGAGACAGAATGAAGTCTAGATTAAAGTCTAAAGATTTAGACAAGATTACAGATACCCTTGCCAATATGGACCCTGATAGCTCTAAGTACGCCCTATATGCTAAGAGAGGTCTGGATATATGGTTCAGGGAGTTACCTTCTGTCCCTCTTGTAGAAAAGATGTTTGTCCAAGTTTTCTCTGACCAATATTGGAAGGGCTGGCCTACCGAAGGTAATATGTATCACGTTCCCTATCAATGGTGGCCTAGTTTTATCTTCATCCTCTTTAAACTAAAGCCAGCTAGCTAGTTTGATAAGTTGCCACTCAGTTTGGCCATAAGCCAAGCTGAGTGGCACTGTTAAAATCTATCGAGTTAGGAGAAGGATAAGGATGAAAAGGTCGATTTTTAGTTATCTAGTTAATAGAATTCTTCTCTATGCATTGATATTTATCATATCTTTGAGCGCCTTCTTTTTCTTTATCAATCTTGTCCCCGGAGATCCAGTTACCCGTTATATCCAGATGCTAGAACAGAGGTATGGTTTATCGACCCCCGCATCTGAAATAGTAATACAGAAATACAAAGAGGTTTTTGGGCTTGACAAGGGTCTTTTTGATAGATACATCTCTTATTTAACTAGACTCATCTTTCATAGAGATTTTGGTCCATCCTTTGTAGCATTTCCTAAGCCAGCTATAGAGCTTATATTAGAATCTTTACCTTGGTCTGTAGGACTTTTAGGTACATCAGTAATTATAGCTTGGCTTTTAGGGGTAATACTAGGAACTATAGTAGGATGGAAAAGAGAATCTAAGATAAGCTCAGCTATCTTTACTACTGGTTTAGTAATATCGCAAATACCAACATACCTTCTAGCTATAATCTTAGTTATGCTCTTTACCTTCTGGCTAAATCTATTTCCT
>JACIXS010000229.1 GCA_014360335.1 bacterium | reverse complement strand
TATGTCCATGTAAATTGGGAAGGAGCACCTATCACTACATTACCAACAGGACCGCCAGCATCTAGAGTAAAACCGTATGGGGCTTTTATCATATCTCTCTTTATTGCCTTTGCTCCCACAAGACCAATCTCTTCCTGTACTGTAAATATAACCTGTATAGGTAAAGGATTATCTTTATAATTTTCTAAAAGCTCTAGAATTACAGCAATTCCTACCTTGTCGTCTGCACCAAGGATTGTTCTACCATCGGATTTTATTATGTCCCCTTCTATGATTGGATTTACATTATCGCACGGTGTTACTGTATCCATATGGGCGTTTAGGAATAGTTTGGGTGTTTTATCAGAAGTTATAAACATATTGCCTATATCATCCTCAACTACCGAATACCCCCAACCCTTTACCAACTCTCTTATGACTCTAGCTACCTCCTGCTCTTTTCCTGCTGGACTTGAGATCTTTAGAAGAGAGATCAATCTTTCTATAATCCTTTCCATCCTTTACCTCCAATATATTTTCTCCCTGCCTCAAATGCTTTTAAGTTTATATCTAACAGATGAACCCTCTCTTTTAAGAGATTTTTAAGTATCTCTTCGACCTTAGAGGTATCAAGGTCTTTTATAAGTTCTACATAACATCCAGCCATCACCATATTTGCTGTCCTTACGTTACCCAAATCCTCCGCTATTTTAGATGCAGGTATTCCTATAATATCATTATTTGGCTCTAGATTAACGAGGGATGTATTTACTATCTTGTATTTTGGAGAAAATTTATCTTTAAATCTCTTATAAGAAGGCTCATTCATAATTATAATCGCTTCAGGATTTTCCACTATAGGAAACTTTATCTCTTCCGATGAGATAACAACGCTACAGTTGGCTGAACCTCCTCTCATCTCTGGTCCATACGATGGAACCCAGCTTACATGCATATTGTTAGTCATTCCAAGATGAGCAAAAAATTGACCTAAAAATAGAATGCCTTGTCCTCCGTAACCAGCTATTAGTATGGTATGAGTCATAATTTCCCTCCTGGTATAACCTTACCTAGTATCACTTTCTTCCTAGCCCCAGTAGCGCTAGGGACATTGTTTGGAGAATTAAAGACTACTTCATTTGCAAGTATAGCAAATGCCAAAGCCTCTTTAGC
>JACIXS010000023.1 GCA_014360335.1 bacterium | reverse complement strand
GGACAAGTTCTTGAAGTATCAGAAGATAAAGCTATCGTCCAGATGTTTGAAGGTACCACAGGAATAGATATATCTCGGACTAAGGTACGTTTTTTAGGAAAGGTTATTGAAATTCCTGTATCTCTTGATATGCTAGGTAGAATATTTGATGGCTCTGGTCGACCAATCGATCATGGACCCAAGATAATTGCTGAAAAAAGATTAGATATTAATGGTAGTCCATTAAATCCTTATGCTCGTGACTACCCTAATGATTTTATCCAAACGGGAATATCTTCAATAGATGTGTTAAATACCTTAGTAAGAGGACAAAAACTCCCTATTTTTTCTGGTTCTGGATTACCACATGCCAAAGTTGCTTCACAAATAGCTCGACAGGCTAAAGTTTTAGGGAAAGAAGAAAGTTTTTCGGTAGTATTTGCTGCAATGGGTATTACTTTCGAAGAAGCCAACTTTTTTATAAATGATTTCAGGAGAACAGGAGCAATTGAAAAAAGTGTAATGTATATTAACTTAGCTAACGATCCCGCAGTAGAAAGAATTATAACTCCTAGAATGGCTCTCACTACAGCAGAATATCTAGCTTTCGAAAAGGATAGACATGTATTGGTAATTCTAACAGATATGACTAATTATTGTGAAGCATTAAGAGAGGTATCTGCTGCCCGTAAAGAAGTTCCAGGTAGAAGGGGATACCCCGGTTATTTATATACTGACTTAGCAACACTTTACGAAAGAGCAGGTAGAATAAAAGGCAAAAAAGGTTCCATTACTTTAATGCCCATCCTTAGTATGCCCGAAGACGATAAGACCCATCCCATTCCTGATTTAACTGGTTATATAACAGAAGGGCAAATTATCTTAGCCCGGGAATTACATTTAAAAGGAATCTATCCACCTATAAATGTTCTTC
>JACIXS010000228.1 GCA_014360335.1 bacterium | reverse complement strand
ATAAATCTTGGGGCAGAAACAACATCATACCTTGTGAAACTGAAGTATAGAGAAGAAATCATAGGTATTATATGAAATAGTAGTACTCCTATTACTGCAGGGGCTATAAAGATATAATTTATTAATGTCTCTCTTAGGTGTCTTTTACTTCTGTTACTATTTCTCATAGACCTTTTTCAACTCTTCCTCTGCAACTCTCTGAGCACTCTGCAGTGCCTCTTCTACAGATGTCTTACCAAAGATAGCCTTTTGTAACTCTCTAGCTATAGCTCCTCTTACGGCTTCCCATCCAGGGTGGGTTTGAAACGGAACGGTTTCTGGAAGAGAGAATTGTCTTATCATACCTTGATAAGCCGGATGCTGAAATACTGGTAGCTTCCAGTTTTCTTTCCATACCGAGAGATGTCCTTCGTAGGGAGCTACTAAAGCTTCCATCTCTTTAGAGGTAAACCATTTAAGAAGGCTCCACGCTTCCTCTGGATATTTGGTCCTAGCATTTACCACAAATTTATTATCTGCTATATATGTAGCCCTGTTTACCCTCTTTGGCATAAGAAAAGAGCTGAAATTTAAATTAGGAGCACCCTTGCGAAATCTAGAGATATGACCTCCATGTAGCCACCACATTGCTACTTGACCATTGTAAATAAGTGTCTCCCAGGAACCTTCTAACTCTGGCGGCATAGTGTTTTTATATACGTAGATGTTATCTACCACAAACTTAAATGCTTCCTTAGCTTCCTTATTAAGAAGATTGTAAGTGGGTTTCCCTGTCTTTTTATCTATAGTCATTATTTGTCCACCAGCTTGTCTAGTCCAAGTATCTAGAACAGCCTCTACACAAACCGGATCCACTCTAGAGTATGTAGAGAGGGCAAAACCCCACTGCTTCTTCTCTGGATTTGACAATTTATTAGCTACTGTTCTAAATTCTTCCCAAGTATTTGGAGTTCGTGAAATACCTGCCTGTTTGAATAAGTCAACGTTGTAGCCTGGTGTATACCAATATTCTCCCCTTGGTAATCCATAGATATGTCCCTTATACGAAGACCCTATCATTAAGTGATTGAAGAAGAAGCTACTAGCATTAAGTTCTTTTTGATCTCTTATAAAATACTTATGCAGATCAAGGATTAAACCTTTATCCGCAAACTCTGTGAGCCAATACCCCTTACCATATAGAATATCTGGCGCAGTTCCAGCAGCAAAGGCAGCTAGAAGTTTGCGATAAAGGTCACTCCAACCCCCTGGGACATTTGTAAGCTCTATTTTAATATCGGGATGGGTCTCCTCGAATTTCTTTATAACTAGCTCATATCCAGGAAGCCTAACCGCATCTGCCTGAACCCATACAGTTAGTGTCTTTATTGCTGATAAGACAATTCCTTGAATAAGAGTTATACTTACTACCAGTACCAACACAGTCAATATAAACTTCTTTAAAAACATACTCTCGACCTCCTTTTTAATACCCAGATTCCAGGTCGGCTAGACCTAGAAGTTGTTCATTACTAAGAAACCTTTTTAGATTCTCTCCAATATTGATAAGGGCTCTTTCTCGTGACTCTTTAGTAGCCCCGCTATAATGAGGAGTCATTATAACGTTAAAATTATGAAGAGGATATTCTGTAGGATACCCATTATAGATTCCCTTTTCTTCAACTTCCCATACATCTAAGGCTGCTCCGGCAAGTTTTCCCGATTTTAAAGCATAGTACAATGCCTTTTCATCTATTATTCCTCCTCTAGAGATATTTATTAAGTAACTTCCATCTTGCATGGCATTAAACCTTTCCTCATTGATTAGATGATAACTTTTAGGCGTTAGGGGCAGGCTTAAAACTACATATCTGGACTTGGAAAGGACCTTATCTATCTCATCTACACCACATATGAGTTCTAAATCATACTGCTCTTTGGATAACCTTTCAGGATGTAGGACACAGACATTGATATGCATTCCAAATACCTTTGCCCTCTTATAAACCTCTTGTCCGATGGCTCCAAAACCTATAAGACCTAATGTGGAATTGAACAGTTCTCCCCCAAGGCTCCCTTTCATTCTATCTTTCTTTCTCTCTTGAGACCAACTACCATGAAAGGCTAGAGCTTCATGCATTAGGAATGTCCTTCTAGAGAGTGCTATCATACACATTATTACAAATTCTGAGATATTTATACTAGCTGGATTAGCTTTTGCTACTAGGATCTTACGTCTTATTATCTCTTCTAAGATTCCATCTTTTAGGATAAAGTCGATTCCATGGCCTAAGGTATGAATCAATTTTAAATTTCTAGCTTTTTCTAAAAGAGATCTGTTAATTCCCCCTACTATTATATCTATCTCTTTTATTTTCTCCGGATTATCTCTTAGCTCAGTGTTACTTATAACCTCTACTTCTTTAGGCCAATTATTTCTTATAATATCCAATTCT
>JACIXS010000227.1 GCA_014360335.1 bacterium | reverse complement strand
TTTCTAAACTTAACCGTATGTGTTAGTAATTTAGGAGTAACATTAAAGTATTTCTTCAGAACTATCTCAAAAGATGGGAAGAATATATCCTCTACTAGTGTTCCCATTTTATTAGCAAGTTCTCCCCAACGTTTATTCATCTCGTCCTTGAAAACTCGCATCTCATCCTTAAATTCAAGCATCTCTCTAGATAACTGAGCTAATTCTTCCTTAGTTACCCTTGACTGCTCTATTAACTCTAGCATTGCCTGTTCTAGTCTATCTACCTTTTGAGTTACTGTTTCCACCTTAGAGCCTCCTTAAATAAAGAACCCTACTTAGATTATATCTTGAAATAACTGTCCCTGCAATATTAAGGACCACTCAAATCTAGTTTTAATCTTCTTAACAGGAGTCATACGTACAGATTATATCATATGGTATAATCTATATGTATGAGTAAGATAAAAGAACTTACAAGAATCTGTCAAAGATATAATATTGGATTAGTATATCTCTTTGGCTCACAGAAAGAAAATGCCCTAAAGATTTTAGGAGGAGAAAAAGTAGAGATTAAGGACGCTTTGGCTGATATAGATGTAGGAATAGTATTTAATGCAAATATTGAATATATACCAGAAAGGTTTAAGCTTTATGCAGATATATACAACGATGTGGAAGAGTTATTTAATCCTTATCGATTAGACCTAGTCTTTCTTCAAGAGTGCCATTCTGTTTTTCAAGTAGAAGCCCTTAAAGGAATATGTGTATATAGCATCTCAGAAGAATTCAAGGATAGTTATGAGATGATGATACTTAGGAGGTCTGCAGATTTTAAATATGTATTAGATAAATATTATGAAGAAGCTTTAGAGGATTATTAGGTATGATAAATAAGCAATTTATTAATGAGAGGTTATTACTGATAGACTCTTTTTTGAAAGAATTACGCGAATTAGCCTCTTTAGATGAGGATACATTTGTTTCTCAAAAGCGAAATTCTGCAGCATGCGAAAGCTTTCTCAGAAGGACGTTAGAGGCAATCTTCGACATAGGCCGTCATATTTTAGCTAAAACTGGATATATAGATATGTCTACAGAGTACAAATCTATAGCTATAGGATTAGTAGAGATAGGCGTTGTAGACAGAAAACTAGAAGAGAAATTAATTCAGATGGCAGGATATAGAAATAGACTAGTCCATATGTATAATTTGATTAGTGACAGTGAGCTATACCATATAATTCAGTCTGATTTGAAAGATATAGAGGAGTTTATCTCTGCTGTAAAAAGTTTTATACAGAAATATTGACAGACCCTAAAACCTCTTATTCTCTTTTTGATATCCATTCTATAATAGAGTCTTTATATCTTACAAAATCATTGAGATTATTCCTTAAAATGTTAATAATAACAGCTTGGTCAATCCTATCATAATTATGAACAATGATATTTCTAAACTTTACCATCCTCTCCATTATATTAAAAAGTTCATCGTCAATCACTTTATTCTCCTTCAAGACTCTTAAGGTGTCACTATAGCTTACCGGAACTCTCCAGTCCTCGCTTGATATTATGTGATTGGCTATATCTATACATATCTCTATAGATATCTGTAGTATCCTCTCAACTGCTCTTTGAACCTTCCAATCTTTTAAGAAGTCTTCTAAAGTTATATCCTTAACCTCTCTTAACTGTGATAAGTATTCTTCTAATTCTGATATCTTTCTTAATATTAAATCTCTATCTAACAATATTGTATCTCCTATAAAGAATATCTCTCTCTTTTATAGAAAAGTCAAAGTATTCTCTTAATGTCAATGACTCAAAAGAATACCTTAAAGAAGGATCTTTATCTACAAGCACCTTTTTATTCTGTATAATTCTTGCTTTTAGAGGTAATGGTGCGGTGTTAAGTATAACTAAATCTATCTCATCTGTATTTAGGACTTCACTTAATAGAGAAAGGATTTCTAATTTAACCTCTAATAGGTTTTCTGTCTCTCTAAGATATACTGCTATATCTATATCACTTATAGGAGAAATCCTTCCCTTGGCTAAGCCTCCAAATAGATAGGCAAAAATAATGCTATTATGTTTTTCTAGAATATCTTTAGCCTTTAAGATAAGTTCTTCTATATTACTGGGAAGAATATATCCTCCAGTCCTCATCTTTGAATCTTCTCAAAGTTCACTATCTCTAGTATATCCCCCTTTACTACCATTGCATAGATACTGTTTTTCGTTAATAGTTCTATCGTTGTCTCTTCCATACTTAAGCCTGCGTATATTGGAACTACTCTGTAT
>JACIXS010000226.1 GCA_014360335.1 bacterium | reverse complement strand
TTACTTTTGACCGTGATTTTGTGCAATTAAACGATAAGGTAATAACTTCTTTAGCCCTGGACAATAGAGCAGGGGTCTATGTTATTATCGAGGCTATGCGTAGAGTAAAAAGTCATAAAGTAGACATTTATGCCGTGGCAACTTCTCAGGAGGAGGTGGGTCTGCGAGGTGCGACCACCTCTTCTTATGCTATTGAACCGGATTTTGGTATAGCAGTAGATGTAACTATCGCTATGGATACACCGGGCATTAAAGAGGAAGAGAAGGGATGTGCTCTGGGAAAAGGTACGGCTATTGCCGTGATGAACTCTTCTATGATTGCTCATCGTGGATTATACCAATTCTTAAAAGATTTAGCCGAAAAAAATAATATTAATTATCAGATGGATGTAATGGAAAGAGGTGGAACTGATGCTGGTCCTATTCAAAAGAGTCGAGGTGGGGTGATTACCGGTGGTGTTTCTGTGCCTACTCGTTATATCCATTCGGTAGTAGAGATGTGCCATATTGATGATATAGAAGCAACTATTAAATTGCTGGTCACTTTCTTAGAGAATATTCATTTAGCTGATTTCTATAATCTCTAGTTTTATTTAACTATGAAAGGACAACTTCTTAGAGACTGGTAGGTACTGGCAGGTAATGGTCAAATAAATTGGATTTACCTAGAACAAGATTAAGAAAAGCTATAGGAAAAT
>JACIXS010000225.1 GCA_014360335.1 bacterium | reverse complement strand
TATCCTGTAACACCGTTCTCTGTAATTACTTCTATCTCGATATTCCCCGTCTCCGCCACAAATCCATATGCTATACAGAAGGGCTTTTTATAGTTATACCTTTTAAGTGTAAATCTAATATCTTTGATCTTACTCATATCTCCTCCGTAAATATTCTATAGGTCCCTTTAATTTTAGTATATAATTATCCCTACAATGCCAGCCAATATAAGCACTAAAATGGGGTCTAGCTTCTTAGTTCTTAATATAATGAAGCTTATTATAGCTATAGCTAATCCTTTTACTTCAGTAATTCCTCCACCCTTTACTAGAGAATAAGCAGCAGAAGCAATTAAGGCTACAACTGCAGGTCTTAATCCTTTTATAACACTATTAACCCATATGTTTGCTTCAAATCTCTTTAAGAATCTAACTACAATAGAGACAAGTATCACAGGAGGAAGGCATACAGAGACAGTAGCAACAGCTGAACCTATAACTCCGCACACTTTGTAACCAACAAATGTAGCCGAATTGATGGCTATGGGTCCTGGGGTAAGCTGTGAAATAGTAACTACCTCTAAGAATTCTTTATGAGTGAGCCAGTGTAGATTATTGACAATCTCTTTCTCTATAAGAGGCAATATTGCGTATCCTCCACCAAATGCAAAGAACCCTATCTGGGCAAAGGCAAGAAAGAGTCTAAGTAGAATCATTTCTTCTCTCCAAAGATTATTCCCAATATACCTGCTATCAATATAGCCAATATGGGATGTATTTTAAAATAGAGAAGCAAAAATAAAAGGACAGAAGCAATAATCACTTCTCTATACCTCTTCAACGCATCCATACCTATATCTATTACAGCACTTACAATAAGGGCAACTATTGCAGGATTTGCTCCTTTAAAGAAATTCTGAACCAACTTAAGTTCTCTAAATCTTAAAAAGAACATAGCTATAATCAATATTGAGATAAAAGAGGGAAGTACTGCTCCAGCTAGAGCCATCACTGAACCGAACTTTCCATAGAGTCTATGTCCAACATAAGTAGCAATATTTATTGCAATTGGGCCAGGAAGACTCTGAGATACTGCTATCCCATCTATAAAATCCTCTGAAGTAAGCCATTTCTTCTTTTCTACTACCTCATTCTTTATAAGGGGAAGCATAGCATAACCTCCCCCCCAAGTAAACGCACCTATCTTAAAAAACACTATAAAGATAGAAATAAGCAAGTCAAATTTTGACCTTATGCTATCTCTTGTATCCATTATTACCTCTGCTAGTCAAGAACTATATCTCCTATTATAACCTACTGATCAAGGATAGAATCTCTTCATTAGTTGTTATATCTATCGGTCATCTCTCTTTCTAGCTGAATATCATTAGGAGGAACATCTCCTTTTAAGAGAGGGTCATTGGTGGATATCATCCATTCATCTAATATCCTTCTTAACTCATCAGCTACATCTTTATACTCTGGTAGATTGATAATATTTGTCTTCTCCCATGGGTCTTTTTCCAAGTCATAAAGTTCTTCTTTATCTCTAACAAAATAGTAGCATTCTTCAAACATACTGTAACCAGCTTTACCCGTAAAGATATCTCTTGGGAGGTATACTCTCGGTCTTTTCCCAAAATTTCTAATATACTTAAACCTCTTAGTTCGCACCGCTCTTATAGGATTGTATCTATCATGCCATGTTAATTCTGCAAAGATATAATCCCTTTCTTTATATCTATTTCCATTAATTAATGGTAAAAAGCTCCTTCCATCTAACCTATCCGGTATCCTACCACCTGCAAACTCTATATATGTCGGAAGAAGGTCTACATTTGAAAGAAGTTCGTTATATTCTCTTCCTCCCTCATACTTACCCTTCATATACATAATTAAAAATGTTCCAATTCCTGGGTCATAACACATCCCTTTAGCTCTAGGCATAGCTATTCCATGGTCAGTAGTAAGAACAAGGAGAGTACTATTTAAAATGTCCCTTTCCTCAAGAAGAGCAAAGATTTTCCCTATATACTCATCTTCCTTTTTAATAAGACCATTCAAATATGCAATATCTTCTCTTATCCCCTGTTTATCTGGTAAATATGGAGGAACCTCTACCTCTAAAGGATTATCTGGATTATACACATTACCACTTTTGTAATCTGTATATGGTCTATGGGCAGCTATGGTTCCTATATTTATAAAGAATGGCCTATCTGTAGAAACGATACTGTCAATATTCTCTCTTAAAACAGAGTAACAAGACTCTATATAAGGAGAGACAGCAATAATATTCTTATAACCAAGTGAAGATTCTTCACCCCTTGGAGCCTCGTGTTGAAGCCCAATAAGATAGGTCTCATAGCCAAGTTCATTTAGATATTGAGGAAGTTTCTTTATTTCACTATTTAGTCTCCAGCCTAGATGTGCAAGACCTATAAGCCCATTGTTGTGGGGATAAAGTCCAGTAAGGATACTCCCTCTACTAGGAGAACACGTAGGGCACGAACAAAAGTAATTATTGAATTTGATCCCTAATGAGGCGATTCTGTCAAAGTTAGGGGTATTTATTTTTGCTCCATAACACCCTAAGTGTCTTCCCATATCATGCCCTATTATATGGATAATATTAAACCTTTTATCTTGCATCGTGCTCTACCTCCTTAATCTATGTTAATTACTCATTAACTATATCTGGGCCAAAGTCTAAAAATCTTAAGGTCCAATAATGGGCTTCTGCAAGGGTTTTATCTTCAGTTTCTCTTATTACTTTCCACATCTTCTTGATCATACTTTTCTTAATACCATAATATTCAGGCTCATCAGAAAGATTATGCATCTCCCCTGGGTCCTCCTCAAGATTATATAATTCGTCATAATCAAATCCATTAAAGATAAACTTAAATGGTCCATTCCATACTATTCTTTGGGTAAAAAAGTAACGCTGTCCATGAAATTCGGCAAAAGTAAAATCTTCCCAATTACTTGAATCCAAATCTCTAATTAGAGGTGATAGAGATGGAAAATGGATCTTTGGAAGAGCTCTACAGCCTGTCAATTCAAGGATAGTAGGACCTATACTACCAATGTTTACAATATGACTACAAATATTCTTATCTGCGGAGAAACCAGGAATCCTAATAATTAGAGGAACCCTATAGACTTCTTCATATGGAGTAATTCCTTTCGTAAGCAACCTATGTCCTCCCATCATATCTCCATGGTCTGAGAGATACATTACTATTGTATTATCAAAGTAACCCTTCTTTTTAAGTACTCCTATAAGACGACCAACTTGAGAGTCTATAAGAGAACAAGAAGCATAATAACATCTTATCGCTTCTGCAAAATCTTTCCATTCCAAATCTTCCCAGACTTTTTGCATCCTTTTTAAAACATTAGGCTTATTAAGGAGGTTATCCTCGAAATTAATAGGGGGAGTTATATCACTAGGATTATATAGTTCATAAAATTCTTGGTGAGCTATATATGGATCATGTGGTTCTGGAGTACTAACAAATAGACACCAAGGTTTATCAGAGGATAATTTCTTTTCTATGTATTCTATAGCTTTAGAAAAAATAAAATATGGACGACTAGCCTCTACTGGTTCATCTGTTATACCGTAAAGTAGCTGTTCTCTATATCCGTTTCCTCCTATTCTCTTCCCATATATGATATTGTAGAAGGGGGGAAAACCTAATTTCTGCCGATAATTCTGATAACTTCTCCTTAAGGTATCGATCTCTTCTGGTTCTTCGTAATAATCAAAGCCGAATAGTTCAAGCCTTCCGGATCTTTCTACATGCCATTTTCCTAGATAAGCAGTTTGATAACCTTCTTCTCTTAATATCTGTATCCAAGTTGGTAAAGTAGCTTCATATTCTGCCCTATGCCTATCTACAGTATGGGTACAATCATACATACCATGAGTATGAGGAAAGAGCGCCGTAAGGATAGATGCGCGAGTAGGTGAACAAATAGCATTTGGTGTATATGCTCTATTAAAAAGTATTCCTTCACTAATAAGCTCCTTAATCGCTGGCATCTTACATACTGAATCTAGAAAAACTGTCTTACCTTGTTGTTGATCAGTAATTATGACTAGTATATTAGATTTACTATCTTTAACCTGATACTCCATTTTTATATCCTCCTCTACCTTGTAAAGTTAATGTCACTTTAAGGATATTCTCTAGGTTACAAATGAGGGGAAATACCTATCGACAGCTGATAAGTGTTCCCCTCATTTGTAACCCTACACTAAAGTTTATAAAGTTGTTCATTATATTATTTCTGTTTTATAAAGAATTGTTCCGGATAAGCATTTGCAGGAGACTGAAGCAAATCATCCCAAATCAAACCATCTGGGACATTTCTAAAATTACTTTTTACTACAAATGGCTGAGGCAATTCTCCAACAGTCCCAATCATATATAACTGATCTCTGTGAATATCAAAAATTCTCCTAAAAAGTTTATCCCTTCGATCTCTATTAGTTTCACTCTTTACCTGTTCCCAGATATATATAATTTGCTTTATCTCTTTAGGGGGCTCCTCTCCAGATTTCCCTCCCGAAGTATACCAAACAGAATACATAGGACACCAACGAGCAGCTACAAGAGCATAAGGGACAAAGTGCCTTGGATCTACTATAATCTGTGAACATCTGTCTAGATTCCATACAGCTACTTCATGTTCCCCCGCCTGAGTTCTAGTTGTATATAGAGATCTCTCTTCATACTTCAATGCTGTCTTTATACCTACGGACTGCCAATATTTGACTATTAACTCTAATACGTCCGAGGTAGTAGCTGCTGGAAATATACAATACTCTATAGTCAAAGTTAGAGTCTTACCATCAGGTCTGAGTCTAAATCCATCTTTATCTCTCTTACTTAAACCAAGCTCATCTAAGAGTTTATTAGCTTTAGCAGGGTCATACTCGGCATATGACTTCTCATCCTGCGGTTTAAAGTAAGGAGATTGGCTAATTACACTTGCTTGACGAGGACGTCCAAGTCCATAATAACAAATCTGATTTATCTCTTCCCTATTTATAGCCAAAGACAATGCAATTCTAAAACGCTTATCTCTGAATAAACCTCTTAGTATAGGGTCCTTTACGTTTTGGTTTATATGTAATACAGGGTCTGCTCCAACACCGGTTGTCCACTTTAAAACCCTATAATCTCCTTTACTACGACTTTCCATTAAAAGGGGATAATTTAGAGGACTTAAATGCCTTCCTTGCATATCTATCTCACCTGAGATACATTTCATAACTACCATTTCGGTATTCTCAACTAGCGCAAATGTTACTCGATCTATATAAGGCAATTGCTTTCCATCAGGATCAATCTTGTAATAATAAGGGTTCCTTTCTAGGATAAAAAGAGGAGCTGAAGGAGAGTTAGTTGCTCGCCAAGGATATAGCACAGGTAATTCTGGATTTTGAAGCCAATTATTCACAAAGCTAAAAAGTTGATACCAGTTCTGGAAGCCTTTCTCTTTGGCTGTTGCAGTTAATTTGTCAAAAGCTACATAATCAGGATGAAATTGGCTTAAATAGTGCTTCGGGGCTAAGAAATCTCCATAATAGGCATGTCTCATAAGGAATAACGGATAAGGTTTATTAAAGGAGATCTTAAAAGTATACGCATCAACCTTTTCAACAATAGGGGGAGTTCCATCTACAGTTAACCATTCTGGAATCACTGGAGTTAGTTCTTTATTAAGAAGAATTGACTTATACCAGAATATAATATCATCCGTAGTAAAAGGCTTCCCATCAGACCATTTCAATCCTTTCCTTAAATAGAATGTAAAACTCTTCCCATCTTTAGACATTATCCATCTTCTAGCCAGATCTGGTTCGAGTTTTGTCCCGTCATAATTAAAACGTACAAATCTAACATAAGCAGATATCTTATTTGGATTAGCTGAATCTGAGAGACCAGTCCAAGCTCTTTTCCATGTTCCTCCGTACTGTCCAGGCTCTTCCCAGGGAATTACTACAACCGGATCCTCAGGTAATCTATCTTCAACTGGAGGAATCCTTCCTTGTTTTACTAACTTATATAGTTCAGGGGCCTCTTCGAATTTAAGAATCTTTTTGCCAAAGATTTTCTGATAATCAGTAAGATTATATTGTCCGGTTCTAATTTTACTTTTCTCTTGAGTAAGACCCATCGACATACAACCAAACATTAAACTGAAAATTAATATAAAAAGCACCCAATTTCTCATAAGTAATCCCTCCTCCTTCATTTATTAAAGTACTTTCTCGGAAACTCTAGAGTCCCTTGTAGTCTCACTTCTAAAGATAGACCTTCCTAGGTTCACCCCCACAGCCCAACTATCTTGATTTCCATAACCTAGACAATACCTACAAGGTTTTGTCCCCTTACCTACTCTAATACAGGTAGACCTGCTAAGTTCCAGACTGAGATACTGCGCTTCCTCGTTGCTATGACCCACCCTTAAAATCTATAGCATTACTAACCGTTATGACCTACCCTTACACTTTATACTACCTCACCTTGCTAAGCCTAATATAGTTGGAAAGCCTACCAGTTGGGCTGAAGAGGCTAAGTAGATTTAAGTTTGTTTGGTACTAGGATATAAGAGTATGAGAGACTACAAGAAGGTCTCTTAGAGATATTTTACTCTTTTTACTTCCCAATATT
>JACIXS010000224.1 GCA_014360335.1 bacterium | reverse complement strand
GTGGCTGGGAGGAATAGTCTTCGGTCCCTGGGTAAAGACTAAGTTACCAGAGTTAAGAGAGATTATACCCAGCAAGTATCCCATTAGACACTATCCAGATATTACACATAGTCTTCACTGTCAATATCCAGTTAAGGATTGGGATTTGGCATTTGCTATAACCTTAGGACGTGAATGTATAAATCCAAGACCAAAAGCAGAGAAATATATACATAATCTCTTTGCACCTTACACAATTGGTAGTATTAGTTATTCAGAGGGCATAAACGATGATGTAAATAAGTTTATCTGGAGTGACCAGGATTGGGATCCAGAGACCCCAGTAATAGAAACACTTAGAGATTATGCAAGACTCTTTATAAGTCCTAAGTTTACAGAAGAGATAGCACAAGGTATAGTGGCATTGGAAGAAAATTGGGAGGGTCCACTACTAGTAAATGATAGAGTGGATATTACACTGAGACAGTGGAAAGAGTTAGAAAGACTTGCTGACCAAGGTGTACTGAATAACTATAGATTTCAGATGTGTCTACTGAGGGCTTATTATGATGCATATATAAGGAGGAGGTTAATATATGAGACAGAGTTAGAGAGACTGGCGTTGGATACTTTAGAGAATGCTAAGGAGATGGGCTCTCTGAAAGCGATAGAAGTTGCGGAGGAGATATTGGAGAGGGCAAAGACACAACCTGTAGCACAGGATTACAAGAATAGATGTTGGGAGTTGGCAGATGAATTATTCAAGAATATAGGTTCTCAGCTTTCTGTAGAGAAGTATAATGCTATAGCATGGGATAGAGGGGCATTTATGGATGCCATAGATATGCCTTTAAATAACTATAGGTGGCTTAAGGTGCAGTTTAGTAAGATTAAAGAGATGGAAAATGAAGAAGATAGACAAAAGACGATTGAGAAGATTTTAAATAGAACAAATCCTGGTCCTGGAGGATTTTATGATAATCTGGGGCATTTTAGGAGTTATAAGAGAGTATTAAGTGATAAAGGATGGGAAGAAGACCCAGGATATCTATCGTCTCCAGTAGTTGTTTTTACTCCATATTTACTTCATATTAATAGAGAGTTAGAAGAACAACTTGGAGGTGTTCCTCTCTCCTGGGTAAACAGTGTAGCTACTTTATATGATACACCTTTAGTTGTAAGATACGAAAACCTTGAACCAAATTCAGATTATAAGCTTAGAGTCACCTATATAGGTTCTATTGGAGGAAAGGTAAAACTAATAGCAAATGAAAGATTTTTAGTCCATGATTTTATAGATACTAAGCGAAAGATACTTACAGAAGAATTTGAGATACCTAAAGAGATATTATCTAATGGAGAATTAATCCTTAAGTGGATAGCTGATGATGGAGAACGTGGCTGTGAGATAGCGGAAATCTGGTTAGTTAGGGAGGATAAAGAATGTTAAGATTGAAAGGTGTCATACCAGCAATACTAACGCCTTTTGATGAGAACTGTGAAATAGAGGGGAGAGCTTTTGAAGAGCTATGCAACTATCTTATCGAGAAGAATGTAGGAGGATTATTTGTAGCTGGAACAACAGGAGAAGGACCATTACTTTCTCTAGATGAAAGAGCTAAGCTCTTTAAACTTGCTGTTAAGTACTCAAAGGGTAGAGTTCCAATAATTGCTCACGTTGGCTCCATTTCTTTAAAGGAGACAATCGCACTTATAAAGTCTGCTATAGAGGCTAGGGTTGATGCTATTGCAATTGTGAGCCCCTATTACTATAGGTTAGATGAAAAGGCGATTGAAGAGTATTATATAGAGGTATTAGAAGAGGTAAAAGAGATTCCTGTATTCTTGTATAATATCCCTGGACTTACAAATAATTCCATAACTCCTAATCTAGCTCAGAAGCTATTTAATCAGGGTAAGATAAATGGGATAAAGGATAGCTCTGGAAATATTACTGTTATTAAGAGTTTTATAGACATATCCCCAGAATTTCAGGTTGTTTCTGGGACTGATGAGCTATTTCTTTTAGCACTTACCTTAGGAGCGGTAGGTGCGGTCTCTTCTACCGCTAATATATTCCCGGAGATATTTAACAACATCTATAATGCCTTTATTAATAGAGATATGGGTCTAGCAGTGGAGAATCAACGCAAGTTAAATGAACTCTGTAAGATATTCCAGTATGGGAGATTTATTGCTAGCTACAAGTACGCACTCTCTTTGAGAGGACTTAAGATAAGTAGTAGGGTGAGGTCTCCTCAGAGAGACCTTACAGAGGAGGAAAAGGACATAATAAAAGAGAGCATTAAAAATTTTATCTAAAGAGGTGACAAGATGTTTGATATAGATTTGACTAAATATAGAATCTTAGACCTTTCTAAAGAGGTTATCCCTCCTGGAACAGAGGATAGACCTTTTAAGGTACAAAAAGGCTTTCTATCAGATATGGCTTATAAGCATGATGTTTGGACGCATAGCCATGTTGGAACACACATTGAGGCATCTTCTCATTTTTACGATGATGGGAAGGATATAAACGAGTATCCACTGGAAGTCTTCTTTGGTAGGGCTATTCTCTTAGATGCTGAACCTGGCGTCATAGATGCTAAAGTTATAGAGAGTTTAATAGGAGATATTATAAGGGAACAAGATATTGTAATCTGTAGAAATAAAAAAGTTGGTTCTGGGTATCCATATCTTACAGCAGAATCAGCTAGATGGTTAGCGGAGAGAAAGATAAAGATGCTAGGAATAGATACCAACTTTAAATTAGGAAGAGACGTAGAGGAGGGTAGACTTATCCATGATATATTAATGTCTAAAGGGGTTACTTTCATAGAGTTTCTTGATAACTTACATCTAATCTCTAAGAGGGAGTTCTTCTTTATAGCCCTGCCTTATAAGGTAAGGATGGATAGTTCATGGACCAGAGCGATTGCCATTGAGGAAAGATAGATTATGGGTAATTATATACTTGCTCATGACCTAGGGACTACAGGCAATAAAGCAACCCTATATGACAGGGAAGGGAATCTCTTAGCCTCGTCCTTCTATTCTTACCCCACATATTATCCTTATCCTAACTGGGTAGAACAGAATCCCTTGGACTACTGGGAAGCGGTTAAGAATTCAACCAGAGAACTTTTAGTCAAAAGTAAGATAAGACCACGGGAGATTGCTGTTATAAGTTTTAGCGGACAGATGATGGGATGTCTTCCAGTAGATAGAGATGGAAAACCTTTAAGAAATATAATTATCTGGGCAGACCAAAGAGGGATAAAAGAGGCTGAATTTATTAGGGATAGAATTGGAGAAGATAAGGTCTATAAGACTACAGGGCACAGGATAAGTCCAACATACTCAGCAAGTAAGATCTTGTGGATAAAGAGAAATGAACCAGATGTATTCTCTCAAACCTATAAGTTTTTGTTGGCTAAAGATTTCATTGTCTATAAGTTGACTAATAGGTGGGTGACAGATTTCTCTGATGCATCAGGAACTAATCTCTTTGACCTCGAGAAAGAAAAATGGTCAGAAGAGATCATAGAGGCTTTAGAAATCTCTATAGATAAATTACCAGAGGTTCACTCATCACTAGAAGTCGTAGGAGAGCTAACTCGGGAAGCATCTAGTGAACTAGATCTGCCCTCAGGAATCCCTATAGTGGTAGGTGGAGGAGATGGAGCCTGCGCTGCTTGTGGGGCTGGAGTGGTAGAAGAGGGAGATGCGTATAACTATCTAGGAGCATCATCTTGGATAGCTATAGCTTCTGAAAGACCCATATATGACCCTGAGATGAGGACTTTTACCTTTCACCATCTTGAACCAGGGTTATTTATGCCTACTGGAACTATGCAATCAGCCGGTCTTTCTTATCAGTGGGCTAGGGATAACCTAGCTGTTAGAGAGAAAGAGGTAGCAGGTAGTTTTAATCTAAGCCCCTATGAGATAATGGACTTAGAAGCAGAGAAGATTCCTCCCGGTTGCGAGAATCTTATATTTCTCCCTTATCTTTTAGGAGAGAGAAGTCCTCATTGGAATCCAGATGCTAGAGGAGTATTTATAGGACTTACTCCAAGGCATACAAGGATTCATCTTATAAGGGCAGTTTTAGAAGGGGTTGGATTTAATCTCAGGATAATATTGGATGCATTTCTTGCTCAAGGAGTAGAGATAAAAGAGATAAGATTGATCGGTGGGGGAGGAAAGAGTAGGCTATGGTCTGAGATACTGGCAAATATATTTGAGAGAGATATTCTTAGGATGAAAGTTTTAGAAGAGGCTACATCTTTGGGCTCAGCTATAGCGGGAGGGATAGGAGTAGGAATATTCCCAAGTTTGAAAGTAGTAAAAGAGCTAGTAAAGATAAGAGAGAGAATAAAACCTGATACAGAAAAGATATCTATTTATAGAAGGATATTTCCAGTTTTTGTTGAAGCTTATAAGAGATTAACACCAATATTTGATAAATTGGGAGGTTTATAGGATGAATATACCTTATTCTGATAATGAACTTTTTGATTTTGGGCCACAGAGGACATTTGAAGGAGAGAATCTCTCTCAGATAGCCTTCCCCCTGGGAGGAATTGGGACAGGAACGGTGTCACTAGGAGGAAGAGGTAATCTTCAAGATTGGGAAATCTTTAATAGACCTGCTAAAGGATTAAACCTGCCATTTACCTTTTTTGCTATAAGACTAAGAGAAAGAGAGGGGTATAAAGCTAAGGTATTGGAGTCTAAGTTACTTCCTCCATATACCTCTAGCCACGGACTACCAAATAGTAGGGCTTCTGGTTTACCTAGATTTGATTCAGCTAGATTTAGAGGAGAATACCCCTTTGCCTATGTAGAGTTCTTCGATAGGAATATCCCCTTGGAGATAAAATTGGAGGCTTTTAATCCTCTAATTCCATTAAATGACTTTGATTCTGGATTACCTATAGCGATATTCTACTTTACTCTTAAGAATGCGGGCTATACTCCTATTGATGGGACTTTAGCCTTTAGTATGCTTAATCCGGTTGGATATGATGGGAAGGTATCACTAAGAAATATATATGGGGTAAATAATAGATATGCACCGTGCTTTGGTTCTAACCTCAATGAGTTCTTGGATGAAGGGTTAATCAAGGGGATAAGGATGAGTAATTTGAAATACAAGAAAGGTGATTTTCTCTACGGTAATATATCAATAGTGACTACCTGGAAAGATATTACGTATACACTGAGATGGTTGAGAAGTGGCTGGTTTGATGACTTACAGGACTTCTGGGATACCTTCAGAACTAGTGAAAGACTAAAAGAGGAGAGATCTCCTGAACCTAGCCCTGAAGGTCAAACGGATGTAGCAACTCTAGGGTTGAACTTCGAGCTTTTGCCACAAGAAGAGGTAAAGCTACCTATCTTTCTTGCCTGGTATTTCCCGTATCTGCCAGAGGAGATTACAAAATACTTTAAGGTAGAACCACCAAAAGAAGAGATTCGATTAAAAACATATTATTCTACTAAATTTGATGACTCCTGGGATGTTGCAAGATATACTGTAGAAAATATAGAAAGGCTAGAGGGAGAAACTAGGAAATTTCATAATTTACTCTTTTCTAGCTCTTTACCGAGCTATGTCTTAGATGCAATCTCAAGTCAGGTCTCAACGATAAGAACTAATACCTGCTTTAGGACAGAGGATGGTTACTTCTTTGGATTTGAAGGATGCAGTGATAATGAAGGATGCTGTCCGATGAATTGTACCCATGTATGGAACTATGAGCAAGCCTTAGCTTACCTTTTCCCACAGCTAGAAAGGTCAATGCGAAAAGTAGAATTCTTATACAACACAGATGAGACAGGCAAGATGTCTTTTAGAACAATGTTACCTTTAGGTTCTGGAAGATGGAACTTTAAACCTGCTAGTGATGGACAGATGGGAAGTATTATGAGGGCATATAGGGAGTGGAAGTTCTCAGGAGATGATGAGTTCTTAAAGGAGATATGGCCTAATATAAAGAAAGCATTGGAATTTGCTTGGACGGGTTGGGATATAGATAAGGATGGAGTTATGGAGGGAGAACAGCACAATACCTATGATATAGAATTCTATGGACCAAATACGATGACTGGATTATTCTATCTTGGGGCTCTTAGGGCTTCTAGCAAGATGGCAGAATTTTTAGGGGAGAAAGAGAAGGCTAGGGAGTATCTAGAGATATTTAGAAAAGGTAGCGAACGTATAGTTAAAGAATTGTTTAACGGAGAATACTTTATACAGAGGTATGATAAGAGTAAGGGATATAAGTACCAGTATGGAGATGGGTGTTTAGCAGACCAACTCTTAGGCCAGTGGCTTGCTGATATTATAGGATTGGGAGATTTAGTGCCTAAAGATTTTATAGAGAAGTCTTTAGAGTCTATATTTAGATATAACTTTAAAGAGAACCTTTCAAATCATTCTAACTGTCAAAGAACTTATGCCTTAAATGATGAGAAGGGTTTAATACTCTGCACCTGGCCTAAGGGCAATAGAGAGCTTTTCCCATTCCCTTATTCAGATG
>JACIXS010000223.1 GCA_014360335.1 bacterium | reverse complement strand
ACTATTAAGGCATAAATTCAAAGAATACTCAGAGATGGAAAGAGACCTTCAGCGTATAGCAATTCGGCGATTCTTTGGAATTCTTAATGAGATAAAAGGGAAAAAGAGGCGGGGAAGCCTTCTTATTAACATACTTAGGATGTATAAATTCGAGCAAGAGGACCTAATAAATTTTTTGATGGTGTTTGAAGAACTGAAAGAGATTGACTGGGTTAGGAGGCTGTTAGATGGGGATAAAAAGTAAGCGTAAAGGGTATAGGCTGGAGAGGGAGCTTGCAAATGAGTTAAGAGAGCTTGGCTTTGAAGCAGAGAGAGTCCCGTTATCTGGAGCTAGTGGCAGTTTCACTGGAGATATCTTGATAAACGGTAAGCGTGCGGAGGTGAAAGGAAGGGCTAATGGTTTTAAAAACCTTTACAAGTGGCTAGAGGATAGAGACCTTCTCTTCGTTAGGGCAGATAGAAGAGAATGGCTAGTAATACAGAGACTGAAAGACTGGAGAAAGCTATAGCCCCTAGAGAGGCTTATTCACTTAAGCCGATTCTTGATGAGTTAACAAGGACCTACAGTGGAGACCCTCTTTTTTTAGTAGAACTAAAAGAGTTTATAGATACATTTAGCGGTGAAGATATGGCGATAATCTATCTCAGATACTATGGCTTTGACATAGAGGAAATATCAAGAGAGCTAGGTAAGTCACGTAGGCGTATAGAGCAGAGAATAAAAAAGATAAAGGAAGAATCCTACATCTGGATAGGATAGCCTAACTATATTAGAGGATATAAATTGGAATAATTCATTGAGCCCCTTCGCTCGGGCATTTATTTTTAGCCCCTCCACCCACCCAAATAAAAATTAAGGACTTGCCCTCGCAGAGGGGAATAAGAGCCCAGCCTTCGGCTGGGATTTTGACTCGCAACCTTTTAGCCGTGCCTTTTAGTTTTTTGAGAAGGATTATCTTTTATCTTGCTTGCTTTTCTTCCAGCCTACCACGTTGCGGGGACCCCGTCTGTCAAGGTCGTTCTTCCATAGGGAGCTCCACCTTGACAGCCACCCCGCACGTGGTATACGGCTGTCAGAAGCAAGCAAAAAGCTTGCAAATTTTAAAAAAGGAGGAATGAAAAATGATAGTGAGAGTAGATGCAAAGGCAACTGAAAGGCAGATGAAGTATCTAGGCTGGTTATCTAGGCAAGGTAAGGAAGTATACGGGGAAGAGTTTTCAGTTCGCAAGCTTGCAAATCAGCTTGGGTATACCTGGCCACCCACTAGAAAAGAGGCATCAGAGTTAATAGACAAGGTAAAACAATTCATAGATGAAGGTTTAAAGAGTCAAGAATTTTCAGTTTCAACCCAAGACATTATAGATGAGCTTGAAGAAAAAAAGAAGCAAGAGCAAATGAAAACTCTTGCTTCAACATCACCTCAAGTATATATGATACAAATATTTGTAGATGAAAGCAAGCTTAAAGAAGTAGAATCTTTCCTGGACCATATGGAAGTAGGCTACATAGTATATAAGGAAGCAGTATATGAGGAAGCATAGTAGCTGGGGGCTTCGCCCCCAGTTTTCTTTTTTCTTCCAAAAAAAGAAAACGCATTGCCTATCGGCAATCCCGCCCACCACCCCAGAAGAGTATTATCTTAAGTTATAAGCCTTTAGTAACCCATAAGGTGTAACCAGTATAATATCACGGCGAGCTAAGAGTCTTTTAATTCTTTCGGTATGAAAATCTTTAATGTCGTTATTACAGAAGTAATTTGGTTTATCCTGTAGGACGCTAGCTAGAATAGGTGCATCCTTTACATCACTTATAAGCTTTTTGCACCTTTCTACTCTTAAGGCTGAGGGTTTAGGTGTCAATTTTAGAGAAGAGAGATAGTCTTCTAATAGCTCTACACTTCCTGGAAACTTTTTTGCTATAACTATTCTTGCTTCTTCAGCTACTAATTCATTTACAACAAGTTGAAACTTTCTATCCTCGTAGAGTTTTCTTATCTCTCCTGCCATGGTCAAGTTTCCTTCTTTGTCTATAGGAAAGATGACCATAGCCAGAAGGATATTTGTA
>JACIXS010000222.1 GCA_014360335.1 bacterium | reverse complement strand
ATATTTCTCGGTTTTCTCTTTCTAGAGAATATATTCCACCAAATTGGTTCAGCATTCCTTGGATTCTTCAGAAAAGCGGTACTACTATTCCAAAGAGCTATTGTCTCATCATAGGGCAAAGCTATAACTGTATATATAATGAGGACTCCAAAGAGAGCCAGAATAACAAGTGCAGATACCCCCGCTTTATAACTAAGGACCTCCTTTAAGATACCTTTAAAACTGTATTCAGATGTAATCTCTTGTCCTTTCATTTTCACCCCTGTATCCTCATTCTAGGGTCTACCATTGCATATATGATATCTAAAGCAAGAACAGTTATAGCTAAAAGATACGCATAGACAACAGTTACCCCAACTATTACTGGGGCATCAAAATAACTAATCGCCTGAGATATTACCTGTCCTAATCCTGGCCAATTAAAGACCGCTTCGGTAACTATAGCCCCTGTCCAAGAAGAAATGACACTGAGGGCAAATCCTGTAATTACTGGAGGGAGTGCTGGTCTTAAGAGATATCTATTCTCTATCTGTCTAGGAGTAAGACCTTTAGCCTTTGCAACTTCTACATAATCTTCTGTGGAGTATATAAGAAAGAATGTTCTCTCCTGATATATACCTAAGAATAGACTAGCTATAATCCAAGACGATAAAGGCAATATCATATGCTTTAAGACGCTTAAAAAATAAGGTATAGTCCCAGAAGGTGGAGGATAATCGACTAGTCCTCCTGCTGGTAATATATGTAACCAAGAATAGAAAATCATTATCAAAAATATTCCATAAAACCATCCGGGAATAACCGATGTCGGTGAGAGGGCTATAACAAGTTTATCCCAGAATGAGCCATATTTCCTAGATAGTCTCAGACCTAAGAATAGATGTAAGAAGAAATTAACAACAGTTGCTGTTGTAAAGAGAAGAACCGTTACAGGAAGTCTTTCTAGGATAATATTTCTTACTAACGCAGAACCACTGTCACTTGTCATATACATAGCCCTTCCAAGATTTAGCATAATTGCATCCCTAAGATGGTACATACTCCTTATAGGAAATGGCAAATCTAAGCCTCTTCTTTTCATTTCATACTTGAATCTACTCTCAATGAGTTCCTTCTGTTGCTCTTCTGACAGACTTCTAAATGTTGGGTCTTCTTTAAGACTCATTACGATATTAGACATAATTTCTGTTTCTACTATCTTATCAACATAGCCACCAGCATTGGCTATTACTATAGTCAGATATACAGCGATAACCACTGTCAGGAACAGTGATAGCCCCCGTTTTAGTACATATTTCAATAAACTCTTAATTGATAATCATCCTCCTTCCTTTTTGCATTCTATTATACAATCAAAAACCCAGAGGGACAATACCCTCTGGGTTAAGATAGGAAGTAAATGAAAACTTTATCTACTA
>JACIXS010000221.1 GCA_014360335.1 bacterium | reverse complement strand
ACTTACATTGCTGTTAGTAAACGCAGTATATATGCAAATAGTTTTTTAGATGAAAAAAACTATCTAGTTTCATTGAACTTTTCCGGTGATGAAGTAGCGAAGGTCGAATTCCCTAGAGAGGAGAGGTTAGGCTTTCCTATAATTGCAAGAAATATAGCTATTGTCCCTACTAAGTCTAAAGATACTTCTAAAATTTATCTCTTCTGGAGGGGGATATTTAAGATATACGAAATTGAAACAAAGGATACCAATGTATGGTTACCCAAAGTAAGCGTCGCCTACGGGAATTTATACATAGTCTTACAAGATAAAGATGGAAAACATAATCTATTAAAGCTTGGAGATAGAGAAAAACCAGTAGTTACATCTATTACTACAAGTGAAAAGGATAATTATTTAGAGGTGAAACTAGAGGCATATGTAGGCAAAGTGGTATATATAAAGCGATTCTAAGTTATGAGATAGATAACTCAGGAACAGTCTACACAGAGATGGATATAGGAAGAAGATACATTATTGAACCTATAGGTGGCTACGGATTT
>JACIXS010000220.1 GCA_014360335.1 bacterium | reverse complement strand
TGGGACTTTCAACACGATAAGCCTTTGGAAATTTTAAAAAAGTATGGTGATAAGGTAAAGATAGAATCATTTGAAGACGAAGCCCTCTTTACAGTTGAACCTCTTACAGAAGAGATAAAGATGGAAGATATAATAAGAGAGTTCAATCTACTAACTTATAAAAACTATATAGCTAGGGCTGAGAATAACCAAGACAGAAGAAGATAATTTAAAGGGACAGGCAAAAGCCTGTCCCCCTAGTATCTTACCAATTGATAATGTTCTGCAAGAATTTCTTATTGTTATAGAGGTCTATAAAGTCAGTTTGATTCTCGTAAACATCATTACCAAATATGTTTGCATCTCCTATTGCTACAACCTTACCTGAACCTATCTGAGCTACTGCTGATACAATGATACTTGTTACCTTATCTTTAGTGTCTGGAGCTTTTACTCCAATCCCTGCGGAATTTCCGACTACATCTCTTGATAAACTACTTGAAGTATAGGCACTAGACGAAGCATAAGCTATAGCTGTGCCGGGATTCTGAACCGATAGAGAGTCTCCACATATGTAGGCTAATGTGGTTAATCCGTTTGTGGTTGGATGAGATACAAAGGTTTGAATTAGGGGCCAGTAATTTTCATCATTATAGTTATTTGTGTTGTCATATACCGTATTGTTGTTAAATGTTATTCCTGCTCCTAGTGCAGTGGATATGGCGTTTAGATTGGCATTTGCTGTATACCCATATGAACCGTATTCACCTAACATAATCAATTTCCCACCTGCTTTTACAAAATCTACTATTGCCTGTTTTTCACTAGAGCTGTATGCCTGGAATGGTGCTGGAAGGATTACTATCCCGTAGACAGAGATAGAAGGATTAAATCCTGCAGTTGATGCTCTATTTACCGTGTATCCCATATTTTGAAGGGTTGTTACAAGTTTCCCATAGAAGGCATCAAAACCATATCCGTCAAAATCATTCTCGTTTTGATGCGCATCATCTATAAGCACGACCTTAGGTATAGGTGTGCAAGAAGATATTGGCATGCAAGATGAGATATAAGAGCATCCTCCAAACTGCCCAAACCCGAAGGCTACTATAAGTAACAATAGCCCAAATCTTACCGCTAAACTTTTCATTTAAAGCCACCTCCTTAAAGGATTTTTTTATTAGTCTTAGAACAATATAACTTTAACTTTTCTCTAAGAAGGTGGCTTTATGATAAAGACTAGTATCAAAAAGCTACCATCTTAAAGATACATTAAAACTCAATCGCCCTAAGAACTAATTCTAATTATAGAATACCACATATAAAATAAATGTCAAACACAAAAAGTTTTCGCTTCTGTCTACTTGACTTCCCTCTTTTTTATATGTATCATTTTAAATGAAACTAAATTTCATTTAGATATCTGATGAAAGATGGATAGGGTTAATGAGATACTAAGAAATATAGGAAAGAAGTGTACCGAACAGCGTAAGCTTATACTGCAGACTCTGTTCGAGTTGGCTAAGCCTGTTAGTGCAGATGAGGTTTATGAGTATCTATCTGAGACAAATAAGGTAGGTCGTACTACCGTTTATAGGACGCTTGAACTATTTGAGAGGAAGAAACTTGTAAGAAGAATCATCTTTAAGGATGGAATTATAAGATATGAATCTACCCATCTTAAACACCATCATCACCTTATATGCCTATCCTGTGGAGAGGTTATCCCTCTTGAACATTGCGCTATTGCCTCTTTAGATGGTTCTGTAATAGAAGACGCTGATTTCCTAGTTACCGAACATTTTCTAGAGTTATACGGCTATTGTAAAAAGTGTAGGGGAGGCAAGTAGTATGAAAGCAGTTATTATCTCTTTGGTTTTGTCTTTATTAGTAATCCCTTCATTCGCCAAGGATAAGCCTAATGTGGTTGTAAGTTTTTATCCTCTTTATGACTTTACTAAAAATATAGGTGGAGAAAGAATAGATATAACTACCCTTATACCTTTTAGTGTTGAACCTCACGATTGGGAACCAACCCCAAAAGATATCAGTAAGATTCTTAATGCGGACCTATTCATATATAATGGAGCTGGATTAGAACCCTGGGCTGAGAGGTTGATAAGGAATGTCAAGAATAAAAGGCTTACCGTTATAGATATGTATAAGTCGATTGGTGCTAAAGGGGAAGACCCTCATATATGGCTTGACCCCGTCTTAGTTAAGGCACAGCTAAAGGTTATAAAAGATATTCTGGTAAGACTTGACCCAAAGAATAAGTCCTACTATGAGAGTAATTATGAGAGATATCTAAGAAAGATAGAAGAGTTGGATAGGGAGATAAAAGATACCTTGTCTAGATGTAAGAAAAAGATGTTTGTAACATCTCATAATGCATTTTCTAGATTTGCCAAAAGATACGGCCTTAAGCAGATTCCTATGACTGGAATTACCCCCGAGGCTGAACCGAATCCTAGGGATTTGGTAGAAATAGTAAAGATTATAAAAGGAAATAAGATTGAGTATATTTTTACTGAACCTCTCATATCGCCTAAACTTGCGGAGTCTATCTCTAGAGAGACAGGGACAAAGGTGTTAGTCTTGGACCCGATAGAAGGGTTAAGTGAAAGTGAAATAAAAGCAGGTAAGGATTACCTATCTAAGATGAGAGAGAATCTCAAAAATCTTAAACTTGCTCTTAGCTATGAGTGATAAGATAATAGAGATAAAGGGCTTATATTTCAAATATAAAGACGAGTTTGTTTTAGAGGATATCTCATTCTCTTTAGATAGGGAAGAATTCTTTGGTATTATTGGACCGAATGGTTCTGGTAAGAGCACCTTGCTAAAACTTATCGCTGGAATCTTGAGACCTACGAAAGGAGAGGTAAAAGTCTATACAGATAGGATAAGTTATATACCGCAGAAGGTCACTTCTCTATACCACCTTTTCCCAGCTACAGTTGAGGAGATAGTTGCATTAGGAAGGTTATCTGATGGTATTGTAAAGAGATTTTCTAGAAGAGATAAAGAGTTGATAGATCAAGCGTTAGAGCTAGTTGGACTTGGAGAGTTTAAAGACAGAAAACTTAGCGAGCTCTCTGGAGGTCAGCAACAGAGAGTTCATATAGCTAGGGCTATAGTGAGTAGCCCAGAACTTTTGATATTAGATGAGCCTACTACAGGGATAGATGTTGTCAATCAAGCAAAGTTTTATGAATTACTAGCTCGTTTAAACAGGGATATGCATATAACTATTATTATTGTCTCTCACGATATAAGCGGTATAGCTAGCGAGGTTTCTATGATGGCTTATCTAGATAAGAAATTACACTTTATAGGGAAACCTAGGGACTTCTTTAGGAAGATTTTCTGGCCTGTAGAGATAGAAAACCTTCTCAGGAGTTAGTTTATGGAGATACTTAGATATACTTTTATGCAGTATGCACTTATGAATGGAATCCTTATTGGTATTTTATGCCCTTTGATAGGGGTTTTTCTGGTATTAAAAAATCTTTCCCTTATTGCGGATGGTGTAGCTCACTTTTCTTTTGGCGGAATAGCTTTAGGTATAATCCTTGGTATCAGCCCCAATATTACAATCTTAGTATTTTCAATCCTAGGTGGATTACTAGTGAATTATATCATTAGGAGGTCAAAGTTATACGGAGATACTGCTATAGCAATATTACTATCAACTGGATTGGCTTTAGGGATAACTATCATAAGCATAGCTAAAGGGACAAATTTCAATATAAACTCTTATCTTTTTGGGAGTCTTTTAGCCATAGATAAAAGCGAACTTGTCTTCTCACTCTTTTTCGGTATACCTGTAATAATTCTTACCCTAATCTTCTATAGACCTTTACTATACATTACATTCGATGAAGACTCAGCAAAAGCTAGTGGACTCCCTGTAGAGGTATTGGATACCTTTCTTGTTTTGATAAGTGCCATTACTGTGGCTATCACCATAAGGATAGCAGGTATACTTTTGGCTTCTGCCCTTATAGTTATCCCAGTGGCTACTGGTATGCAGATCTCTAAGAGCTTTAAGGGAACACTTCTATCTTCTGTATCTATTGGTGTTATTTCTGTCATCCTAGGACTATTTCTGTCTTACTATATGAACATAGCTCCTGGAGGAACCATAGTGCTTGTAAGTATCTTAATCTTCTTGACTAGTCTTTCTCGGTTCTTTCACTAGGAATGCCATTATGAGAAAACCCACAAAGGCTAGGACAAATGCGATAAGAAACATAGGTTTATATCCAAATTTGTTGGCTAGAATCCCGCCTATTATTGGAGCGGTAAAGCTGAAAGGTCCTATTAGAGTATTTGATAGTCCTACATAAACAGGCCTAAGTTCTATAGGGGCAAACTCTGTAAGTAACGCCATCCCAGAGGTCATAAAAGTACTATTGTTTATCCCTAAGAATATGAAAGCTAGATAAGCAGACCAGGGACCAATACCTAATATAAGCCCTAGATAACCTAATAGAAGAGATAATATACCTATAGATAGAACAAGTTTATGTCCTTTTAGGTCACCTAGAGGACCTACCAAGAATGTTGATACCGTTTGGGAACCTAAGAGAAAGGCACTAAATATTCCTGCGTAATCGTCCCCGAGATTAAACACCTTAAGACTATATATCGTATAAAAGCCTATCCCCATACTTCCAAATGCCGAAAGGACCCTTCCTAAGATGTATAGTGTAAAGTTTCTATCTGCTTTTAGAATATCTGGAAGGCTCTTTATATATTGAGTTAAACTCAAGTCATCGGAATCTACCATCAGCTCTGGTTCTTTAGCTAAGGCTATGAAGAGATATGATAATCCTAAAGCAATACTGGCACTTATAAAACAGTAGAAGAAGTTATAGGGAAAGCTATATGCCTCTAAAAATCTTCTTGCTATAAAAGATGCAAATATTCCTAGGATTCCACCTATACCAAACCCTACCGAGAAGAGAGTTCCTCGCTTAGCAGGAGGTATAATCTTTGCTATATAGTCTAACCAAGCAGGATAGAGGATACCACCAGTTAGAGTAGCAACGAATAATAAGAATAAAGATATGTATAGAGTTACAGTTGGATTTGAGTTAGCTAGTAGTATTAGTAAGAATGCAATAATTAGATAAGGAAGCCTTTCTCCTATAGTCCACTTTAAGATGAAATCTAGCTTTCTAGGGAGTTTTGCTATCATCCTTGCACCAATTATACTTGGTATGGTCCAGCCTAGGTTGGCTATAGCTGGCAGGAGTCCTATATGTATATTACTGCCACCTAAATTCTTGATAAGAACGGGAAATATTGTAGAGATCGAATAGAAGGTTGAGCCCATACTAAAGAATGCCATATCTAAACTATTAACTATAAAATTCCTTTTATAGTATCTAGTTACGAACCCCTCTATATCCTTTAGGTTTCTATCTTGCACCAATCTCCCTCTATAAATCTTAAGGGGACTCTTTTGCTTAATTTATACCCTATCAACATACTCCAGAGGCTTGATATCCCCTGCTTTATTAATCTCTTAGGTCTACTGTAGAATGATATATAAGCCTTAGCTATTAACCATCTTACCTCTTTAGGAGTTAGATGTTCTAATCTAAAGACATTATGTCCACCATCATATAATAACCAGTTTTTATTTATGAGCCTTGATTTTACCTCTTCGAACAGGGCAGTACCCGGATATGGAGTTAGAATAGAAAATTGAGCTATGTCTGGGTCTAACCTTTTTGCATAGTCTATAGTCTTCTGTATCATCTCTTTTGTCTCTTCCATAGCCCCAATAATAAAACTTCCCATAACCTTTATCTTATTCTTACGAAGTATATTAATAGCTTCTCTGGCTTTTTCCACCACAAGTTTTTTCTTAAAGCTATCTAAAACATCTTGGTTGGCACTTTCAAAACCAATGAAGACCATATAATTACCAGCCTTTGCCATAAGTTCAACCATCTTAGGATTGTTTAGTATCCCTTCTACCCTTGAGAATGCCCACCATTTAAACTTCCATCCAAGCTTAAGTATCTCTTCACAAAGTTCGGTAACTCTATTGGGGTTTAGAGTAAAATTATCATCGAAGAATGCTATTGCCTTAAACCCATACTTTTTATACAGAATATTTAACTCTTCTAGTATGTTCTTTACACTCCTGCTTCTCCACTCTATACCAGAGAAGGCTGACGCAGAACAGAAGCTACAGTTAAAGGGACAACCTCTAGATGTAACAAGTGATGTTGCATAAGTTCCTTCTAATTTTGCGGTGTATCTATTCATAGGAAGGAGGTTCCTAGCAGGAAATGGAAGAGCGTCTAGGTCTTTTATTAGCTCTGCATTAGGGTTTCTTATAAATTCCCCTTCTTTGACATAGGAAACCCCTTTTACATCTCTTATATCCTTTTTCCCTTCTAGAGCCCTTATTAAGTCTAGTATTATATACTCTCCCTCTCCTCTTACCACATAGTCTATACATCCTGTCTCTAACGCTTCTCTATCTAAAAATGTTGTGTGAGGTCCCCCTATAATTACCTTACATCCTTTAGCTTTGGCATATTTAGCAATGTTGATGGCTAAGGGATATCTAGTAGTATCTGTAGAGATGCCTACTACGTCAAAGTCTTGATATGGAATACTACTAATTTTTATTGTTTCTACGTTTAAATCTACGACCTTTACCTTGTATCCTTCCCTTTGTAAAATTCCTGCTATATATCCAACCCCTAGAGGAGGATACTTTAGTCCAAGTCTATGATAGTAACTTGCCATCGGTGGATTTACTAGAAGTATCTTCATAGATCTTCCCCCCTTAAAAAATCTTCCATTGCTAGTTCCCAGCTTCTAGCATAAAATATTCCTTCTAACTCTAATAGATAATTTTCTAAAGGTGTATACTTAGGTCTTTTAGCTGGAGTAGGATAATCTTCGCTCTTTACAGGGATAACCTCTACATTTAGCCCTAGTTTTTCTACTATAAATTTAGCCTCTTCAAACCTAGATACAACCCCTTTATTTGCACAGTGATAAAGTCCATAGGCTCCATCTTTAGCAATATTTAATAAGGCTTTTGCGACATCATACGTATAGGTTGGAGAACCAAATTGGTCATCTACAACTTTAAGAACTTTCTCCTTCTTAGCCTTCTCTATCATCTTTCTTACAAAATTATTTCCATCCCCGTAGAGCCAACTTGTCCTTACTATAGTATATCTTTTCGAGAATCTCTCTACAAAATACTCCCCCTCTAATTTGCTTTTACCATAGATATTTATAGGGTTAGGATTATCAAACTCTGTGTATGGGGTTTCTTTTTCCCCATCAAAGACATAGTCGGTACTTATGTGAATAAGATGTATATTATACTTCTCAGAGACTATCGCTAGATTTTTAGGACCTAAAGCATTAACCTTGTAGGCTCTATCCTTTTCTCTTTCACATAGGTCTACATCTGTAAGTGCTGAGCAGTTTATGACTATCTCTGGCAGGTAAGCCTTTATGATGTCCTCTACCGCTCGTCTATCAGTAATATCTAATCTTGTATGTGGAATAGGATAGACATCTATATTATTCTTGAAAAAGACTTCTACTACCGCTTTACCTAACTGTCCACTAGAACCAGTTACTAATACTCTCAACTATCTATAGCCTCTCTTGGGATTTTACAAAAGACTCCATCTACTATATAACTCTCTTTTAATATCCTTGAATTATCTCCAATTACAGACCTAATTATTGTGGCAGACTCTTCTATATGAACATTATCCCATATAATAGAGCTTTCTATCCTTGTTCCTTTTTCTATCTTTACAGAGTCACCTATAAACGAGGGACCTACAACGGTTACTCCCTCTTCAAATTCCACTCCATTACCAATAAAGACACTGCCAAAGAAATTTGCTTTATCTACATATGTTCCAATCCCTATTCTTACATTGTCTGTAAATAATTCTCCATAATGAGGTATCTGCAGTTTTCCGTCTCCTATATCGCTATGAACCTTTTTGTAATCAACTATACTCCCTATATCCATCCAGTAACCACTGGAGAGGTAACCGTACAGAGGGGCATGTTTTTCCATAAGAGCTGGGAAGAGTTGTTTACCAAAGTCATAAAAAGTCCCTTGTGGAACTTCTTTTAAAACCTCTTTTTCTAGCACATATATTCCTGCATTAACAATAGGACTGAACACCTTATCTCTTGAAGGTTTTTCTAGAAATTTCTGAATCTTTCCATCGCTATTTAGTGAAACGACGCCATATTTTGTAGGGTCATCAACTATGGTAACAGCAAGCGTAACTAATGCATTCTTCTTTTTATGAAAGGCTATCATCTCTCCGATGTTTATGTCAGTTGCTATATCACCACTTATAACTATAAAGGTATCTGGAAGCAAGTCTTCTACTTTTTTTACCCCTCCAGCTGTTCCTAAGAGAACCTCTTCCTCGGAATATGTGATATTTACTCCAAAGTCTTTTCCATCCCCTAGAAACCCTTTTATTTTTTCCTTCTTATAGTGTAGGTTTATTATGATATCGGTAATCCCATTGGCTTTTAGGAGGGATATAATTCTAGTAATTATAGGTCTATTTCCTAGTGGGACTAGAGGTTTAGGCCTTATATATGTAAGAGGGCGAAGTCTAGTTCCTTCACCAGCTGCCATAATAAATGCTTTCATACTCTACCTCTCCAATATGTCTGGTCTTTTGTATATTGTGCCCTCTACCTCTACATCTATGACTGGCCAATCAAATGTAGGGGTTATTATTTCTGGAGCTTTCTCTCCAACGAGGATAGTATCTTCAGACTTTGTCCCTGTTATAGAAGGATTCCATGCTATAGGTTGCCACTTACCTACAAATCCTTGAGTCTTTGGATTTACTGTAAACTCTCTACTTTGATAGCCAGTAGGACCACCTTGATGATGTTTCTTCCATTCATCAGGATATCCAACCTCTTCGTATGCCTTTATACCCTTTTCTAAGATATCACTCCACCTTGTCCCTACTTTTGTATTGTGTATAAGAACGGAATCGACCTTTACTACCGCATTATGTTTTTTCCTTAATTCTGGGTCTATCTTTCCAAAGTGGACTAATCTAGTAACCGCAACCTGAATACCATCTTTCATTGCACATATAACTACCATAGCATAACGAGATACTCTGTTCTCCGTTGGAATGGGATGTCTAAAGTTAGAAACCCTTTCATCGCCAGCTACTAAGAGGACGCTAGGATAGACCCCTTTGGAGAGAAGGTTTTCTGCCATCATCCCAGCTATCTCTAACTCTGTTTGACCTGGTCTTATAGATTTACAGACCTCCTCCATACTTAGACTGGCAGATTTGCCAAGAGATTTTATTCTTTCAACCTCTTCCTCTACTAAGGGATATCTAAGTGGAAGTAGATTGACCACTTTTGCACTTCCAAAAGGACTATCGGTAACAAAATTCCCTCCAGTTATCTTTTCTACTATCTTTAGCTTTTCATCAGGGTCATACCAGGGAAATACAGCAAACTCGTAATGTTCTAGGATTCCAACCTCTTCCCTTTCTATCCTTGGAGCCTCTATGGAATTAGTTACGATATATGAGTTATCCTTAGTTATTAGTAAACTAGTTGGGCCTAATTCAGTAAGAAGTCCAACGTGATTATACCTTCCGCCTGTAGCCCAAGCAAAATTATACCTTAAACTTATAAGAAGTCCGTTAGAGTCATTTTCTTCTAAAAATTTTCTTATCCTCTCTTCTTTTACCGTTATTTCCCTATTACTTCCTCTCATCTTCTTTCCTCCTATTTAGAGTGTTTGTCAGCGACCTTACTAGCTCCAAAAGATTCAGGTTTTATCTTCGCAGAATATCCGCTGGATGTAATCATACCTACAACCTCTTTTATCAGTTGCTTTGTCTCACCCTTTGTTCCTATGTCAACGTGTATCTCTATAGGAAGCTCAGAAACCCCATTTTTGGCTAATTGCGAAGTTATTAAGCTTGCAGTTTCTAAACTAAGAGTGGCTTCATAGAAGATTCTCTGTCTTAGGGATTTTATATGTTTATTTGTAATCTTCCTATAGAAATACCTTCCACCGCTTCCTATCCTATGAATAATTACAGCGGTGACAAAATATACTTCTTCTCCGGGAAGAGAGTCTGTACCAACTATGAGATGGTAGGGATTCTTCGGCTCCTCCCGAATAAACGATATAATCTCTCTAAACATTTCTTCAAATGTAAGCCTTCCCTTTGTAGGGCTTATAAACTCCATAGCTTTAATTATAACATAGGATAGGGGGAGATTATATATCTCAAAATATCTCCCCCTATCTCAAGAAGAAGTTTCTACTTTACTGCTTCTCTCAAGTCTTTTCCAGGTCTAAATACCGGGACAGATTTTGCAGGGATATTTATAGGCTTCCTTGTTCTAGGATTTATACCCTTCCTAGCTGCTCTCTTTCTTACTTCAAAGCTTCCAAATCCTATAAGCTGGACCTTTTCACCCTTCTTTAGCGCTTCAGCTATAGCCTCTAAGGTTTGATCTATGACTTGAGCAGTAAGTTTCTTGGTTTGTCCTACCTTCTGAGCAACTACATCTACTAGATCAGCCTTTGTCATTCTTACTCACCCCCTTTCATCAAAATATTTTCTACTTACCTTATTACCACTAATTTTTTAATTTGTCAATAGGTTATCCCCAAATTATGACTAGGTTTTTACGAAATTACTAGGAATTCTCGAAATGGGTGAGTAAGGTCTCATCTCTATTAATCAGTATTCTACGGTATTACCGTTACGTTTATATAGTAGGATGACTATCTCTTATTCCTGTATCACTCCGAACCTATATATTGTGGTAGAAGTAAATATCTCTCCTGGTCTTAGGACGGTGTTCGGAAAGTTTGGATGATTTGGTGAATCGGGACAATGTTGTGTCTCTAAACAGAGTCCTGCGTATCTTCCGTAATATTTTCCACCCTTTCCTTTTACATCTAACCAGTTCCCAGTATAGAGGACTATAGCTGGCTCTGTTGTATATATCTCCATCTCTCTTCCGCTCTTATACTCTCTCAATCTTCCGGCAAGGGCTAGCTCTCCTTCTTTTTTGTTTATAATGAAATTGTGGTCATATCCACCAAAAGGATACTCTTTATACTGCTCTATCCTCTCCCCTATCTTTCTAGGTGTTGTAAAGTCGATTCCTGTCCCTTTTACTGGAGCTATTTCTCCAGTAGGAATTAGATATTCATCTGCGGGTGTATAATAATCAGCATTAAGCATAAGCTCATGTTCTAGGATTGTCCCTGAACCTTCTCCTAGGAGATTAAAGTAGCTATGATTTGTTAGATTAAGGATAGTTGGTTTATCAGTTGTAGCGGTATAATCTATCTTGAGCTCGTTTCTATTTGTGAGTGTATATGTTACCGTTACATCTAAATTCCCAGGATAACCCTCTTCACCATCATGGCTTAGATATTTCAATCTAAGTGCAGGACCATATGGGGTCTTCATCGGTATAGCTTTGAATACTACATCTTTAAAGCTCTTAAATCCACCATGTAGATGGTTAGGTTTTCCGCTCTCATTTAGAGCCAACTGATAGGTTATGCCATCGATAGTAAATCTTCCCTTTGCTATACGATTGCCATAACGTCCAACGATACACCCAAGATAAGGAGTATTATTCTCGTACTCGCTTATGGTATCAAAGCCAAGGACGATATCTGCCAACTCTCCATTTTTATCTGGCACCCATAACTCGGTTATAGTACAGCCATAAGGGATCACCTTCATTATAAGGCCATCATCATTTATTAGAGTGTACTGATAGATTGGGATTTCCTCCCTTGTCAAACCATAGAAAGTCCTTTCAATTTCCATAAATCATCCCTCCTCTTTTGTTTTATTGTTTCTTTAATATTATCATATGATTTAACCCGTTGTATAATATTCTTGGTGCTTTCGTTGGAATATTTCTACTACTTAATACGTCATTAAATTAGAGGTCAATCAAACTAAGGAAGGTTAACTGAATATGGAAGAGAAGGAAGAATTACTAGTTAAGAGAGCTAAAAAGGGTGATGTATTAGCATTTAGTGAATTAGTTAAGAGATACGAGAGATATGTGATAAACCTTGTATATAGAACTCTAGGCCGTTCAGAAGATGCGGAGGATATAGCCCAGGAGGCTTTTGTAAAAGCCTTCCTAAATATAAAGAAGTTCAAAGAGGAGAGTAAGTTTTCTACCTGGTTATCGAGAATTGTAGTAAATCTATGTATGGATAAGACTAGAGAGAAGAATAACAGAGAGGAGAATCTAGAAGAAGGTATATGGCTGACTATACCTCAGAGTAGTTATTATGGTCCTGAAGAGACCCTAGAAAGGATGGAGATACAGGAAAGAATAAGAGAGGCGGTAACTAGTTTACCTAATGACCTTAGGATGGTTTTTGTGCTTAGAGAGTTTGAGGGACTCTCCTATCAAGAGATAAGTGAGATGTTAGATATACCTATAGGTACAGTAGAATCAAGGTTATATAGAGCGAGGATGAAGCTTAAGTCACTCCTAAGTGACCTCAAGTCTATTGAGGAGGTAACCGAAAGTAATGAGGTGCAATGAAGTAAAAAGATTACTTTCTGCATATTTTGATAACGAATTGCCTCTTGACCAGAGTGTTATTATAAGAGAACACCTTAAAACTTGTAAATCATGTATGGTAGAACTAGAGGATATAGAGAGGCTCCATAAACTAATGGGAGCTTTTCCCATATTAGAAGTAGGTCCTTACTTTGAAACACAAGTAATAGAGAGGATAGAGAAGGAGACTAGGAAAAGGAGACTATCATTTGGCTTAAAGTTGGCGGTTGGATTTGCTCTCGGGGGATTGATGCTTTTCTTTATAACCTTTAGAAATCTTCCCGGAGAGGATATAACAGTCCAGACTTCTCCTGCTTTGAATACCTATGTACAAGAATATATGGAGAGTTATAACACACATATGATAAAGAATAATCCTGGTTTGATTGTATCTGTAAGTAGTTTGGGAGAAGGTTCTAGATGAAAAGATTCTTGATATTTTTAATAATCATATTATCCATATTCTTGCTTGTATATTTAGTTTTTGCTAATGAGAAGACCCCGGTTGAGATATTATCTAACGCCTGGAATACAGAAGGTAAGATAAACTTCGTTGGTACGGAGACGAGCGGAATCTATATAAGAGACAGGTTCAATATAACTGTTAGCAAGGTATTTGCCCTTTCCTCTGGAAAGTTCAGGAGAGAGTATATCTTTCCCTCTTTCCTAGTTGGTGATTTACTGATAGATGACGGACAGAAGAGCTATTACTATCAATCAAATAAGGATATCCTAACTATAGGATTTTCTTTCTATGACCCTCCCAATAAGGATATACATAAAAAGATTTTAGAGCTTATATTAAAAAACTATGATGTTTATGGACAACCAGATAAATTTTTAAATAGAGATGTAACTAAGATTTTTATAACTCCTAAGAGTAGTAAAGCTCCATTACTTGTTTTATGGATAGATAACCAGACTAGTCTTATCCTAAAGAGAGAGAGGTATTCTGCTGACGGAAAACTGCAGGAATACTCTTTTTATACAGATATAGACTTTTCTACAATACCTGATGAGAGATTATTCATATGGACAAAGCCAAAGAGAAGCTTTAAGGTTATAGACCGTAGAGAGAGGTTTATTCCTCTAGAGGAGTTTAGAAAGAGAATAGCTGATTTAGCAGCTTTTTCTCCTCTACTAGAGAAAGGGTATGAGTGTATAGGGATAAAAGAAGTTCCTGATGGTCTAGCTTATCAGTTCTCAGATGGACTTAATAATGTCTTGGTTTTTGACCTTCGAATCCCTCCCCCTATACCTCCAGATGTTAGAAGGAGTAGTATAGAAGGTATAAGATATTCATATTGGCAGTTTGATGGGATGAGTGGCTTTGCATGGAGCTATAAAGGGAAGAATTTTTTAGTGATAGGAGTCATAGAGAGAGACGTAATAGAAAGGATTGTGAAGAGTTACAAGTAAGAAGGGAGGATGATTACTATGCGTAGAACTAAAATAGCTATAGCTATTGTTTTCTTGATAGGTCTTCTACTAGGATACCTAGGAAATAGAATGTTGAATGTGGACTTAGTGTTAGCACAACCTAACTATTTAACGAATATGGAGAATATCTATATGAGCGTAGCTGAAAATGTAGGTCCTAGCGTAGTAAATATAAGTACAATAAGCATAGTTCAGTATTTCTTTCAGGCATTTCCCACCGAAGGTGCAGGTTCTGGGGTAATAATAAGTAAGGATGGTTATATACTTACTAATAATCACGTTATAGAGGGAGCTAAGAGTATAAGGGTTACACTTGGAGATGGAAGGACATTGGAAGGGAAATTAATTGGTAGAGATCCATTTACCGACTTAGCTGTAATAAAGGTTGATGCGGATAATTTACCCTATGCAAGACTAGCAGACTCTAATAAACTTAAGGTGGGTCAGATTGCTATAGCCATAGGAAATCCTTTTGGTTTAGGTAAAACTGTAACTGCAGGGATAGTAAGTGCATTAGAGAGAAGTATCCAGACAGATAAAGGGGTTCTTATAGAAACACTTATTCAGACAGATGCGGCCATAAACCCTGGTAATAGTGGAGGGGCATTGGTAGGTAGTAATGGAGAGGTGATAGGTATAAATACCGCTATATATCAAGGGGCACAAGGTATAGGATTTGCTATACCGAGTAACACTGCTAAAAAGATTGCAGAGGATATAATAAAAAAGGGGTATGCGAGCCATCCCTGGTTAGGAATAGGAGGTGAGACTCTCAATAGAAGGATAGCGTATTACTACAACCTTCCTGTAGATTACGGAGTGATTGTAGGGGAAGTGGTAAGGTCTAGTCCTGCAGATGAGGCTAGACTTCAGGTCGGTGATATAATAGTAGGTATTGACAATGAGAGGGTGGAAGACTGGAATACTCTACTTTTGAGAGTCCTTAGGGCGAAAAAGAGCCAAGTAACTTTGAGAATAGTAAGAAAGGGCAGTAGAATTGACGTGAAAGTTAACTTGGAAGAAAGACCAAGGCAATTTTCTACTAGTGGAGATTACATATAATATGAGAAAGATAGCTATTCTATTAATTATGTTTTTGTTATCTCCTAAATTGGTTCTATCAGAGGAGGTATGGACACTTAACGATGCACTTTCCGCTATTAATAGTGCTCCAGAGTTAAAGTTGCTTCAAGCTCAGCTAAACAGTACTGAATCGAAATTAAAACAGGCACAGTCTTTATTTACAACTCCTAGGGTTACAGGTAATTTTGGATATTCAAAGGGGGAAAGTACAGAAACGTATGGTGGAAGTACCATTACCACTACCATTGACCAGCCTTCTGCTACGTTATCTTTAACTTACAACCTCAGCGAAGATTCACCTGCAGGGACAGCTCTTTTAAGTGCAAGGCTTGCATATTATAAGGCTAAAAATAATTACATAAATGGTTTAAGAAATCTCAGATTAAAGGTAACTAAGCAGTTCTTTGATGCTCTTTTTGCTCAAAGACAACTTAGTATAGCTGAAAAAAGTTTGGCTTTAGCTGAGAGACAGTTAAAAATAGCACAGGACCAGTTTTCAAAGAAAGCCATAACCGAGAGTAGCCTAATGGATGCACAGCTAGCTCTAAAGAGTAGTCAACTTTCTTATGAATCGGCTAAGAATAACCTAAGAATTGCTCTACTTACTTTATTTAACACGCTAGGTATTCCCTATAGAGACGTTATTCTCAAGGAAGAAGTATCTTATACTCAATCGAGTCTTTCTTTAGAGGAGCTTATAAAAGAGGCTTTAGAAAATAACTTGGATATAAAAAATGCTCAGTATAGTTTGGTTGAAGCGGAGAGGAATTACAAGGATGCTACCAAGTCTAACATAACCTTAGGGCTGAGTGGTACTTATTCGATAAATGGACAGAACCTTAGGATGGGTATAGATAACCAAAACTATCAGTTAAGCCTCTCTTATTCTTTCCCTTTAAAAAGTACCTCTGGAAGTTCCTCTCCAGACTGGACTGTAGCTTTTACTGTGAGTGTTCCTATAATTGATGGGGGAAGTAGTAATGAGAGTATAAAACAGGCGAGTCTTGCTTTAGAACAGGCTAAGATAAACTTAGATAACACTAAAAAGACTGTAGATCTGACTGTCAGACAGTATTATAATGCTGTTATGCAGGCTATGGCTAATATAGAAAAGGCACAACTTAACCTACAACAGAAGGAATTGTTGGTAAAGAATCAGGAAATAAGGCTTAATCTAGGTCTAATCACTCAATTAGACTTAGAGTCTGCCAAAATTCAGAGAGAGCAGGCTATGTTAGAATTAGATAAAGCAATAGTAGACTATAATATAGCCTTGATGCAACTAAATATAGTCTTAGGAAAGGAGTGATGTTAGGATGAATTTGAAGAGGTCCTGTATCTTATTGGTAATTGCTATGTTACTAGTTGGTAGTACTGTTTATGGAAAAGAGCCAGTACAACTTACTATGGAATCTGCTATAGAGCTAGGGCTAAAGCAGAATCAAAGTGTAATAGATGCTCAGAGAAACCTTGAGGATGCAAAGCAATCTCTTTTAGAGAAAGAGGGAGACCCGACTACACTTATAGTAGCATTGACTCAGGCTAGAAATAACCTAACTTATGCTCAGGTTCAGTATAACTATGTGAAACTTCAGGTTACTCAGACAGTAAGGAGTAACTATCTAGCTGTTCTAGAGGCTCAAAATCAGCTCAATCTAGCGAAGAAACAACTAGAAGTGGCAAACGAAAACCTTAAGGCTGTAAAGACGAGAAGATCTTTGGGTAATGCTACCGATGCGGATGTCTTACAGGCAGAAAATAATGTTATCTCTGCTCAGAATGCAGTAACATCTGCTGAAGCTAATCTAAAGTCCGCCACTGACAAGTTGTTACTCTCTATAGGACTAGATACATCAACATCGGTTGTCCTTACTGAGCCAAGTTTTAAAGAGGTAAAGATTGATATAGAGGCTCTAAAGAAACAGGCTCAGAATAATCTACCTACTGTAATTCAGGCTAAAAATAGCTATGAGTTAGCCAAACTTCAGTATGAATTGGCTAATAATGAATACACACCACAGAGTCAGATAAGAAGTGCTCAGCTTGCCTTAGAA
>JACIXS010000219.1 GCA_014360335.1 bacterium | reverse complement strand
ATCCTTTTTCTCAATAATAGTACTAACCCGCTCTCCCAGATTAATCTCCAGCCCTCTTCCCAAACAGGAATCAAATCTTTCCCTATCTAATAATACCGCCACTCCATCCTTCTTAATGGAAAATTCTTCTTCCCAAGGTGTATTTATAGAAAATCCATTGATTCTGCTGATAACAGCATCATCAGAAAGGTAGGATTCTACTAAGGTAAGAAGATCTGAGGAGACAATACCAGAACAATGTATCGGTTGCCCCAGAGTGAGATGCTCTTCTATCAGTACCGGATGATAGCCCATATTCTTTAACAATTGTGCAGTATAACAACCTACCGGCCCGGCACCTACTATTAATATCTTCATAATTCTAATTCCAAAAATCAACCATTCATCTTTATTTTATCTTGCTATCTATTATAGCGATAAGAGGACAATTTTTAAAGAAGGGCAGGTTGGTAATAGCCTTAACCTCTAGTTTAAATCTTATAACCTATTGTCTTTCCTGAAATACATACTAATTCCTCTTACAGATAAACGAAAATAGCCATTACCCCAAAAACCGCCTCTATAGCAATTAATACCAGTACCAAATGTGGTTCTTTCATCCCTCCAGATATTTTTAGAATCAATTGAGCTAATCCTTTAGGCCCTTCATCAGGACAATACAATTTACCTTCTCTATAGACTCCAAAGGTATAGGGGAAACGATGAACTGCTTTAATAAAAAAATCTACCACGAAGGGAATAATTAAAATAACTCCTGCGGT
>JACIXS010000022.1 GCA_014360335.1 bacterium | reverse complement strand
AGACTTAGAGGAAAAGAAGATAAGTTTTATAAGGTATGCGATATCTTTAGCTGTAGATATTTATAGTATGGCCTTAATGGTAAGTAAGACAGGGAGGTTGGTGCTTATATTGGAGGGGATCAAAAAGTGATTACAGATCAGTTAACATTGACTATTTACAAAATAGAATTTATCTGTTAAAATAGATTAGGCTGGGCCGCTAGCTCAGTGGTAGAGCACCTGACTTTTAATCAGGGTGTCACAGGTTCGATCCCTGTGCGGCTCACCAGAAATGCCCCCATCGTCTAGAGGCCTAGGACACGGCCCTTTCAAGGCCGAGACAGGGATTCGAATTCCCTTGGGGGCACCAGTTTTTTATCTTAGTATTGACTAATTGATATATTGTTTTATAATATTATTGTGTTCCTCGGTAGCTCAACAGGCAGAGCGGCCGGCTGTTAACCGGTTGGTTGTAGGTTCGAGTCCTACCCGGGGAGCCATTTTTTATTTTAGGAGGAGCTAGGACCTATGTTTAAGGCAGAAGGAATTATTCCAGCTGTAGTTAGCCCTGTAGATGATAAGGGTAATATAAGAGAAACTCCTTTCAGAAAACTTCTAAATTATCTCATCGATAATGGAGTCCATGGTCTCTTTATAAATGGCAGTCAGGGAGAATTCTACGCTTTGACATCTGAGGAAAAACAGAAGGTCTTAGAGATCGCAGTGGATGAGGTAAATGGACGTGTTCCGGTGTATGCAGGTGTAGGTGCGGTAACTACAAGGGAAGCAGTAAAATTGGCTAAAACAGCAGAGAAGATTGGAGCACAAGCTCTATCTGCCATAACCCCATATTATATAAAGCCCGACGAGGATGAATTATACGACTACTACAAAGAGATAGCAGAATCTGTTTCTATCCCTGTACTTCTTTATGCCAATCCTTCTAGAACAAATATACCGCTTTCTGTTAAACTGGTAAGCAGATTGTCAGAGATTGATAATATCGTTGGTATCAAAGATAGTAGCGGGGATCTAACTTTAACCGGAGAATATATAAGGCTCCTATCCCATAAAGGATTTCAGGTGCTAGCTGGAAGAGATACACTTATACTTGGGACTTTAGTTTATGGAGGGACAGGGGCTATTGCTGCTACCGCTAATGTTGTTCCTAGACTTGTTGTTAGCATATACGAATACTTCAAGAAAGGAGACTTAAAGTCCGCTTTAGAGGCTCAATACAAGTTAGCTCCTCTTAGAATAGCCTTTGATCTAGGGACCTTTCCTGTAGTAATAAAAGAGGCTGTAAAATTGATAGGGTTTGACCTTGGCTCTGCTATTAGGCCTGTTAAGGATATTAGACCGGAGAAACGAGAGGAGCTAAGAAAGATTCTGGTAGATCTAGGATTAAGTGTAGTCTCCTAGCCCTATCCCGATATCAGCCTAGAATACCTTCCCAGGATTCATAATGCCATTAGGGTCTAGGACTTTCTTTATCTCTCTCATAAGTGGTATCTCTTTCTTCTTAGATAGATACAATGCCTTCTTCTTGACGTATCCAATACCGTGTTCTCCACTTGGTGCTCCCCCAAGTAAGCTAGCTTCTACCGCTATCTTATCTAGTATCTCTTCCTGTATCTCCTGCCAATCCTCTGGGTCTATATCTTTTGGCTTTAATGGTGCAGAATGGATATTTCCATCACCTGCGTGAGCTACACAGAGTATCTCTGTCTTATACTCTTTAGCAATCTCCTTTATCCTCATTAACATCTTGGGGATCAGAGATGTGGGAACAACAGCATCACCAGTGACTACATATGGGTCTATCGCCTTTATTGCTTCTAGATAGTTTCTCCTTAACCTCCATAATCTTTCAGAGGCAAATGGATTCTCCGCTACAAAGACCTCTAAAGCTCCTGACTTTAGACAAGCCTCTCCTGCCCTTATATATGCCTCTTCTAGTTGAGCCTTATTATTCCCATCAAACTGTATGAGAAGATAAGATTCTGCTCTATCTTGATATTCCCACCTACTTCTTGTGTATAGGCTTGCCACCTCTACTGAAGGACGGTCTAAAAATTCAACTGCGCATGGTAAGACCTTACTCTCAGTTATAACTTCAGGAACGGTTTTAATAGCAGATTCTACAGTAGGGAAGGGGACCAATAGGTCGACCACGTATTGTGGAAGTGGTATAAGGTTTACTATAACCTTACCAAATACACCAAGTGTCCCTTCAGAACCTATCATAAGGTTTAAGAGATTATATCCACTTGAATCTTTTCTTCTCTTTCCTCCTAGGGATAAGGTCTCACCCGAGGGTAAGACTACCTCCAGTCCTAATATATGGTGTCCTGTGTTTCCGTACTTTATTACCTTACTTCCTCCAGCGTTTGTAGCAACATTCCCTCCTAGGAAACTCGTCTCCACACTCATAGGATATCCAGGATAGAAGAGCCCCTCTTCTGCCACTTTTTTACACAAGTCATTGGTTACTACTCCAGGCTCGGCAACTGCCACAAGGTTGACCCTGTCTATCTCTAATATCTGATTCATCTTTTCCAAAGATAAGAGTATACCCCCATATATTGGAACAGCTCCACCTACTACTCCACTTCCTGCGCCTCTGGGTGTAACGGGTATAAGGTGTTCGTTGGCTAATTTTAAGACCTTCGATATCTCTTCAGTGCTTTCCACCTTTACAACAACTTCGGGTGGGTGGGCGTAGAACCTGCCTGATTCATCTTGGGAATACCTCTCTAAGTCCTCCTCTTCCGTAGAGACATCATTATCTCCACAGATATCAACTAGTTTATCTATAATCTCTCTAGTTACCTTCTTAAACATTATTCTTCCTCTCTTCCAGTTTTCTCTTTAGGATTGGCAAAATCTCCAAGGCATCTCCTATTATCCCTAGGTCTGCTATTTGAAATATAGGAGCTTCGGGGTCTTTATTTATTGCGATTATACTTTCGGAGTTCATCATACCTGCTAGGTGCTGAACAGCACCTGATATACCAACTGCAATATAGACTTTAGGATTTACAGTCTTTCCACTTAATCCTACTTGATGTGGATACCCTATCCAGCCCATATCTACAACAGCCCTAGATGCTCCCACCGCTGAAGAGTCTATTAACTTAGATATATCAAAGAGTAGAGAAAGATTTCTTGGCTCTTTTAAGCCTTTTCCTCCAGAGATGACAACCTCTGCATCCACTAAAGAAACTTCCTCTTCTCTAGGCTTAAAATCCAGCCTTTCTATCCTAAAATTTAGATTTATATAGGGTTTAATTATTTCAATCTCCCCGTCTCTTTTTGTGTCTTTTTCAAGTGGCTTTTTCCCCTTAGGTCTTACCGTTGCCATTTGAGGTTTAGAATTAGGGGTCTTTATAGTGGCAAGGACGTTTCCACCTATAGCAGGTCTTGTCTGTAGTAGAAGTCCTGTTTCTTCCTCTATATCTAATGATGTGCAGTCTGCTGTGAGTCCTGCCTTTAATTTTCCTGCTAAGTATGGCATTATGGTTCTACCTGTAGTTGTAGCCCCTGCTAGGACTATATTAGGTTCTATCTCTTTTATAAATGGAACTAAGACCTCTGCATAAACTTCTGGATTGAATATATCAAGCCTTGGATGTTCAAAGTAGTATACCTTATCTGCTCCATAGTGTATAACCTCTTCTAGGTTTTTTAGGTTATATCCCAAGATTAATGCTGAAAGCTCTGTCTTTAGTTTTTCAGAGACTCCTTTACCCCACGCCAATAGCTCATAGGTAACGGGGTGGATATTGCCCTTTCTTACCTCTCCTAGTATTATAACCTCTCTACTCATAGGATACCTCTTTCCTGCAAGAATTCTATAATAGAATTAACTGCCTCTTCTGGGTCTTTTACCCTTATCTTTCTACCTGCCCTTGATACTTTAGGATAGAACACCTTTACTACTCTTGTAAGAGACCCCAACAATCCAACCTCTTCTTTTTTTACTCCTAGTTTTTCAAGGTCAAAGACATCTATCTTAGTATCTCTTGCCTTTATCTTCCCCTTCAGAGTAGGAAGCCTTGGTTCTCCTATAGCCTTTGTTACTGATATGACTCCAGGGAGTCTCATTCTAAGTATTTCTGTTCCATCTTCTGTTTCTCTTTCGACAATAACATATTCATTATTTATTTCTACTATCCTACTAGTATAGGTAACTATAGGTAAGTCTAACTGCCCTGCTAGGCTTGGTCCCACCTGTCCTGTCTCTCCATCGGTTGCCCTTTCTCCTGTTATTATCAGAGAAAAGGGCTCAAGTTTCTTTATAAGTGTGGCAATAGTATAAGAAGTAGCCCAGGTATCTGCACCTGCAAATGCCTTATCAGAGAGAAGAATCCCTCTATCACATCCCATAGAGATAGCCTCTTTTAATACCTCTTCAGCCTTTGGTGGTCCCATAGAGATAGAGGTTATATTTACTTCTCCTTTACACATCTCCTTTATCTGTAAGGAGGCCTCTATTGCATAGAGGTCTAGAGGATTAATTACCGCCTCAACCTCTTCTCTTTTCATCGTTCCAGTGGTTTCGTCTATCTTTACTTTATCAGTGGCTGGCACCTGTTTTACCAAGACGTATATATTCATCGTATAACCTCTCCTAGTAACTTCATTTTAACTAAGAGAATTTTACCAGCTAAGCCCTGTTTTGTAAATCGCTTTTTATGTATAATATCTCTTGTGAGAAGAGACTGTGCCTTGGTTATATTTTATACTAGAGATAATAGATACAGCTTTAATGTTCTTCTTGGAGCTATAGAGAGCAGTTCGACTGTTAAGAATCTAGATATATATTTTGTAGAAGACCAGATAAAGCTATTACAAGCATTGGATGAGTTAATCAAACTTTACAAAAGGGTTATTCTAGCTTTTTCCTTTTTGACTCCCCAGATCTGGGACATCTATAAGGTAATAAGCGACATAAAAGATAGATACAAAGATAGGATATTAACTATAGCAGGTGGACCACATCCTACGGGAGACCCACTTGGCACTTTAAGGATGGGCTTTGACCTTGTTATTAGGGGAGAAGGAGAAGATACTCTCATAGAACTCCTAGAGAAGGTTATTAAAGATGAAGATTACTCTAACATAAAGGGAATCTCTCTCCTAGATAAAAATGGAGAGCTTTACTTTACAGGATTCAGAAAGCCTGTTGACTTAGATAAGTATATACCCTTTTCTCTCAAGTTTGAAAGGTTTAACCCTATAGAAATCTCCAGAGGCTGTCCTTTTGGCTGTTACTTCTGTCAGACGCCAAGGATATTTGGTGTAACCCCTAGGCATAGAAGCATAGATAGGATTCTTGAATATATAAAAATTATGAAGGAGAGAAATCTTACCGATGTAAGGTTTATAGCTCCATCAATCTTTTCCTACGGTTCTTTGGATGGAAAAGCTTTAAATCTAGAGATTTTAGATACGCTTTTTGGCGAGATAAGAAAGGTCATAGGTTCAGAGGGAAGAATCTTTATAGGAACATTTCCTTCAGAGGTTAGACCTGAGCAGGTAAAAGAGGAGACATTAGAATTAATACTTAAGTATGGGAATAACAGGAATATAACTATTGGTGCTCAGTCTGGGAGTGATAGAATCTTAGAACTTACACATAGGGGGCATACCGTTTCCGATATCTATAATGCGGTCCATATTGCGAGAAAGTTAGGCTTTACTGTAAATGTAGACTTCATCTTTGGATTGCCATTCGAGATGGAGGCAGATATAGACGAAACCATAAAGGTTATCGAGGATTTGGTAAATATTGGTGTAAGGATCCATGCCCATGCATTTTTACCTTTACCACAGACTCCGCTAGGTAAACTTAAACCCAATCTGGTATCCCCTAAATACAAGAAGATTCTTAATAGACTTTTACCCAAAGGGACAGTATTTGGCCATTGGAGGGAGCAAGAACTCCTCGCAGATAAGATATACAGATATCTCTCCTCCGGGGAGATAGGGTAGGGAGGAGAGACTAGGTTTCCTCTCTAGGGGACAAGATATGACACTTTCATTATTGTAGTATAATTTTAATACTAAAGATAACTTGGTATAAAGAGGGAGATCCTATGGGTCTATGTAAGTTTTGTGGTAAACCAGCAGGATTTCTAAGAAGGGAACACAGGGAGTGTAGGGAGAAGCACAATAGCGGAGCTTTTGTTATCAGGTCTATGATTGCAGATTCTCTAACAAGTAAGGTAGATAGAGATGAGATACTCCAGATAGCAGGGGAGAGTTATATAGGTGGGGATGAGTTGAAAACCTTAATTCTAACTGGTTTGGAGGAGGCTATAGATAAGGCGTTAGAGGATAATATACTTACGCAAGAGGAGGAAGATAGACTGAAAGATGTCTTACTTACTTTTGGTTTCAATACGGATGAGCTAAGTTCTAATAAAGCTTATGAGAAATTTATTAAGGCTTTGGTATTGAGAGACCTACTAGAGGGTAAAGTACCGAACAGACTAAATATAAAAGGTGTTTTACCGTTTAATCTCTTAAAAAATGAAACTCCTGTCTGGATTTTCAATGACGTAAAATACTATCAGTTTAAAACTTATAGACACTATGTAGGAGGCTCTCAGGGAGCTAGTATTCGCATTATGAAGGGCGTATACTATAGAGTAGGAGGGTTTAGAGGTTATCCAATTGAAGAGACAAAACTTACCAAAGTCGATGAGGGTGTATTGTGTGTTACTGATAAGCACATCTACTTTGGCGGAAAACTAAAGAGCTTTAGGATAAGCTATGACAAGATTGTCTCATTTACTCCCTATTCTGATGGTATAGGGATTCAGAGAGACTCTGCAAATGCCAAATCAGAGTACTTTATAACTAACGATGGCTGGTTCACGTATAACCTAGTAGTCAACTTGGCTAACAGAGTCTAAGAGGGTTACAGAGTATTAGATATTCTCCTATGTTACTGAAAAGATTCCGTATCCTAGCGAAGTCTTTGACCCAATACCTACATTACTCAAGGCATCCTTTAACCAGGTATTAGCTAGAGAGAGAAGTTGAGGGTTCTTACTTAGAAGATAGAATTTAAAAGAAGTCCTTTCGACAGTAAGAAATTTTATAGGGGTGGGTAATTGCCAGTCTGCTGGGGGTTCATTTCTAGAGTAATACTTTGGATAATGTGGATTTATAATGTCTATCTTTAGATTAATATCATTTACCGGATAAGCATCTATAAAAATGACTTTCCCCTCTTGTTTTTGAGTACCAAAAATAGTAATTAAGTCTTTAAATCTTGTGTTATTAACTTCTATGTCCAATTCGTTTCCATCCTCAAGAGCTTTAGAAACCTTTCTAATAGCATCTTCTAAGCAAATATTCGCCTCTCTAAGTTTCTCTGCAAATATTAGAACTGTCCAGTATCTCGTAACTCCCTTTATAGCGCTACCAGGGATATAAGGTATTCCATAGATGTGATGCAGGGTCATAGATACTTCTTGTGGATGAGATGTCCCAAGTCCAATAACAAGTCTCCAGAGAAGATTTGCAGTAAAAGTTTCTAGAAGATAACCTTCGCGTTTTATCTGAGTAATAACATAATTCTGTCTCTTAACTATACTTTCCAGCAATTCTTTTTTCCACTTGAAGTCTTGAATATCTTCATTGATTTTTATGTCTAATTTTCCACCTCTAGAATCTATTTTAGGGATATTCAGGAGATAATAGAAATTATTCTCTTCACTGAAGTTCTTTATGTCTTGAAGAATCTTAAAAGTATCATAAGGAAAATATTTATTATTTTCTGGAATTCTAATACTTACCATCTTTTTACTCCTCTATCATTCCTTCTGCAAATCTTTTGAGCCAATTTAAGAAGGCAAGAATTTCTTGGGTTATATACCTATAAGTTTGAGAGTCGCACGAAATTACCCATTTAAGAAACTCTTTTTCGTCTTGAGGCATCTGAATTTTAGTGATATATTTACTTTTCATGTAGTTAGTGAGTTGCTTATAAATAAGCTTATAAGCATTTCCATTTTCGCTTTTTGCAACTACGAATGCAAGGGCTTGACCAAGCCCATTTGTTAGAATCATTGTAGGGAGTCTACGGATATAAGAGCGATACTCTTTCTTCTTCTTCTCATCAGTAGTGTTTACTATTTTCATCATACATTCATATGCAAATTCCGCTCTTCCTTTTTCGAGTTTATTAATAATTGTCTCCTTATTATTCATCTTGTTCCTCCACTCTATTCTCTAAGCGTTGAATTCTAGCGATTCCTTTTCCAATAGTTTGGTTTCCTCCAATTTGAATAACATTAGGCAATCCCTGCTCAAAAATTCGAGCTACAATTTTCCTTTCTTCTTCTAAACTCTTGCCTTTGAAAATTTCAAATTTGTCTTTTCTTTCTTTATCTACTCTTAATGGAGAAAACATAGCGATAGAGTAGAGCACTGTATCTTGAGGTAGATATTCCTCAGTCCATAGATTACCCCCATCCTTAGTTACTGTTCCGACTGCATCATCTATCTTAATTCTTGTTATGACCTCTGTTGAAGTCTTAACAAACTCCATAAAATCATCATCACTAATGATAACTAAATCTTTTTTTAATTTTTCTCTCCAGAACTTATATATATTTCTGTCTTTATTCTCAGGAAAGATTACCCTAGATAAAAACTCAGCTATCTGTTTTGTTTTATCGCAACTTTCCACATCAAAAGTAAATTCTTCAAGAACCACTTTTGAATTGATTAACAGTTCACAATTATCAGGAACCGTCTTAACTAACTTTGCAAAATCTATCTCTAGTTCATTAATTTTTAATCCTAACACGTTGATATCTCTCTTCAGTCTCTCTAACACTATAGGACAAGTTATCCAGGCAAAGACTCCTTTTAGAGATTTTACAGGAAAGAGCAGGATCTTTGCATCTGTGAAGGCAATAGCACCTGCATGTAACTCTCCTTCTTCAGGCCCAAAAATTATAGAGATTAACTCTTTATCATTCGCTGATATGGATATGTTATCTATGTTTATTTTCTCGTTAAAGTTTTCAAATGCTTCCCTTATACATCCCTTAAGTCCAGAACTTTCTATTTTGGGAAAATCTGTATATCTTTCTCTTTGGATTGGTAGATCCACCAAACCAACCTCACTACCACTTCCAGGATGAAGTGGTGTCTCAGCAATTATAAAGAATAATTTTGAATCTCTAAACATACCTTATTCCTCCCTCCTAATCCTCTTAAGAATAAATTCTTGCTTAAGTAAATCCTCACTATAAGGAGTCTTCTCTAGGTATCTAATATACTCATCATGGTTATTAAATGCTTTATAGATATAAATATTACCATCTCTTTCTGTATAGAAGAATCTAAATGGATTATCTCCTGCATCATAAACAGAATGTCCATTTTTCATTTCCGTTTTGTTCCGTCTAGTCTGCTCATTAGAAAATTGTTTTATTATTATAGTCTTTAATCTTTCATCAGAATCTATTCTTATAGAAGTGTCTTTTGTGCAGTAGAAGGTAAAGTATTTTTGTTTGTATTTTTCGTAGATTATCTTGCCAATAGGGTTTAACGCTGCTATCGTTTGGTCATCTATATCATCCTCCCAAATTAAAAAACTGAATTCTTTATAAAATTCACTATTTTTGATCTTTTCAAAATCATCTCTATTATCTATTCCTTTTTCAAGTATTTTTAGCTTTTCTTCATACTTTATTAAGTTATCTAGATTATACCATTCTGTTGAGAATGGAATGTTGGGAATTTTTATCAATGCATCTGTATCCTCAAAAATATAGTAGATTAGGCATCTATTTATCTGAGCGAGAATTGTTAAGTATGGAATTGTTGCCTTGTATCCTCCCGTAATGTTTATTATTATATTATCCCAGTATTCCTGAGCTATTTGATAGATCTCACTGATAAGGTTTGACATTCCTTTATTAAATTCTCCTCTATCCCATACCTGTAGAGAATCTATATTGATGAGTTTTATAGAATCTTCTTTAATATCAGCAAATTCATTTATATCTCTAAGCTTCTCCTTTATAATTTCTCCAGCTAGATAGCTTAGAATTGTATCAGAGTGTAAAAGATGTATTTCAAAGTCTTCTTTTATTTCTTGTTTTAGTTTTACTAAACTCTTTATCTCAGCAGAGATATCTTCTTTATTACTTTCTCGGTCAAACCAATCCTCAATCTTTTTCTTTAATCTCTTAATTCTCTCTTCTTCATTTTTGCACTCTTTAAAACGCCTCTCTTTTAGTGGCTCATAGTAATCTTTTATATCTATTCCGCTTTCAAGACAATTTTCAAATATGGAAGTTCCAACCATTGTAATTACTTTCTTCATACTATCACCTTCCCAACCAAACTCAAACCAAACCCTTCTTCTGGATTTATATCAGAAATATTCTTAAAGTGAAAACTCTCTTTAATTTTTTCGAATGGATAGTTGCCGATAATTCTAAAATAGTAAATACTTCCTGCTGGAACAGCGTTATACATTGGCTTTGGTTCTTGCCTTGCCAGATCCCAACCTCCAATCTTTAAGGGTTTCCCTACTGCAACTGCTACCAGTTTTACTTTGATACCATCTTTTTCTCCTTCTAAAGACTTTTTATCTATCCAAGAAGGTAAAAATCCGTTATTAAATATGGAAGGTGTTACTAGATACAACTTGAAGTATCCATTCTCTAAATTAAGCTTTAAATTCTTTAGATTATCTAATAAGTCGCTATTAACTTCTTCTAATAAAGCAACCTTTCCTTCTCCCCCTAGCTGAAGTAAGCCTTCTTTAGGTATATCCTCTATATTTTCCAATTCGATTATAAAGCTAGTATTCTCATTTAATCTTATTAAAGGTATACGATATAGATATCCTTCTTTTGAAGTAAGCGTATTCTTTTCCCTAGAAATTCCAATCTTTAGTTCAGTTTTGTAGAATTCGAAAGGTTCTTTTCTATATAAACTTTCAGTCTTTCCAAGTAGATAGTCTTTTAAAGAAATTTCATCTAGAAACCCTTCAGGCTCATCTACATCTAGGTCTCCTTTATAAACTAATATTTTCTCGAAGGAATAGTTAGATATAAAGATTTCTGAAGTATCAGTAAACTCTAAAGGTAAGAGCTTCCTTTTAGTACTTTCTTTGACTTCTACTAAATCTAGTGGAACAGGGAAGTATAAAGTAGTATCCTTATAAAGGAAAGGTCCATAGATTCTCATGCCTCCTTTACTTTCTGGAGAGCCAATATCATTCATATATCTACCTTCTTTAAAAGCCTGAAGACCCTCACGATTAAATATGATAAAAGTTCTCAATGCTCCATAAAATGTTGATGAATATGGAGGAAAAATAGTGTCTGACCAGGTTTCATCTCCCATACTGAAAGGTCTTCCAGTTCTAAAGAATAATGTGTCTGTAGGCTTTATTTTATAAATCATTCTTTGCCTCCCTTAACCATAAAACTCACAGTATATAAAAGATTAATAAAGTCTTCTATATTACCCCCCATATTCCAGAATAAATCTTTCAGGTCTGCCCATGTCCTTTTTACAAAAGCCTTCTTCTCATCTCCTCTTTTGGGACCATTATAAGCACGAAAAAGTAATCTCTCCAGTTCTTTATTAAAGATCTCTTGAGACCCATTATAACTTCCGTTTTCCTCCTTTAGTCGTA
>JACIXS010000218.1 GCA_014360335.1 bacterium | reverse complement strand
ACAGGAGAGGGGAGTGGGAGAGGGCGATAGAGCTCTACCACAAGAGCCTCGAGATCTTCGAGGGGCTTGAGGATTCGGGGGCATCCGCGATGGTTCTGAACAACCTCGGGCTCCTGTACCACAGGAGGGGCGAGTGGTCGCTTGCAGTCGATCACTTCAGGCTGGCAGCAGAGTGCGCGATGCGTGCAGGCGATCACGAGGCAGCCACGGAGTTCCGGGCGAACATAGATATGGTGAGATCATGCCGCGGAGAGGCATCTGTAGATATCGATGGGTATCTCAAAAAGCTTGAGGAGATCGAGAGGGCAGGTGATGTTGAGATGGCTGCGGAGATGCACGGGATACTGGCAAATGCATATGCTGACATCTTCCGCTGGGAGGAGGCGCTGGATCATTACCAGAAGAGCCTGGAGCTCTTCGAGCGCACCGGCGACAGGTACAGCGCTGCGGAGACGATGTTCAACATGGCTCTGATCTACAGGGATCGGGGTGAGTGGTCGATCGCCGAGG
>JACIXS010000217.1 GCA_014360335.1 bacterium | reverse complement strand
AGGTAAAGATTCTAATATAAGCTCTATAGCTGGCTTAGGAAATGCTACAAAGGATGGACCAAAATCTTGATGGAAAATAAGTCTAGTTAGATAAGATACGTATCTTTCAAATAAACCTTTATCAAGCCCAAAAACCTCTTTGTATTTCTGTATCACTATTTCAGATGCGGGGGTTGATAAACCATACCTCTGTTCTAGCATCTGGATATAACGGGTAACTGGGTCTCCGGGGACAAGATTGATAAAGAAAAAGAAGGCACTCAAAGATATGATAAATATTAATGCATAGAGAAGAATTCTATTAACTAGATAACTAAAAATCGACCTTTTCATCCTTATCCTTCTCCTAATTCAATAGATTTTAATAGTGCCACTCAGCTTGGCTTATAGCTACACTGAGTGGCACTTATCAAACTAACTAGCTGGCTTTAGTTTAAAGAGAATGAAGATAAAACTAGGCCACCATTGATAGGGAACATGATACATATTCCCTTCGGTAGGCCAGCCTTTCCAATATTGGTCAGAAAAAACCTGGACAAACATCTTTTCTACAAGAGGAACAGAAGGTAACTCTCTGAACCATATATCCAGACCTCTCTTGGCATATAGGGCGTACTTAGAGCTATCAGGGTCCATATTGGCAAGGGTATCTGTAATCTTGTCTAAATCTTTAGACTTTAATCTAGACTTCATTCTGTCTCCAGCGGTCTGATACTCTCCAAGCGGTTTTACATGTCTACTATGATACGAATCTAAGAATGGATATATATCATTAGGGAATGCTACCGCCACATCTAGGACGTCAAAGGCAATATCATAGTTTCCTGTATTGACCAATTCTCCAAACATTCCAGGGTCAACTACTTTTATTATGCCCTCTATTCCTATCTTTGCTAACTCGTCAGAAAGATGCTTTGCATGGACATAGCCCAGATCTGGTGC
>JACIXS010000216.1 GCA_014360335.1 bacterium | reverse complement strand
AAAATGTCATTCGGAGGTGTGGTCTATGATAATGAATGAAACTATTAAGACTATTCTTTCTAGAAGAAGCGTAAGGGCTTATCAACAGGAACAGATAAAGGAAGAAGAGCTTATGACTATTCTAGAGGCAGGACGATTCTCTCCTAGCGGTATGAATAGGCAGTCATGGCTTTTCACAGTGGTCCAAAGTAAGGAGATGTTAAAGAAGATAAACGAAGCTTGTAGAAATTCTCTCTTAAAATCAGGTAATCCAGCTATGGAAGAGAGAGCAAGAAGGTCTGATTTCAGCGCATTCTATAATGCTCCAACTTTAATTATAGTATCAGGTGATAAGAATCTTATGACAGCTCAATACGACTGTACATTAGCACTAGGTTATATGTTCTTAGCAGCAGCATCTCTAAATATAGGGTCTTGTTGGGTTCATGGTATTACAGTAATGCTTAATTCAGAAGATGGGAAAGAACTAAAAAAGGAGTTAGGGATACCAGAAGAGTATCAAGTATATAGCAGTGGCGCATTCGGTTATAAAGCTACAGAGCCAACCTGTCCTCCCAAAAAGCAATTAGACGAGATTATGAAAATAATAAAATAGGAGGTTTACTTATTATGGCTAATTTAGAGATTATCAATGCCCATGTCCATTTTGAATATATACCGCTCATAAGAGAAACAAAGGAGTTCTTTAAAGAACTCGGAATTACAGGGCTAAATATAGTTAGCCCAGCTAGATTGGATAGAGTGAACAGTAATCCTCAAGCTATATGCTTCAAGGCTATGTATCCCAATGAGACCTATATATCTGGAGGGCTTGATTATTCTGGTATTGAAGGAAAGTCAGATAGAGAGATAGAAAAGATTCTTGGAGATCAGGTTATTAAGCTAAGAGAGATTGGCTTTGATGGAATTAAGATTTTGGAGACAAAGCCAAATTATGCTAAAGCAATGCCATTTCCTATAGATAGTCATGTTTATAATTCCTTCTTTGCTAATATAGAGGCGTTGCAGATGCCTATCTTCTGGCATGTAGCTGATCCAGAGGAGTTTTGGGACAAGGATAAAATTCCTCCTATAGCAAAAGAGAGGGGATGGGACTATACAGACGGTACATATCCAGAAAAAGAGGAACTTTATAGGAGAGTAGCAAATATACTAGAAAGATTCCCTAAACTAAAGATTGTCTTTGCCCATTTCTACTTTTTATCTGCAGATTTGGAAAGGGCTGAAAAACTATTAGAGAGTTTTCCTAATGTCAATCTAGATATTACCCCTGGCTCTGAGATGTACTATAACTTCTCAGCGTATCCTGATAAAACCAGAGAATTCTTTATAAAGTATCAGGACAGAATAGTATTTGGAGATGATACTGCGGTAACAAAGAACGGTATTGCAAAAGAACTTATAACTAATAGAATAAGATTTATGAGGGACTTCTTAGAGACAGACAGAGAATTCTCTGTAGGACCAACAGATAGAAACTTCTTAGCGAGACAAGACCTCGTAAAAGGAATAAAGTTACCAGAGTCTGTATTAGAAAAGATATACAGATTAAATTTCTTAAGAATAGTAGGAGATAAACCTATAGAATTGAATATACCTCTAGCTAAAGAAGAATGCCATAGGATAGGGGAAGTTTTAGAAAAGAAGTATAACTATACCAAAGAAGATAACTTCGGCTATCAAGCAGAAGGACTGTTAGAGGGTATCAATTAAAATACTTTTTGAGAAACTGTAGCGACTTGCATGCGTCATTATAGAAGTTGTTAGAATAAGCCTCTATGCTTACTCTTTCTCTATATCCTATCTCCTTTAAGTTATTAATAAATGGTAAGTATAATTCATCCTCATTTAT
>JACIXS010000215.1 GCA_014360335.1 bacterium | reverse complement strand
CGTATATAGTATTATCTGTTGGAGCTATCTCAATGGCAATTCCATTTGTCTGGATGTTATCCACAGCATTTAAAACACCTTCGCAAGTCTTTATTCTTCCACCCAAGTGGATTCCTTCTCCCATAATTACTGATAACTTTAAGAAGCTCTTTGAGCTTATGCCCTTCGGCAGGTATTATTTTAATACTATCTTTGTTGCTGTAACCGGTACTCTTGGGAGACTACTGTTAGCGATATTTACTGCGTATGCCTTCTCATGGATGGATTTCCCCGGAAGAGATAGGATATTTATATTATATCTAGCAACTATGATGATTCCATTCCACGTAAGACTTGTCCCTATGTTTTTGATAATGAGAGCACTAAGGTGGTTGGACACTTTTTATGTGCTGATTATCCCAGGATTGTTTTCTGTATATGCAGCGTTTTTATTACGGCAATTTTTCCTCGGAATTCATAGGGACTTGATCGATGCAGCAACTATAGATGGTTGTAATTCCTGGATTATCCTTTGGAAGATTATAGTTCCTCTATCTACTCCAGCTATAGGAGCCCTTGCTATATTTAACTTCTTAGAGGAATGGAACTCATTTATGTGGCCATTAATCATGACCAGCTCCAATAAGATGCGTGTAATTCCTGTTGGATTAGCATTTCTACAGGATCAATATTATACAGATTACACTATCCTTATGGCAGGAGCGGTTTTAGCCCTTATACCTGTGATTATAGTATTCTTAGCCTTCCAGAGGTATTTTGTAAGGGGGATAGTGCTAAGTGGTATGAAAGAATAGGAGGTGATAAAAATAATAACTGTTGTGTTCATAGGTAAAACCTTTAAGTTAAAAATTAGAAAGGAGGAGATATTTTATGAGAAAGTTCTTTTTATGCCTTTTGTTGACAGTTTTTACTCTGGTAAGCATAAGTAGTACTATAGGGTATGGAGCAGAAAAAATAACTTTAAAATTTTTCCACTATCTTAGAGCACAGGAGCAACAGGTAATAATATCAGCCCTGGAAAGCTTTATGAAGAAGTATCCAAATATAGAAGTAAAGTATGAATTTGTTCCAGAAAGCGACTATATTACCAAGATACTTACATTATTAGCAGCTGGAGAAGCTCCAGATGTCATAGGATTAAAGGATCTTATGATACCTGATTTTGCTTTACAGGGTGTCTTGATGGACCTAGATCAATTCTTTAAAACTAAAAAAGGTTCCATTCAGCCAATGCAGTGGATATCTCCTATGAGAAAACATCTTACTTACAGGGGAAAGATCTATACAGTTCCAGAACAATTTAGTCCTCAGGTATTATATGGGAATAAAAAACTCTTTAAAGACGTAGGAATCGAGCCTACAGCAAAACTCTTTGAAGACTTAACTTGGGAGGGACTTATCCCATTAGGGCAGAAGCTTACTAGAGATACAAATGGGGATGGGAAAATCGATATATTTGCCTTTGGTGGGGTAGGTGGAAGATACGATGATAGGTCAGCAATAATATGGAACTATGGTGGACAACTAATGGACCCAAACTTTACTAAGTGGACTCTAGATACCCCGCAGGTAGCTAAGGCATATCAAGTCCTACTTGATATGATACACAAACATCATATTATTCCAACCCCAGAGGAATCGGCTGGAGTTGATCTTTTCTCTATCGAAAAAATGGCTCTAGTATATTCTAATAGATATAATGGTCCTTATTATGCATCCTTTAATTGGGCAAATGACCGAATGTTTATAGCTAGAGCTCCTAAGGGACCTGTAAATGATAGAAATAGAACCTCTTGTAGAGTAATGGGGGTAGTAAAGACCACAAAACATCCAGATGAAGCTTGGAAATTAGTGTGTTACCTAACTAACGAAGAGGGATATCAATTACAAGCTAAAGCAGGCAGGACATTACCATACAGGACAGACCAAGTGAATAAGAAGTTCTTAGAAGGCTGGATGATGCCATTTGAGGATGCAGATGTCTATCTTAACGCAATCTCTAGATGGCATGGTGGAGTTTTACCTCCAAACTCAGACGTCTGTAGAAAACTTACTATAGATGCATGGGATGCCATGGTCCTTAAGAAGATTGGAGTAAAGGAAGGTTTAAAGAAGCTTAACGATGACCTTAATAAGGCTATAAAAGGCTGGTAACTAAGTAGTAGCAGGTAGGGGAATTAACTCCTCTACCTGCTATATGGAGGAGATAGATGATAGAAATTACCTTAAAATCAGGAGAAAGAATATTTGACGGTAAGATAGGGATTCACAAGGGAAGGATAAGTTTTTTAAAGAGTGATAGTCCTGAACCTACTTTAAGTTGGGAAAAACTTACACTTTCGGCTATAAATAATGCTATAGACGAAGATCTTCCTTTAAGCAAAGAAGACCTTACAGGGAAAAAGATAGCTATTATAGTAGATGACTGGGGGAGACCTACTCCGGTATATCTTATTGCTCCTACAGTGATAGAGGTGCTTCATAAGATAGGAGCTAAAGATGAAGACATAAGTTTTATTACTGCCTCGGGGATGCATAATCCTATGGATAGGGAAGACTTAGAAAAGAAATTGGGAAAGGAGATAGTAGGAAGATTCAAGTGTTACTCGCATGATGGAGAGGATATAGAACAGTTAGAGTTTATAGGCATATCAGATCTAGGGACACCAGTGTGGATAAATCGAGTAGTTGCAAAGGCAGACTATAGAATTGCAGTAGGAAGAGTATTCCCTCATCCTACATACGGATATGAGGGAGGATATAAGATGATTGTTCCAGGAGTAGCATCTTTTGAAACAATCTTGAGGGACCACAGTATGAACTTTTCTCCATACTCAGACTATGGCATAGTAGAAAATCCTTCAAGAAGGGAGGCAGAGGCAATAGGTAATATGGTAGGGCTTAACTATATAATCAATTATGTAATGAACTTTCAAGATGAACCCATAATTGCCTTCGGTGGAAGGGATGCAATTAAGGTGCAGAGGAGATGTGTCGAATATGGAGACAATTATGTGTGGGGGGCACGATATGAACGCCCAGCAGATCTAGTTATTGCCTCTATGGGTGAAGAGAAAAACTGGAACAAAGTAGCCTTTGCTTTAAGTATGGCAAGAAGAGTTTGTAAAGAGGGTGGAATAATTATATTCTTACTTCCATGTAATGAACCGGAGAGTAAAAATGAATATAGAGAGCTTACTTTAAGCGAACTATTGAGACTACATGAGAAGAGGACCTGGCAGAATCTCTCAGAGAGAGATGTTCAGTGGAAATTAAAGGCTATAAGGTCAGAATTCTATAGGAGAAGGGGTTTCTGCGATGATAGACACTTTATAAAATTTGTAGGTGGTAATGTGCTCCCTATAACTCTTAAAGAAACTAAAGGAGAGTGGTATGAGACTCTCCAAGAGGCGTTGGAAAGCTGTAAAAGTCTATGGCGCAAGGAAATAGATATTATAATTTTACCAGAGGCATCAAAGGTTATCCCTCTAAATAATTATAAGAAAGGAGAAGATGTATGATATTCAAAGAGATTACTGCAAGCTTATATCCTTGGGACTTGCACGATGAAGGGGTAGACGTAATCTTAGATAATTTACAAAATTATTCAGGGGTAAATGCGGTATATCTAGTAGGTTTAATGCACTATGAAAAGAGGCCTCTGACCGATTACTACTATCCTCATAATCCGGTAAGAAAGGTATTCTTTCCAGAAGATAGTAGAATATACTGGCAATTGCATCCTGAATTCTATAGGGATAGTAGAATTAAGCCTTTAACATCTACACGAGATTTCTTGAAGGATATAGATTGGTTAGAGCTCCTTATAAAAAGTGGAGAAAAAAGAGGTTTAAGGGTTGGGGTTGAGATTTCACATACGATAGTTGATAGATTGAGAGCTAAAGATGAGTTTCCAGAGTGTATACAGAAGGACATTTTTGGGAATCGTCTTGGACAGATATTATGTTGGAATAACCCAGACTCTAGAAATTATGTTCTATCTCTGTATAGAGATTTAGCCTCTAATTATAATATATATATGATCCAGACCTGTATGATCCTATTTGTAAACAGAAGACTTCCAGATGACTGGAGAGGAATAAAGAGTGAATGGGGAACTAATCTCATTAATACAGATTATGATTCCTTAGGACAGCTTCTGAGCATTCTTCTTGGAGGCTGTTTCTGTCCTGTCTGTCAGAAGAAAGCTAAAGACAAGGGGATAGATATAGAGAGAGTGATGAGTACAGTGAAGTTATTTGCTGGTGCATTACATCCAGAAAGTGACTTTGGCTCTCCAGAGACCTTTCATTTAAGAAACCTTCTGAAAGGTTCAAATGTTAATGTAACTGAAATTTTGCTTGAATATCCAGAAATCTTTGATTGGATAAGATTTAGATGTGATTCGGTAACCGAGTTATTTAAAGATATCTATGATACAATTAAAAGTATAAATCCTAGTATAGAATTCAGATATAATACGTATATCCCAAATTCAGAAGTAAGTGGGTTAGATTTAAAGCTTGTTTCTCCCTATTTAGACTCAGTAAGGTGTTCAGATTACTCTGAGCAGAGTGGCTCCAAGGAAATCTTACAATCTAGGAAGACTCCTTGGCTTCTAAATATAAGAAGACAGATAGGGGATGAGAAGAAATTTATATCTGCTATTGGAATTAGACCTAAGGCTACACCTGAGTTAATAAAGGAAGGTGTTAAGATCTCCGCCTTTTGTGGCGCAGATGGGCTATCGCTAGGTCACTATGATGGAGCTACTTTCGCTAACCTTAAGGCAATTAGAGAGGCAATAGAGGAGAATTATATAATACTACAGAGTTAACAGGGAAAGGAGGATGAGCAGGTATTACAGAAAGCAGAGCAAAGAATAAAGAATTGCTTATACCGCCTAATCCTATAACAGATAGGACTTTAGTAGATAAGGTCTATGAATATCTCTTAGAAAGTATACTATTTGGGCGAATTGCACCAGGGACTGTTTTAAACGAGGTAGAACTAAGTAGGATCTTTAATACGAGTAGGATAGTAATAAGAGAGGCTTTAGTAAAGCTAGTAACATCAGGAATGGTAGTAAAGAATCCTCATCAACAAGCAAGAGTCCGTGAGTTTACAGAAAAGGACATAGAAGACCTTTTTGATGTGCGCTTGTATCTCGAGTTATTAGCTATAGATAAGATAGATAGACTTTCTCAAGACAAATACAATTTCTTAAAAAAGCTTATCGTTGGGTTAGAAGTAGAGATAAGTGAGTATATCTCTAAAGATAGAACCCTCCATGAGGAGCTTGTAAAATTAGCTAACAACAATGTTCTGATAAACTTTTACCTGCAGATTAGAGATCAAGTGCAAATGGCTAGAGCCTTTATGACTACAAGACGCCCAGAAAGGATATTAGAAGCCAATAGAGAGCATCATATACTTCTAGATGCCCTTTTAGAGGGGGATAAAGATACTGCGGTTAGAATCACTAGACAGCATGTAGAGAGCGCTAAGGCAGAAACTATAATGTGGATGAGGAGAAGTAAAGAGTTTCACTGAGGAGCAGTCAATAAGAGATGAAATTTTCAACTTTCAACATGAGGTATTTATAAGATATGATAGGCTACTATAAGCGATAGTAGAACATCTTATATTTACCCCATGTGTTAACTGTTAGGAGGTGAAAGAAGAGCCAACTATGACGATTAATTAATCAAAATAAGGGTTAAGGGATGAGGTATTAGAGAAAATTAGACATATTAAAAATTAAAAAAGGAGGCTATTAGATTATGAAGAACTTGTTGGTAATTCTTTTAATAGTAAGTTTTTTAGGCACTATATTTTCAAACTTTACAGTGGCTCAGGAGAAGATTGTCTTAAACTGGTGGACTCATGCTACATTGTCCCAGAGAGAATTACTACAAAGAGTGATAAAAGATTTTGAAGCAAAACATCCAGGGGTAAAGGTAGAGCTTACAGTTCTAAGTAGCTGGGATGATATGTGGACAAAGATACTTACGTCTGTCGCTGCTGGAACAGGCGTAGATGTTGCTAGGGTAAAAGACTTCTGGGTAATAGACTTAGCAAGAAGAGGTGCACTGTTAAGAATAGATAAATATCTAGAAAGAGATAGAAAAGAATTGGATATAGATGACTTCTGGATGTCACTTTTAGAACCATATAAATATGCTGGAGGTCTATATGGTTTACCCTGGCATATATACTACTATAACCTGTACTATAACGTTGATATTTTTAAAGAAGCAGGCATTGGAGGACCACCTCAGACTTGGGACGATATAGTAACTTATGGTAAGAAACTTACAAAACCAGATAAACGAATCTTTGCTACTCAGTTAATGACCTATACTGGTAATGATGCTTTCTTGGCAAAAAGTATGGAGATGTGGGCTAGACAAAATAGTAAAGCACCTCAAAAAGACCCATGGGATGTGAATACTGTTTTACCTCAATTCAATGTGGACAGTGAATCTATGAAAGGAGCATTACAGTTCTGGATGGACCTTATGTACAATGAGAAAATCTGTTTACCCCCAGAGTTATCCACTATACCTAATAGGGTTCAGAATAATATGATTGCTTTTTGGTTTGATTCTCCCATTGGTGCTTCAGACTTAAGAAAGACAGCTCCTAAACTTAACTTCAATCTAGAGATAATGCCTAAGAAGTATAACCGGGCTACGATAGTTGAGCAGAATGCCTTTATAGGGTTTAAACATACAAAATATCCAGACTTAACTTGGGAACTAATGAAAACAGCTGTTAGTGCAGAAACGAATCTAGCTTGGTGTAAAGATGGCGTATATGTGCCACTCAGAAAGAAATTCTGGAATACTGCCCCATTCAATACAGATCCCGACTATCTAAAAGCTAGAGAGATGTTGCTACATCCTGATGCTGTATTCCATAAGAAATATCCATACAATTGGCAAGCCTTAATGGTAACACTTTCAAAAGAGCTAAATGCAATAATATACAGACAGAAGAGTATAGAAGATGGGCTTAAATCCGCTAAAGAAGCTATGAGTAAGATTATGAGAGAGACCTACGGGTCTAAGTATAAATTCTAGTTAAGAGGGTATAATGAAGCTTTTGAAATCCAAGAAGCTTAGAATAAATCTTATTGGTTATGGTTTTGTTCTACTATCAGTTCTAGGGATATTCTTCTTTAACTTAGGTCCAATGATTTCTTCCTTTTATCTAGCTTTTTGTAACTATGATATTATTACACCACCTAAATTTATAGGGTTAACAAATTTCTACAGTATCCTCTTCAATGATAAGATATTCTGGAGAGCTTTTGTAAATACAGTATACTATGTTGGAGTTAGTGTTCCGCTAAGATTGTTTTTAGCCTTTCTAATAGCGATACTCCTAAACCAGAAGATAAGAGGAATGGGGATTTATCGAACTATTTTCTATCTTCCTACCGTAACATCTGGGGTTGCTATGGCTCTTATATGGACATGGGTATTAAATCCATCTTTCGGGATAATAAATATGGTATTGAATTTCTTTGGTATCCAAGGTCCTGCATGGTTGGGAGACCCTAAATGGGCTATGCCGGGTATTATCCTCGTTGCACTATGGCAAGTTGGGACACAAGTTGTTATATTCCTCTCCGGATTGCAAAACGTTCCAATTCAATTTTATGAGGCGGCAGAAATAGATGGAGCAGGGGGTTTTAAGAAACATCTTTTCATTACTATTCCCCTTATTTCTCCTATCTTCTTTTTTAACCTAGTAATAGGGATTATTCAGTCTTTTCAGGTCTTTGATAAAGTTTACATAATGACAGCTGGAGGACCAGCAAATGCTACTATCGTCTATGTTATGTATCTCTATGAAAAGGCTTTTACATGGTTACAGATGGGGTATGGCTCTGCTTTGGCATGGATACTGTTCTTTATAATAATGATGCTTACCTTATTACAGTTTAGATTTTCCAAATGGGTATATTATGAAGGAGGAAGATAATATGGGGAGAAATATTTCTTTTCGTGATACCTACAGGATTACACTAGCTTATATCCTTCTAACATTAGGAGCTATAGTCTTTGGGCTTCCTTTCTTCTGGATGCTATCAACCTCCCTTAAGCCTATAGAGGATGTATTCCTCATTCCAATCAAATGGATACCTAACCCTATTAAGTGGAATAACTACGTAGAAGCCTTAACCGCTGTTCCTTTCGGAAGATACTTTATAAATAGCACAAAAATTACTCTCCTTTCCATTATTGGTCATCTTATATCGTGCACATTAGCTGCTTATGGTTTCGCTAGAATTCCATTTAAAGGAAGGGATATTCTCTTTTTCCTCCTTTTAGGAACAATGATGCTCCCTAGTCAGGTTACTATAATACCTCTATTTATCATCTTTAAACAGCTTGGATGGGTTAATACCCACTTACCTCTTTATATACCATCTTTTTTTGGAGGGGCCTTCTACATATTCTTATTAAGACAATATTTTATGACTTTACCAACAGAACTTGAGGAAGCTGCTATTATAGATGGTTGTGGTTATATGAGAATATTCTGGGATATATACTTACCACTATCTAAAAATGCATTAATAACTGTTGTGATATTCTCCTTTATGGGAAGTTGGAATGACTTTTTCCGTCCACTTATCTTTATAAATTCTCCCGATAAGTTTACTGTCCCTTTAGGCTTAGCCGGGTTTAGGAGTGAGATGGGAAATTATTGGCATTATCTAATGGCAGCTTCTGTAGTAGCAGTCATCCCCTGTATATTACTGTATTTTTTCTTCCAAAGATATTTTATTGAAGGTATTGCCCTTACGGGGTTAAAGAGTTAAAAGCTAGGAGCTTCCCCAGTTGAGGAAGCTCCTAAATTATCTAATAATCATACGGAGGCGAATCTATGGATTACTGGTGGAAAGAACCGTATAGACTTATTCAGACAAATCTAAGAGAGATAGATATAACATTAAATCCCAAGGACCTGATAAAAAGTGTAAAAGAGTTTGATGCTAATGTCTTACTAATAAACATAGGTGGAATAGAAGCATTCTATCCCACTCAACTAGAGTTCCATCACCGAAACTCATTTTTAAGGAATGACATGGTTAAGGATGTATTGGAGGAGGCGCATGCAAATGGTATAAGGGTTGTTGGGAGGTTTGACTTTTCCAAATCTCACAGATATGTCTACGAGTCACATCCGGATTGGTTCTGGTTAAGAACTGATGGGAAGCCTGTTATATACAATGGACTATACCATACCTGTATAAATGGAGGATATTATCAAAAATATATCTTTAAGATACTAGAAGAAGCCCTTAATAGGTATCAAATCGATGGTGTCTTTTTTAATATGTTTGGATACCAGATATATGACTATAGTGGTAATTATCATGGAATCTGTCAATGCACTGGATGCAAAAAAAGATTTAGAGAAATGTATGGGAAAGAGCTTCCTAAAGTGGAAGACCCGGATGACCCTGTCTATAGAGACTATATAGAATTTAGGCATAGGACGGTAGAAGATCTTGTAAATAGGGTATATAAATTTATAAAAAGTCACTGGCCTAACATAGGAGTTATGTTCAACTCCAAGTACTCAGATATTATAAGGATGGAAGTCAATAGAGCTATCGACAGACCTCAGCCAGAATGGGAACATTGGTCTGGTGAGCAGGCTAAATATGCAAAAGTATTCGGCAGAAGGAAACCATTCCATAGTGCAGTAGTCTATTTTATCGATATCCCTTATAGATTTGTCAGCGAATCACAGGGTTGTTTAGGCTTAAGATTTGCTCAGCAGTTAGCAGAAGGCGGGAATTTAGACTTCTACGTTCTAGGAACCTTAGAGCAAGAAGATAAAAAGGGCTATCCCATTGTAAAAGAGATATTTAACTATCATAGGAAGAATGAAGTCTATTATAAAGACTTAAGATCCTTAGCTAAAATAGGACTTTTATACTCAGAAGAAACAAAGGAATATTACGGTAAGAAAGACCCATTAAATAGATACATCTACAGCTTCCGGGGTGCTTATAGGATGCTCATAGAAAATCACCATCCTTTTGATGTAATTTACTCCTCCCTCCTAGAGGATAAAGATTTTTTGGAAGAGTTATATAATTATAAGCTTATAGTTATGCCAAATACTGCCTGTATAGACGATACAGTAGCTAACATCTTAGATGAATTCGTAAAACAGGGAGGGACTATATTAGCAACTGACAATACCGCACTATATACATCTAGGGGAGAGTATAGAGGTTTATTTGCTCTTAAAAGTCTTGGAGTTTTATCTGCTAATTTTATAAAAGAAGATATGAGATCATCTTACCTGAAAGTAGAAGAAGATATTAAGGAGTTTCAAGACACTCGTCTTATTATATTAGATGGAAACTATATCTATGCATCCTTAAAAGAAGATGCTAGAACTTCTTTGACTCTTATACCCCCGCAGAGATATGGTCCTCCAGAAAAGTGTTATCCAGACATAGAAACTACAAATCCTGGAATTGTTTGGTATGAGTATGGAAGAGGTAAGACTGCGTATCTACCTTGGAAGATTGA
>JACIXS010000214.1 GCA_014360335.1 bacterium | reverse complement strand
TAAAATCTAGGGGATAGGTTTTCTATCCCCTAGAAACTATTTACCCATACCGACTCTTTGAGCCTGTTGTAAGACCTTACCCTCAGTCTTTATCGTGGGAGCGATAACAAGTTCTACCTGATGGAACTCTCTTATATTCATAGCTCCACAGACACCAAGAGAGTTCTTCAATGCACCAACTAGATTCTGAGTTCCATCATCCGTCTTGGCAGGTCCGAAAAGTATCTCCTTAAGTGTCCCTGTAGTTCCTGTATATACTCTTGTCCCTCTAGGTAATGCAGAATGGCTCATCGCCATACCCCAGTGGTATCCTCTGCCAAATGCCTCTTCGGCGCGAGCCAAAGCTTGTCCAAGCATTACTCCATCCGCCCCGCATGCAATAGCCTTTGCTATATCTCCGCCTGTATTCATACCACCATCTCCTATTACTGGTATATACTTTCCAGTCTTATGATAGAAGACATCTCTAGCATAAGCAACATCAGCTATTGCAGTTACCTGGGGGACACCAATACCTAAGACTTGCCTAGTAGTGCAAGCTCCACCAGGTCCAACTCCAACTAGAATACCACTTATTCCTGTCTCAAAAAGCTCCATAGCGGTGCTAAAACTTACTACATTCCCTACTACTACAGGCACTGGTATTTTTTTAGTAAACTTCTCTAGACTTAATGGGGTATAGTTCTTAGCCTTGTGCCTTTCAGTGATTACAGTGGATTGAACGACAAAGATATCAACCCCCGCCTCTAACGCTATCTGCGCCATCTTTTCAGCCTCTTGAGGCACCGAAGAACAAGCGGTAATAACCCCAGCTTCTTTTATCTCCTTTATCCTTTTGTATACAAGTTCGTCCTTTACAGGCTCTCTATAGATTCTCTGCATCACTTCTGTAGCTTTATCTGGTGCAGCAGAGATGATCTCTTCTAGCACCTCTTGAGGGTTTTCGTACCTTGTCTGTATCCCCTGAAGGTTTAATACCGCCAAACCTCCAAGCTTTCCCATTACTTTGGCAAAATTTGGGTCTACAACGCCATCCATAGCAGCAGCAAGTATAGGTATCTCCAGTTTAAATCCTCCTATCTCTAAGGAGACATCTACTAGCTCTGGATCAACAGTAACATCTCCAGGAACTATAGATATCTCCTCAAAGCCATAAGCCCTTCTCGCCCATCTTCCTTTACCAATAGGTACTTCCATTTAATTCTTACACCTCCAAACTCATTATATTGTCGTATTCTAAATATTTTACAAACAAAAAAAGATATATCAAGCCAAACTCGTGTTAATACTATTCTACAATAGAAAAGGGAAAAGTATATAAAAAGAGTGAAAGGAATCTTTGATAAAGTTTTATATCAACCTTTCAGGATTTACTACTAGGATGACCCTTCCATCTCCTGAGATGCTTACTCCATCAAATATATTAATGTTAGATACCATATCGGGCATAGGCTTTATAGTTATCTCCATATTCTTTAAAAATCTATCGACTACAATTCCATACTTTCCTCTATCTGTCTTAGCTATCACTACAGGCACCTCTTCTAAGGAACCTTTATGGTTTAAAAATTCCTCAACATTAGAATATCTAGTTTCATCTCCTTTTAACAGTGTTTCTAGCTTTTCTAAAGGCAAAACTTCTCCCCTGTAGTAGAAGCCGATTATATCATGTAATCTCCTAAGATTTTTCACAGGGATCTTCATAGTTTCTACAACATAGTCCATAGGAATAGCATATATATCATTGTTCTCTTCAACTATTAATGCTAGAGTAACCCCAATAGAGGTAGGTATTGTCAATGTTATCTCTGTCCCTTCCCCTTCTTTAGAATTTACATCTATCTTGCCTCCTAGAGAGGTAACTGCATTTCTCACCACATCCATTCCAACTCCTCTTCCAGATATGTCACTAACTTCCTCCTTAGTAGAGAAACCAGGTAAAAATATGAGGTTAAAGATGCTAGGGTCGTCTATAGATGAAGGCACCTCTAATCCTAGAGAGATTGCCTTCTCGTAGACCTTCTTTCTATTTATACCTCTTCCGTCATCTATAACCTTTACAATCAAATTGGTACCTTCCTGAAAGGCTCTCAGTATAACCATACCTTCTTCTGGTTTACCAGATCTGCTTCTTTCTTCGGGGCTCTCTATACCATGGTCACAGGCATTTCTTATTAGATGTATAAGGGGTTCAGATAGAACATCCGCTATCTTCTTATCAACCTCGATATCTTCCCCATCAGTTATAAATCTTATCTTTTTATTCTCTCTTCTAGATATATCTCTAACTACTCTAGTAAATCTAGAAAATACTCCTTTAAGTGGGATCATCCTCAGAGAAGCAACATTCTGATTTATCTCGTTTGTAAGACGAGATATGAGATAAAAATTATCCCTAAAGGCCTTAAGAAGGCTCTGAGATATGTTAGTATTGATACTTAATTCACTGATGAGATACTCATATGTATTTCTGGCTATTATAAGCTCTCCTACAAGATTGGAAAATTGATCTATCTTCCTTTCTTCTATACGAAGAACCCCTACCTGTTGCTCCTTGCCCTGTTCTTTAGTCTCTTGGACAAGTGGCGTTTCTACTATTTTGGAAGTTTGCTCTAAAGTCTTAGTCATTCTATACTTGTTAGGACCTTCTTCTATATCTTTCAAAACAGATATAATCTTACTACAGATCGCTGATAGAGATGTATAGTTACCTTCCTCTATAAGTTCTAGAGCTTTTATAATATCTTCTTTTAAAAGACTAAAGTTAAAGAAATTAAATAGTTTTCTAAGGCCCTCTAAAGCTCTCTTAGCAACTCTAACTTTCTCTGCATCTGTAGAAGCCTTCATCCAAATTGAAAGCATCTCTTCGTATTCTTGAACCTGTAGGGCAAAAACATTCCACTCTTCGTCAGAGATATCTAATTTAGGAACCTTAATCGACAAAGGTTTACCAGATAGGTAGTCTGATAGAAGTTTATAAGAAGAAGGTATACCTATCTTTCTGGTTGAGGAGAAGGAATCAATCATCTTCTTCAGATCATCTATTCCTCTAAGCACTACATCTATATATTCAGGACTTCTCTGAAATTCTCCAGAACGCAGTTTTTCAAGGAAGCTTTCAAATGTATGAGTAAACCTTTCTAGTTCACTAAGACCTAAGTATGAAGAGTCTCCCTTTATTGTATGTACTACTCTAAATATATTATCAAGGGCATCCTTAGAGCCAGTAGTTTCATACTCTATAGCAGATGATTCTAAAACCTCTATCTTCTCAGGTAGTTCTTGTAGGAATTCATTAAGCAGGTCTTCTTTAGGTTCTTCAGACTTTTCGCATAGACTAGATATATCTTTAACTTCTATTAAAGACTCATCAAATGAAAGATTTATTATCTCACTTTTAGAGAGATTGGTAGCGATGTAGACTGTGGGATGAAGATAGAGGGTAAATGGGTCAAAGTCGCTTATCCTAGGGATACCATTCCAATCGGTGTAAGCCTTATAATATCTACTAGAAGCTCTAATATTCTTAAGTAGTATGAGTGGATCATAGCCATTTCTGAATGTCTCTGAATCATATCTAATAATTACTTTGTATATATTTAGTCCTTCTTCTCTATAGTTGGTTAGGTCACTAATAATCTCTTCAGGGATAAACTCCTCTTTCGATTCCGAAATCTTTTCCGCTTCAGGCTCTTTTTTTATCTCAGTTTTATTGATACTATCTATTATGGACTTAAAACGTTCTATAAGTTTATCATCTATAGGTACTGGATGTTCCTTCTCGTATCCTGCGACTAACTCTAGAAGATGGTCTATACCTGCTAAGATAAGGTCTATTAACTCAGGGGTAACATTTATGAACCCATCACGCAATAGGCTCAAAACATTTTCGAAATAATGTGAAAAGCTAGAGATATCGTCGAGGTCAAAGCTACCTGCACTCCCCTTAATGGTATGTATTCCTCTGAATATGGCATTTATAAGCTCTTTATCTTCAGACCTTATTTCTAGCTTTAATACACTTTCATTTAAACCTTCAAGTATATCTCTTGCTTCCTGATAAAACTGTCTTCTGTAATATTCAATATCAGTATTCATTATTCACCCCTTAGATACTAGCCGATTATTTTTCTAACCACATCTAGAAGAGTATCCGGCTTAAACGGTTTTACTATCCAGGCTTTTGCCCCTGCCTTTTGCCCTTCTAACTTTTTCTCAGCCTGACTTTCTGTAGTAAGCATAACAATAGGTATCAGTTTGAAAGTGGGCATAGACTTTAAGGTCTTTATAAGGGTTATACCATCCATATTTGGCATATTCAGATCTGTAATTATAAGATTAACCCTTTTTGTTTCAAGTTTCTTAAGCGCATCTTTCCCGTCGGATGCTTCTATTACCTCATAGCCAGCATTCCTCAATGTCATAGCAACAAGCCCTCTCATTGATACAGCATCGTCCACTATAAGAATAGACTTCATCATCTATCATTCCCCCTAGGTCTATTCCATAAAGTTCTAATATTTCAGTCAATAGATAATTATCCCCTACTATCTCTATCTTAGAAGAATCTTTCAAAGTATTTATTATAGAAAGGATAAATTGTAAATAGGCAGTATCTATATCTTCAATTCGCTCGATATTAAATTCTACTGTCTCTAGATTATTATTAACGAGCTCATCATTTATTTTTAAAAAGTCATCTTCCAAGTCAAATATGGTAGCATTACCAGAGATATGTATAACCAATTTATTATTATCTCTCATTACCTCCATTATAATCCACCCCTTCTATCCGTTAAGGAGTATATTTATATGTAATACTAGGGAAGAAGGGTCAATAGGTTTTACAAGATATAGATTTACTCCTGCTTCATAACTTTTCTTCTTGTGGATCGCTTCTTCTTGGGTAGTTATAAATATCACAGGAGTTTCCTTTCCTTCTTCCCTGTATCTTTGGATAAAAGTAATTCCATCCATATTTGGCATATTTATATCACTTAGTATCAGGTCATAATCATTTATTAGAGCTTTCTCCAAAGCTTCTACTCCATCTGAGGCATTATCTACCACAAATCCAGCCATCTTCAAGATATTACTATGGAACCCCCTAACTACTGGGGAATCATCAACTACTAATATCTTCTTTTTACTCTTTGACATAGACTAAATTTCCCCCCATCCTTTTCAGTTTGAATGCATTAGTAATTCTATTTAAAGATTCGCTAGAGCCGAGGAATATATACCCTCCACGATTTAGGGCGATATAAAAATGGTCTACAACTTGCTTTCTAGAAATATCATCAAAGTATATAAGGACGTTCCTACAGAAGATAAAATCAAAATTTCTATACCTTCTTATACTCATACGGTCTCCTAGATTCAAATAAACGAATGTCACCATAGATTTTATCTCATCAGAGATCTTAAATCTCCCGTCTTTAAGGATAGTAAAATATTTATCTATATACTCAATAGGAACGTCCTTTACGCTCCTCTCTTCATAGACCCCCTCTTTTGCCTTTTCCAAGGCATCATTGTCTATATCTGTTGCCAAGATGCTAATCTCCCACTTGTTTATATCTTCTAACATTTCTCTAAGTATTATTGCCAATGTATAAGGTTCTTCACCAGAGGAGCACCCGGCAGACCATAGAGTTAAAGTGTTATTACCCTCTCTATACTTTCTCTCAGCCACATCCGGTAAACAGTATTCAGCAAATGTTTTTAGTTGGGGGAAATCCCTAAAAAAATATGTCTCGTTTATAGTTAATAGTTCTATAAGTCTCTGAAATTCCTTGCCGTCTTTATCTAGAAAGTAGAGATACCTTATGTATTCTGTAAAAGAAGACATTTTCAATTCTTCCATTCTCTTTTCCAATCGTTTCTCTAAAAAGTAAACCTTATTAGCTTCGAATCTGATTCCTGTCCTTTTATATATGAGCTCGGTAATCCTTTCAAACTCGCTCAGTGTAAGCTTTGTTGTATTACTCTTTAGAGAGTATAGCATTTAACGTCACTCCCTTAGAAGGAGGTTCAATACGTTTATGCATTCTTTTTTTATAACTTCATCGTCTAGATACTCAACCATCTCTAAAAGGACCTTTTTGGCTTCCTCGTGTTTTGACTTTCCAATCATATGTATACCTATAACCTTAAGACTGTCGCTGGCTGTCAGTAAAGATACACCAATATCAAGTAAGGTATCAGCAAGGGTACCATCAGCTATCCTAAGAAAGTATTCGCCAGCTTTATAGCGGATAACTTCATCAATAGAATCGTTTCTTAGTATGTCCAGAAGTATATCCTTAACCTTAGAGTAAGAGAGTATCTCCTCTAGTAAGTCATTACTTAATTCATCAATTGTATTAATTATCTCTTCTGCATACAATTCTATATCCTCTAGTCTATCGAGTATAGCAACAATAAGATTTATTCTTCCGAGCTTACCTAGGATCTTAAGTATCTGAGGTATATAGATCGATTGAATTAGATCAGGATTGTTTTCAGGCATTAATATATTAAGAATAGACTCTAACGCTTCTTTATCATCTATATTAATGAGAGCATCAACAACAGCACTTGTTAACATTGGATGCGTTGATTCTCTTACAATATTTAGAAGTTCTGGCACACTATCATAGTCTCTAATCCTTCCAAGATATTCTACCGCTGTTATCTTTACATTTATAGCTTGATCTCTAAGTGCTAACCTTATCCCTAGAATAGCATTATGCGTTCCTATCCTATAAAGGGTATCCAAGATAAGTTTTTTTACCTCTTTATTATCCTCATCATTGTATCTAGACATAAGAAACTTAACCGCCTTATCTCCAGAAGAGGCAAAGATATCTATAGCTGAATTCCTAAGATAAGCATCTGGAGATCTAAATAACAAAAATAATTGATTATAAACCCCTGAACAGTCCAAGGTTTTAAGGGCAAAGATAATTGTCTCTTTAACTATGAGGGAATCCTCTCTAGTAAGTCTCTTTAAAAGATATGGGACCGCCTCCACTAGATTATTCTCTACAATATCCTCTATTGTAGAAAGTCTTACATCCTCTTCCTTGCTATCTAATCTTTCTATGACATCCTTCAGTAGACTCATAACTATCACCTTTCAATCTAACGACTTTACCGCCTTTACTATCTCTTCTGCTATCTTATAGCTTGGAGCTACTATATCTACCCCTCCTCTCTCTATAGCCTCCTTAGGCATTCCAAATACTATAGCGGTTTCTTCACTCTCTGCAATTGTTATTCCACCTGCTCTTCTTATCTTAACCATAGCATCTGCACCATCATCTCCCATACCAGTTAGTAAAACCCCTACAGTATTACTGCCAAACACCTCTAAGACAGATTCCATCATAACGTTCACTGAAGGAATAAATAGAAGTTCTGGCTTTGTAGATAGCCTTATCCTTATACTCTCTTCTGCTTTTCTCAATAATAGATGATACCCGCCCTTTCCAAGATATCCGCTATTGTTTGTAACTATATCTCCCGCTTCTGCCTCTTTTATTGGTATCTGAGAATATTGATCTAACCTCTTAGCGAAAGATGCAGTAAAATTCGGAGGCATATGCTGGACGATAAATACTACCGCATCTAAATCAGCTGGTAACTCAGGTAGTATCTCCATTAGAGTCTTAGGTCCACCTGTAGAAACCCCTATAGCAACCGCCCTTTTAACATCTGTGGTAGGTATAGACACAGTTTTCTTTATTGGCTTTTCTCTATGCTCTGCGACCCTCCTCAATCTACTTCTTATCTTTCCCAAAACACCCTCTTTTCCTGCCAGTTTAACCTTCTCTATAATCTCGTCTGATACCTTTCTGATATTGAGAGAGATTGTTCCTCCTGGTTTCGGTACATAATCAAAGGCTCCAAGTTCAAGTGCTTCAAATGTTGCTAGAGCTCCCTCTTGGGTGAGGGAGCTCACCATTACCACAGGGCATATTTCTTTAGAGACTATATATTGAAGGGCGGTAAGGCCGTCCATTCCAGGCATATTTATATCCATAGTGATGACATCAGGTTCTAACTCTATAGCTTTTACTATAGCATCTTCTCCATCCCTTGCGGTTCCTATTACTTCGATCTCAGGGTCCGAGGAGAGAATCTCTCTCAAAGCCTTTCTCATCAGTGCAGAATCATCTACTACAAGGACTCTTATCTTTTTAGACATACTACTCCTCAGATTCTTTCAGATACTCCTTCTTAGTATTTTCTAGTTCTTGTTTTTCTTCACTGCTAAGTATTTTCTCCACATCAATTATCAAGATAATCCTATTTCCCCCATCAACCTTCCCTATAGATTCTATAAACTCTAGATTAACATCAGTCTCAATAACCTCTGGCGGTGCCTCTACATCCCTCCTAGAAACCCTAAGAACTTCAGAGACAGAATCCACTAAAAGCCCTGTAAGTTTCCCTTCTATCTCTACTATAATTACCCTTCTAGCTTCACTGGACTCTATAGTCTCTAAACCAAATCTCTCCCTAAGGTCTATTACCGGTATCACATTACCTCTAAGGTTCATGATACCCTTTATAAAAGCTGGAGCCCTAGGAATAGAAGTTATCCTGTCTAATCTGTTAATTTCTCTGACCTTATCTATTCCTATACCAAACTCTTCCTCTCCAACCCTAAAGGTAATAATTTGAATCTCTTCGGTAGAAGTTTCTTCAGTAATTACTTCTTTAGAACTTTCCCGAATCTCCATCTTTTCAATCTCTCCTACATCTATAAGCCTATCTTCATCTAGAATCAATACAAGTCTTCTACCCTCATCTAACTTAAGTATACCTCTGATATTCTTGGTCTTTTCGGTTGTAAGTACAGATGGTGGAGGCTCTATTAATCTTTCCGATACCCTTATTACCTGCTGCATCCTATCTACAAGAAATCCTACAGGAACCCCTTTTATCTCAACTACTAGGATTTTTTGGTCTTCTTTGACGGCAGATTCTACAATACCTCCCATCTTCTGTATGTCCATAGATAATTTCTCACATAATTGAGCTAATCTATCCTTATCTGGAGATCCACTTTCTGCTTCCTTATGCAATTCTATATGGTCATACCTTACAGTCTGAATCAATCTTGCTAAGTCTTCGCTTGATGTTCTAAAATCCTCCAACCACTCTCCAAATCTACAACTTTCCAATCTGAGCTCATTGCTAAGGGTCCCAGCTGAATCAATGGTATTGATAACATCCTTAAGCCATAACTTATGTTGTTTCTCAAATCTGTTCAGCTCCTCTCTAATATTCTCTGCTAGAGATGGAAAGTTAAACAATCTCCTTATATCCACGATGGGTAAGAGAGAATTTCTAACAGATAAGACACCTAAGATATATGGTGGGACTTCAGGAACCTCGGTGATATAACCTACCCTTAAGACCTCTCTCACAGACTCTATAGGAAACCCATATTCCTCATCAGCTACCACAAATGTAACCAGTTGAATCTCTTTAGTCGATTCTGTATCTGTTTCTTCCTTCACTTCTTTAGTAGTTGAAAGTGCGGTTTCTTTCCTTACCCTACTACTTCCCTTTACAGAAGTGATAAGGTCTAAATCAAGCTCCATAATAAGAGAATCAGAATTTTTCTTTTTTATGATGTTCTTCACATATTTGGTATCAATCTCTACATCTATAGCAGATGGGGGAGGTTCTACAGTTACATCTTCTAAACTTAGAACACCATTAACACTATCAACGGTCATTCCAGTTTGAGAGTTGTAAGAGTCTACCACTAGAACCCTAGTAGACTCTGTGATATCTCTAACATTCAAACCCAACACTACTCTTGTATCTATAATAGGGAGAACCTGTCCACGAAGGTTTGTAATTCCCGCCAAAAATTCTGGTGCTCTAGGTATGGTAGTTATAACAGGGTATCTAATAATCTCTCTTACCCTATCTATCCTAGCTCCAAAAAGTTCCTTACCAACTCTAAATACAACAATTTGATCAGAGGTACTCATCTTTCACCTCTCACATACTCTGTAATTCATCAGCAAGAGATGCTAATTCTTCTATAGCCTGTGATATTTCTTGTAATCCCTTAGCTTGCTCTTCTGCTGCAAATGCTGCCTGAGTTATAGCCTTTTCTGCTTCTTGGGCAGCAGAACTTATCTGGTCTACTCCTTTAGCTGCCTGTTCTATTGCAGAGAGTGCCTGTGTAGTATTATCCAAGACTGTATTAAGAGAGTTTATTATATCTCTCATACTATCATCTATCTTCTTTAGATTCTCTGTAGTAGATTTAGCTCTCTCAGCCTCAGTAAGGACATTTCTAGCTGATAATTCTATATTCTGCATACTTCTCTCAATCTGATACTGTAATTCTCTTACGAGGTCTTTAATCTTATCAGCATTTTCAGCGGATTCATTAGCCAGATTCCTTATATCCCCTGCCACTACAGAGAATCCTCTACCATATTCACCTGCCCTTGCTGCTTCTATAGAACCACTTACCGCAAGCATATTTGTCTGTATAGTGACATTGGTTATTGTCTCTACTGTCTTCTCTATCCTCCTCGTTTTCTCACTGAGAAGCCTTATCTGATCAACCGCCTTCATATTGGATTCTCCTGCCTTTTGGAGATTATTTATAAGTTCAGTTACTATTTTGTCGTTTTCACTGAGCATGCCTTGGACTTCTTGGGCTTGTTTTAGTATAGCCTCTGCTCTTCCTTGAATCTGCCTAGCTGAGGCAGAAATCCTCTCTGCCCTCTCAGAACCTAATTCAGCCTCTTTAGCCTGAGCTTCTGCTGACCTTCTAATCTGTTCTATAGCTTCAGCTACTTCCTCTGAGGCTGCTGAAGTCTCTTCTATATTAGCAGAAAGTTCTTCTGCCATTGCTGCTATCTCCTCGCTAGACTTCTTTACATCAGTAGAGTTTTTCAATTCTTCTGCAGTTTGAGATAACTCTTGTGCAGCGGTAGATATCTCTGATAGGGCTTTTACCTGCTGTTCTACTCCTTTTCTTCCCTCTTCCGCAGCAGAGGCTAGCTGATTTGCCTGATTAGCTACAGTTTCCGCACCCTTTAAGAACTCTATAGATAGTTCTGCTATTTCCCTAGAAACCCTATCAATCTCTGAACCTGCCTTCTGGAACTCAGCCATTAAATTATTTATCCTAATTAGTCCCTCGCTTACAACCCTACCCTTCTCTACCTCTTCCCTTGCTGATTTGGCTATCTCATTGGTCTGAGAGACCACATCCCTAACTGCGCTCTGAATATCTGCTACTACATCTTTTATATCTCTTGCGCTTCTCTCTGATATTTCAGCCAGATTTCTCACTTCATCTGCGACTACCGCAAATCCTCTACCATGCTCTCCTGCCCTTGCTGCCTCTATTGCTGCATTTAGAGCTAGTAGATTTGTCTGGTCTGCTATCCTTACGACCGCCTGAACTATGTTACCTACCTCTTCAGATCTCTTCTCTAGCTCTTCTATTAGTCTACCTGTTTCAACTGTAGCCTCAGCTGTACTGTTTATTCCTCCTATAATCTGTTCTATAAGTGTGGTGGTTTCACCTACTAAGACCTGAAGATTATTGATCTTATTTAATACGTCCCCTACCACTTCAGCATTGAGCCTTGAGTTCTTTTCTATCTGTGCTATTGCAGACCTAGATTCCTCAGCAGCTCCACTAGCCTGTTCTGCTCCTGCTGCTATCTGCTCCATAGACCTATTTAATTCTTCAGCAGCACTACTCAACTCTTCTATACTGCTAGCTAATTGTTCAGCAGCAGTAGCTATCCTTTCAGATAGCTGTTGCTGTTTGGCTAAAGTTCTCGCCCTAGCCCTCTCTTGAGCTAGTTTCTTAGCAGTTTCTCTATCCTTCTGTATAGCCACACTGTCTGTCCCTTTCGGTTGACTCAACTTTTTGCCAGACATTACCTTTTCTGTTACATTAACCTCTTGAGCCATAATCTATCAGACCTCCTGTTGATTGATTTTTCTAAATATCTAAAAGAAAGTAACATCATCTTCACTTTTAGATTCTCTAATCTGATTATTTCCTCCAAGTATTATGCTTCTAGCTATCTCTCTTTCTTCAGCCATAGTGGAATACTGTTCAATCTTGTCTATGACCTCTTTCTTTATACCTAGACTTAATAGGTCATCTTTTAAGTTTTTGAGAACCTCTACATCCTCTATAGACTTAACAGTATCATTCAGTATCTGAACTATATGGGTAGACATCTGCTTTGTTATATCTTCAAATTGAAGATCGGAGATGATAGAATTTATCGTATTCCTTATTTCAGAGGTATCAAGAATGAAAGAGTCAAAAGAGTTGTAGATATCTTGAAAAGAAGAGATGAGATTAGAGATGATGCTGTTGTAAATACCTATCGTATTTTCAAAGGAGGCACTCTCTTTCTCAATTGTAGAGAAGAAAGTCTTATCTAGGAAATCTAAAATAGGGTTAAGAGATTCTTTTATATCTTTGGCGGTCTTATTTGAGTGTTCCGATAGTTTCCTAATCTCATCTGCTATTACCGCAAAGCCACGTCCATATTCTCCAGCCCTAGCAGATTCTATCGCTGCATTTAAAGCTAGCAGATTTATTGTCTTAGCAATATACTCGATATCTTGAGATAGCTTTTTTATACCCTTTATGTCCTCTATTAAGGAGTTAATCCTCTCATAGAGATAAGAGTTCTGAAGTCTTATAGAAGAAACTATATTTTCATTCCTTTTACTAATCTCCTTAACTAGTTCTTCTACATATGAAAGTCTATCTGAGTATACACACTCTCTAATCCTTCTACACTCTGCAAAATCTTTGCATTTAAAGACTTGAGTAACCTCTAGATCACTATCTTGACTAAGACTACTATAAACTGCATTGCAGATGTTAAATATCAGTCTTTTCTTCGAGCGATCGTTCAACTTCAAAGTCTTATCGCTATTATTCTTTATCTCTTCTGAAAGGGAGAAGAATTTATTTATAGCTGATACTGTAGATGATTCAATCCTGGATATTACCCTCGAGATCTGTTCATTTATCACTAGGATATTTGTTTTAATCTTCAGTAAAATCCTTCTTAATAAAGCGATATCTTCAATTGCCTTCTCTGAATAATTGAAAAGATTATTTGATGTACCAAAATTGTTATATCTAACTGTAGATGTAAGAGTTTCTTCTTTTTCTTCCAAGGTAGAGGCTTTTTTTCTCTTTAGGAATAAGCCTCTTAGATTCATCTATAAGTTCCCCACAGGGGAAATAATGGTTCGAAGAGACTCTCTAATTTCTCCCGATTAATAAGGTCAACACAGGCATCTACTACCTCTGGGTCATACAATTCATCTCTTCCATTAATTAACTCTTCGAGAACCTTCTCAATAGGATATGCAGGTCTATACGGTCTATGAGAACTCATCGCTTCCAATACATCAGCAACAGCTATTATTCTAGCTGGTAATACTATGCTATCTCCTTTTATACCTCTAGGATATCCTGAACCGTTAAGCCTTTCATGATGCTGTAAAACTATATCTGCCACATGCTCTAAGGGTTTGATCTTTTTTAGAAGCCTATATCCAACTTCAGGATGTAGTTTAATAATTTCAAATTCCAGTTGACTTAGTTTGCCAGGTTTATTCAGAACCTCTGCAGGAATTCCTATCTTGCCTATATCATGAAGAAGCCCAGCTATCTGTATCTGTTCTACTATCTCTTGAGAAAGGCCTAGTTGTTTAGCTATTGCACAACTAATCAGAGAAACCTTCTTCTGATGCTCAAAAGTATATGGATCCTTTATTTCTACAATAGACGACAATACTTCAATTGTCTGAATGAGAGATTCCTTTATCTCCTCTATCTTTTTTCTAAGAGCTTCTTTAAGTACTTCTTCCTGAGTAATATCGATAATAGCTGTCAGAATCTTTGAAGGTCTATTTTTTAAGGATAGTAAAAACCATCTTAGATAAACAAACTTTTCTCTTCCACTTAATGTAAGTAGTCTAGTCCTCAATTCACCTTCTGATAAACCATTGGCTATTCCAGTTAACTCTTCTTTTAAAATGTCTCTCATAAGAGAAGTAAGCTTATCTTCCACTTCTCTTCTATTCGTAGCGTTATATAGATTCAATCCAGCCTTGTTTATGTCGGAAAATTCTACTAGCTCTATACATTCGTCTAAATGAGTAAGGAGGTAACTTTTTATATCTCCTACTGAATCAGAACCCTCCTGTCTTTCTATATGTTCTAGAACTTTAGATATATCCTCTTCTAAAAGAGCAATAGGAGCATTTTCAAATATGTTCTTGTACTTCTCTTCTGTAAGAACTAATTCGTTTCTTGTTCTTAATGATAGGATTAAGTAACCTAGCTCTTTAGCCAAGTCCTCTATAATCTCTTTCTCTAATTCATCTATTCCCTCTTCTTTAAGAACATTTAGGCTTCCAAGATTTTCGTTTTCTTCAGTTAGTTTGGCAGAATAGGTATAATTCTTGTGGCTGTCAGTCTCTATCGAGACATCCTTATATTCTCCAATGTTTTTAAGAATAGTCACTGTACCTTTAAGTAATTCAGCCTCATCTTTAGCTTCTATAATGTTTCTATTTATTCCGTGCAATACCTTTAATAATCTCTGGGTTTCCTTTGTAGCTTCCATTATATCTGTCACATCCACCAAAGAGACCAGACACTTTTCTGTTTCAGGAATCATATTTAGGAAAACTAATACATGCTTTATATTACCGTTTCTATCCTTCAGATCTACAGTATATCTATCAGGGGCTAAACTTGGATTTTTAGACCTTAGCTCTTTATAGTATTCTAATCTCTTAATCTCTTCTTCTGTTGCTATAAACTCTCTCAAGCTCTTTTTGTACTCTATCTCCTTCCTAGAGTACCCTACGAGCTCTTCGAAAGCCCTGTTTACTAGACTAATAGTATCATCTGTTACAATAATCATTGCAATTTTTGTATTTTCAAAAAGTTCTCTATATTCCTCCATACTTTTAAACTCTCAATATAGAACAGTGATTTTCCCAAAATGGGAATATTATTCTTAGACTAATTCCTTATAACTATTATCTCCTCTATCAAAGTGCATCATATTTATTTTTTTTGAATTTTTAATTAAATTATATATCTTAAATTTAACTATAAAGCCTATCACTTGTCAAGTTTTTTCACAGACTATTGACAGGAGGCTAGAAACAATTACATCCTAATAGCAGAATTTTAGTTTATAAACTATTTGAAGACGTTAATCCTCTTGACGAATCTAGGCAAGTGGAGTATAAAAGAAGGCAGTAATAAATACTGTATAAAGGGAGATTTTTATGACTTACGAAGAGATTATAAAAAGAAGCACTGTTTGGGCTGATGTAGACCCGAATATCTTGGGGTTATTTATCGTTGGTTCAAGGGCAAGGGAGATTTCTCCAGCAGACCAATGGTCAGACCTAGACTTGGTAGTCTTGGTAAATGACTCTAGCATCTATATAAATGATACAGAGTGGATAACACATATTGGGGAACCAAGGATTATCTTTTTAGAGAAGACTGCAGTCGGAGATGAAAAGGAGATAAGGATAATATTTGATGGTGGGCTTGACGTAGACTTCGCGTTGATTCCAATAGAAAAGATAAAAGGACATATAGAGGCCTTTATTTCTGTAGCCTTTAGAGGTATAAAGATACTGGTTGATAAGATAGGACTTACATCAGAGATGAAGTTCATAGAATCTAAAATGATGCATAAGCCACCTTCTTACTTTGAGTTTTCTAATTCTGTAAAAGATTTTTGGTACCATTCTGTATGGACTGCAAAGAAATTGCTACGTGGAGAACTGTGGACAGCTAAAACCTGTTGCGATGTTTATATGAAAGAAACACTTCTCAAGATGGTAGAATGGTATATGCTTTCTAAAAATGGCTGGGATTATGATGTATGGCATAGAGGAAGGTTTTTAGAGAAGTGGGCGGACCCTCAGATTATAGAGCAATTGAAAAGAACCTATGCCTATTATGATAGGGATGATATAAAAAGGGCTCTTTTAGAAACTATGGACCTTTATAGGTGGATATCTATAGAGACAGCAAGAAACTTGGGTTATGAATATCCTAAGAATGAGGAAGAATACGCTACATATCTAGTGAAAAGATTGCTTGAAACTTTTTAAGCAATCAATAATTGCGAATCGAATAAAGCTCTAGTATAAGATCACTTATCCTGTAGGGGCATATTGCAATACGCCCCTACTACAATCCAGTTCTGAAAATCTAGCTGTCCTACTAGTATTCTTCTTCTACTAATGCCTTTAGAAGCCTCACCGCATTCTCTGCATCATCTATATCTATCATCTCGTGAGGAGAATGGACATATCTACAAGGTATAGAGAGGGTCCCACTTGGGATACCTGCAGATGTCCTCTGGATTGCGGCTGCGTCAGTTCCTCCAAATATTAAGATCTCTATCTGATAAGGTATGCCATTCTTTTCTGCGACGTTTCTCAACTTCTCAACAACATTTCTATCACTTATAGATGCATTGTCTTTAATCTTTATAGCAGGACCTTTACCTAACTCTATAGACATCCTTTTGTATCCTTTAGGTGTATCAGACCAAGCGGTAACATCTAGAGCTACTGCAAAATCGGGATTTATATTGAAAGCTACCACACTAGCACCAACCAATCCCATCTCCTCCTGAACTGAGAAAGCCCCATAAAGTTTACAGTACGGATTAGACCTCCTTATAGTTTCTATTAAAACTGCGCATCCAATCCTATCATCCATAGCCTTAGATACAACCCTCTTACCTAGGTCTATAAATTCTGTAGAGTAAACTCCAAACGTTCCTATGGGAACTAGTTTTTCAGCCTCCTCACGACTCTTAGCCCCTACGTCAACAAAAATCTTATCAAAGTTAAGCTCCTTTAGATTCTTTTGGACATCCTGAGTAGTCTCTCCCTCTATCCCTACAACCCCCTCTACTCCAGAATCGGGAAAGATAATCCTACTTCCTATAAGATTATAGGCTGAGATTCCACCGATAGCCTCTATCCTGATAAATCCCTTTTCATCTATAAAAGAGGAAACAACCCCTATCTCATCCATATGTGCATCTAGAAGAATCTTTCTATCACTCTTACCATTCTTCCAGACGATAAGATTTCCTAATCTATCAATCTCATAACCATCTATAGAATTCTTTAACTCATCTAGAATAAACTCCCTAATTCTAGATTCTCTTCCACTTGGAGAATTTATATTGGTAAGTTTTCTTATAAGCTCTTTCATAACTTAGCCTCCTCAGTTAGAAGTATAGAAACAAGCTTCAAGGTATTAGTATAATCATCTAAATTTATAATAGACATTGGGGAATGTATATACCTTGCAGGTATAGAAATAACCGCCGAGGGTATCCCTGCTAGGGTGGTAGCTATTCTTCGAGCATCAGTTCCTCCTACTGTTCTTCTTTTTATCTGATATGGTATATTATTCTCTCTTGCAGTATCTATTATCCACTTAAATAGACGTTCATCCACCACATAACCGCTATGGGCAAAGGTTATTGCTGGTCCCTTACCCAACTCTGTAGACCTCCTATCAGCTGGAAATTCAGGGTTATCTCCAGAGGTAGTAGTTTCAATAACTATTGCCAGGTCAGGATTTACCTTTTCAGCAGATACGCCTGCTCCCCTTAATCCAAGCTCCTCTTGAACAGAGAATACAAAATACGTCTCATAGTATAGTTCTATGTCACTATCGATTATATCCATCAAAATAGAACAACCACCTCTATCATCTAACGCCTTGCCAGAAAACCATTTTTCATGTTCCATAGACTCTACAGAAAAAGCAACAAAATCTCCTATCTTTACCTTGCTCTCCGCCTCGGACTTCTTTGTTACACCGATATCGACCTTTATATTTTCCATCTTAGGAGGGTCATAGACTTCATCTCTTTGCAAGTGAATCGCTTTAAAGCCAATAATTCCTGGGATTCCCTTTTCTCCAACAATTACCTTTTTCCCTATAATAGACCTTGTATCTATACCACCAAGGGGAATAATACTCAATTTACCATCTTCTTCAATGTTTGATACTATAAAACCAACTTCATCCATATGAGCGCAGAGCAGGAGCCTTTTATCTGTTTTACCCTTCTTCATAGCTATAAGATTTCCTAGAGGGTCCTCTTCTATAGTATCTACCTTTTCTTTTATCTTATCCTTTATAAATTCTCTTACCCTCTTTTCATAACCAGAGACACCTAAGAGTTCTGTCAATTCTTTTAGATACAAATCTATTCGCCTCCTCTAGCTATAAAGTAACTAAGAAGCCTAGCAGTTTCCTCTATATCTCTTATATTAACTACCTCATAAGGGGTATGCATATACCTTAGAGGGAGAGAAACTAGAAGCGTTGGGATACCGCCTCTAGTGATCTGTATAAGGTCAGTATCTGTCCCACTTCTTCCACCTAGAGGTTCTATCTGATAGCTAACAGAGATATTCTCTGCCAGACTCTTTAATCTTTCAAAATAGTTATAGTCTATCACAGGTCCTACGCCTAAGGCTGGTCCTTTGCCTAACTCTATCTTGGGCATAGAAGGAACTAATACATCCCCATGGGTTACATCCAGAACTATAGCTAAATCAGGTTTTAATCTGTGGGCAACGGTTTTTGCTCCCGGGCTCCCATCCTCCTCCCTTATATTAAAGACAAAGTATGGCTCTGCCTTTGGGATAAAGTTATTTAGAAGTTCCATTGTATACAGTAATGTGACACAGCTTACCCTATTATCCAAAGCTTTGCTAGTAAAATATCTCTCCGATAGGGAAAATGGTTCTACTGAAAATACCCCTATATCTCCAACATTTACCTTATCCTGCCCCTCGATTATATCTAGAAATAAATCATCTAGAGACGGAACCTTTCTTCTAGTCTCTTCTGTTTGCAAATGAGGTTCAAGCATCCCTACAATGCCCCAAGCTATACTTCCATCTCTGGTATAAATCTTTATCCTTTGAGATATTATCGCCTTAGGGTCTATTCCACCAATAGTTGTAAACCTCCAGTAATTATCAGTTTCTCTCTTGGTGAGAAGAAAGCCAACTTCATCTGTATGAGCAAAAAGGGTTATCTTTTTCCCCTGTCCCTCTCTTCTTGCTATAAGGTTCCCTAGTTGATCTATTTCAAAAGAAACATTAGGAATCTTTTTAAGCTCATCTTCGATAAGTCTTATAGCCCTATACTCATAACCTGAGGGACCATCTACAGAGGAGAGACTTTTTAAAACGTCAGTTATTATCACCTCTAACCTCCTGAAATTCAAAAATTTCCATTTAATTATACAAAGTAACCTTGGCAAGTTCAATAGGGCTCTTTAACTTTTTGCGTGGGGTAGATGTTAACTATAACTTACTCTCTGAGTACAATTTTCTACTAAAAACACCCTAATGATTTATAACTTTGTGGTTTTGAGTCAAATTTTCTCTACTATCTGGCAAATTGAAATAAAAA
>JACIXS010000213.1 GCA_014360335.1 bacterium | reverse complement strand
CTTATATGTTCTACAACCCCTAGGTCGTGTGATACAAATAGATATGTCAGATGGAATTGCTCCTGTAGGTCTTGTAGTAGGTTCAATGTCTGTGCTTGTATAGAAACATCTAGTGCTGATACAGGTTCATCACACACTATGAGCTTTGGATTTAATGCCAATGCCCTTGCTATCCCTATACGCTGACGCTGTCCTCCGCTGAATGCGTGTGGGTATCTTATCATATACTCTGGTCTTAGCCCTACCGCTCTCATCAACTCCCCTACCCTCTCTTCTAGTTCTTTACCTTTTGCTATTCCATTTACTAATAGTGGCTCCCCTATTATGTCCTTTACTGTCATCCTCGGATTTAACGATGAGTAAGGGTCTTGGAATATCATCTGCATATACCTTCTCATCTTCTTTAGTTCATCCTTGTTTAGCTTCGTTATGTCTACCATATTCCCGTCTACGTTAAATAGCACTTCCCCTGCTGTAGGTTCTATTGCCCTTAGTATGCATCTTCCAGTTGTCGTCTTACCACAACCTGACTCTCCTACTAGTCCTAGGGTCTCCCC
>JACIXS010000212.1 GCA_014360335.1 bacterium | reverse complement strand
TATTAAGAATAATATCCATGCTATACTAGAAGCATAACCCATCTTATACCATCTGAAACCATTTTGAAATAGATAAAATATTAAAACCTCTGTACTCCCTACCGGACCTCCATTTGTCATAGTATATATAGGACCAAATACCTGAAATGAACTAATTACAGAGGTTATAAGAACAAAAAACGTAGTGGGCGAGATTAAGGGGAGAGTAATATACCTAAACTGTGCCCACTTACTAGCACCATCTATCTTAGCTGCCTCATAGTATGTTTCAGATATATTCTGAAGGCCAGCAAGAAATAGAATCATATTATAGCCTAGCCCTTTCCATACACTAGTTATTATGACAGATGGCATAGCTAGCCTAGTATCCCCTAACCAATTTTGTGGAGGTATACCCAATATTCTTAAGAAGGCATTAAGTAGTCCAAACTGGGGATTATAAATCCAACGCCATACTATAGCTACTGCTACCCAGGTTGAAATAACTGGAAGAAAGTACATACTCCTAAAAATAGTTATTCCCCTTATTTTCTGATTCATAGCTACAGCTAAGAGTAAAGATAGAATAATACTTAGGGGTACACTTCCAAATGTGTAATATGCTGTGTGCCATAAAGTCCTATAAAATGTGGAGTCTTTAAAAAGGTCCTTATAGTTTTCTAAACCTATAAATTCAGGGGGTTTTATAAGGGTCCATTGAGTAAGAGAAATATAAAACGAAGCAAATACTGGAAAAACTGTAAATGTAGCAAGAAAAATAATGCTCGGCAAAAGATACATATAACCAACCATCCACTTTTTCCATTTTCTTTTACTCATTACTCATCCACTTCCTTATCTATTTTTGTATATTATATAACTGTATACAGTATATTGTCAACAGGGATGTTAACGTTCTGTGATATTGTCATAGGTAAATAATTCTGGGATAATGTTCCTCCTAGGGTTTGTTTACAGGCTGCTATAGATGATGCTACCGGTAAAATACTAGCTGCTACCTTTAGACTCAACTCCAGCATATAGACCTTGCCAGGACATCAAAGCATTAGACCTAATATTATGCAGGAAGGTAGAGCGAAAGGTTCTAAATGGCTCTACCTTCGCATACAATGGAAATTATCCTTACTAGAAGCTAACATAGTTACTGATATTGTATGCTTTGAGCTGTAGATAGAGGGTGGAGCAGAAGGTGTAAAATAATCTGTATAAATTCCCCGCTATAGTCTTTAATCATCTCTTAAATAACTCTTAAAAGATGTTTAAATTACTCTTAGTTATCTCTTAAAATTAGTTATCTATCATTAGATTAGAAAATAGAAAAATTTTAGAGAAGGAGGTGAAATGAAGATGATGAAGAGACTTTTGATAATATTCTTTGGACTCTCTGCACTAATAGTAGCATCTTCTATAGGAACTCTTCTAAAGACATTCTAACTATGAAACCTGGGAAACTTTCTCAGAACCCTCCCCCTATAGCTTCTTACTTGAGAAAGAAGTTATAGGGGGAGAAATTTTTATGCCCTTGATTTTCCACCGGATATGTTTATTACTGTTCCTGTTATATAACTTGCAAGGTCTGAGATCAAAAAACATACAAGATTTGCCACTTCTTCTAGAGTTCCAACCCTTTTTAGTGGAATCGATACAGACTCGTAAGTCCTTCTTAACTCTTCTACCGTTATACCCCTTGTATAGGCAAGCGCCCTCTCATACTCTGGGGTTCTTAATGCAGTTGGTTCGAGGATTCCAGGTGCAACCCCAACAACCCTTATCCCATATTTCCCAAGCTCTTTTGCCCAGCTTCTAGTATATGAGTATAGAGCTGCCTTTGTGCCAGCATATATACTCTGTCCTTCAGAGCCTTCAAGTGCAGATTCTGATGCCATATTAATAACTACCCCTTTTATCCCATCTTTTAGCATTTCCCTCACAACAGCCTGGGCACATAAGACTGCACCTTTCTGATTTACCGTCGTTATCCTGTCGAATATCTCTTCTGTTACCTCCTCCTTCCCCTGTGGATCGACTAGAAGTCTTGGGATATTTATCCCTGCATTGTTGACAAGATAGTTAATCTTTCCAAACCTCTCTTTTGTAAATCTGACCATATCATCCACACTTTTCTTACTAGTAACATCAGTCTTTATAAAATCAACAGAATCTTTAAACCCTGCAAGCTCTTTTAAAGTCTCTTTTCCCGTTTCCTCATTTATATCTGCGATTATAACCTTTGCTCCTGCAGTAAGTAACTTCTTTACTACCGCCTTTCCTATACCACTAGCACCACCTGTTACTATCCCTGAATAATTTCTAAGGTCTATCTCTACCATGACTTAACCTCCTATACTAAAACTACTTCTGTAATATACTCAAAACATCTTTAGCTTTCTTCCTCACCATATCAGACGAATCACTACTAGCAACCTTCTTTAGTGGCTCAATCGCCTTTTTATCTTTAATCCTTCCCAATGCCTCTATAGCACTCATCCTAACAGAGCTTTCTTTGTCTTTAAGTAGAGAGATAAGAGGTTTTACGGCCCTAGGGTCTTTCAGTCTTCCCAATGCATCCGCAATACTTGACCTGACTGTCCACTCTTTATCATTGATTGCAGACATAAGTGGTTCTACTGCCTTTTTGTCACCAATCCGTCCTAACGCCTCTGCAGAACGAAGCCTTACCGTCCAATCTTCGTCTTTTAGACATTCTATAAGAGGATCCACAGCTCTTTTATCACCAATCTTTCCTAATGCCTCCGCAGAACGCATTCTCACATCTGTCTCTTTATCTTTGAGAGCTTTGATAAGTTCTGGAACAGCCTTTGGATTCTTTAATTCTCCTAATGCTTCTGCCGATTTTGTCCTTACAGAACTATTCTTATCTCTGAGGGTAGATATGAGGGGCTCTATCGCTTTTTGGTCTCTAAAAGCCATTAAAGCCTCAATAGCTCTTATCTTTACCCAGCTATCCTCATCCTTTAGTAGAGATATAAGAGGGTCTACAGCTTTCGGGTCTCTTATCTTTCCCAATGCCTCTGCTACAGCCATCCTTACCCAACTATCCTCATCTTTTATAATGGCTATTAGAGGTTCTACCGCCCTTTTGTCTTTTATCTCTCCAAGAGCCTCTGCAGATTTTGACCTTATAGAGCTATCCTTATCTTTAAGTAATTCTATAAGTGAGTTTACCACTATAGGGTCTTTTATTCTTCCTAATGTTTCTATAACCGCTAATCTGAGAGAATTATTCTGAGTATTAAGTTTATTTATAAGAGGTTTTACTGCTCCTTTACCAATTTTTACTAAGGCATTAATAGCCTTTGTCTGAATGTTATAGTCTTCGTCTTCTAAAAGAGCAATCCAGCATTCTATTGCTGAAGATGGTCCATATAATTCTCCAAGAGTCTCTATAAACTTCTCATAAAAATCTGAAGCGACAAGAACTTCTTTGAAGGGGGCATTCGAAGGGTCTACCATATTCGCATTAAGTGCGACATTACTGTTATTAGTAAGTGGGTCTATCTTTCCAGAGAAAGACTTCTTATATGGAGGAATCTTTTTATCCTTTGGTTCAAAAGATATACTACCAGAGAGTTTTCCTCCTGCATAGATTGTATCACCAAAGAAATTTATACCTAAGGGTACTCCATTAATCTTTACATTTATGATTGCATCGTAGATTACAAGACTCTTTGTCACTTTAATACCAATAGGAGCTAAAAGTTCTTCAATTATATCTTCTATCGGTAGCTTAGCCCTTTTTGCCTCTCCATATTTCTGCTGTATTACCAATCGAACCATCTTTACATTAGAGAAAGCTTTGATCTGGTCCTTAGATGGACCGCTTAACACCATTTGTAAAGGTAAGATAAGAAGTATTATTAAACTTACTGCTGTCTTCAATATTCTAGCCATCTGATTCCTCCTCCTATTATCTTCAGCTCTTATATCTATTTTACCAGAATAATTAAATCTAAGTTCGTCTCTCAATTATATTAACTGGTCATTTGAGAGATATATTCCATCCTTTTCAAACCACTTTCCATATCTTTCTATCTCACCTGAAGGGTAAAGTAACGCTACCCTACCTGGCTTTAAAAGATAAAATGTATCATTCCCCTTTTCTGCCCATATCATTGCCATAACTCTTGTATCAGACAGACTATCCTCTCCAATGCTAACTCCTTTGGATTTTATGTGTAAATTATAGATCTCTCTCCAGTTATTTATAGTGCCATTGTGAAAGATGATTGGTTTGATACCCCTATACCTCAGTCTTATAGGAGAACTGGGACTCACTATGAAAGGATGTGTAAGCTTTGGGTTTACTGGTATACCCCTTGATGCATCTCTAAAGTGAACTATATGTGGAAAAATATCAAGCCCTTTGTACTCTTTTATAAAATCTTCTATCTTCATTAGCCCCTTTATATAAACTGTTCTACTATCTTCTATCCATCCAATACCAGCACCATGAGGATTTATATCCCAAGCTCTTTCTATTTCATCTTTAGAAAGCTTTCTATCTATACATACCGCTATTACACACATCTAACCGTCCTCCAGTTTTTCTAAACCTATTAGTGCAGAACCTAAGGCTCCTACTATCTGAGGTTCATCGGGAACTATAACCTTTTCCCTTAGTCTTTCCTCTAAACACCTTACTACCCCAGCATTCTTTGCTACTCCACCAGTCATCATATATTTAGGCTCACCATCTATCCTTTCGATAAAAGAAACAATCCTCTTTACTATAGACTTATTAAGTGCGTGTAGGATATCCTTTCTCTCTTTGTTCCTAGCAATGAGAGAGATTACTTCAGATTCCGCAAAGACTGTGCACATAGAACTTATCTCTAAATCTTCCTTCCAATCTAGAGACTCTTCTCCCATCCTTTCTACAGGAATTTCTAAGACCCTACTCATATTCTCTAAGAACCTACCTGTTCCCGCTGAACATTTATCATTCATAACAAAGTCTATAACTTTACCCTCTTCGTCTATCTTTATTATCTTACTATCCTGTCCACCAATATCAATGATTGTCCTTACATCTCTATCTAAGAAGAAAGCCCCTTTCGCATGACAGGTTATCTCAGTCACCTCTAAGTTGGCAAAGGGTATACCTATCCTTCCATAGCCAGTAGCTACAATATACGATAGGTCTTCTATCTTGATATTAGCTATTTTTAATGCTTCTTCTAGAGCCTTATAGGCACTCTCTACACTTCTAGCCCCTGTTGGAATTATAGAATAGCCTAAGATCCTCTTCTCTGAGTCTATAATGACTACATTGGTAGAAGTGGAACCACTATCTATACCTGCCACTATTAGCCTCTTCTCTCTCTTTGTAGTGTTTTCTCTTTTATTAATGCTCTTTTTTAATGATTCTATAAATGCTTGGACTCTTGTTCTAATCTGTCCTTCCGATGTATCTGTATAATCTGTCTCTAACTTGAGTAAAGGTATATCTAGTTTATCCTTTAAGCTAGCATACTCATAGGAGTACAGGTCGCAGAATTTTACCGTATGGTATATTGCACCATCTATTCTCCTTTCATCTTTAAAGATATCCACCCTCTCCTTTGTATCATCCATCCTTATACAGGGATAAGAATCTAAGAGTATATTGGCGTAGGCTTCTATTGGGTCTTCATTCATCCCTATAGGTCTATATGACGGTTTATTCCCTGTGCATGTAAGGTTGTATAAGACATTCCCGCCAAACTCTTCTACTATCTTTATCAGCGAGTCTCTACATCTACCACCAATTAACACTATATTCAAGTCTCGATATCTCTTTTCAGTAGATGAGGGCATATTATTAAGTAGGTCTCTTAGGTTAGCTCTGTTAAAACTTTTACCTAAGAAGTCCTCATATCTTGTTATAAGTTTTATTATCTCATTCTTGAATATAAATTTCCCTTTTTGGTCTCTCCTTCTGGGCAAATCAATAATATGTAGAAATTTAATAAAAGGTAAGGTTTCTAAGATATCGTATAACCTTCTTATAGAATCGCAACAATTAGTTAGTATCACCTTATCTATCCCTTTTTTCACTATATCTTCTAATACAAGCTTGGCATAACTACACATATTGGGGTGGGTTAGGGCATTTGCTACTTCACAGCTATTTGTCTCTGGCTCTATCCTTACTGTCTTCTCTCCAAAACTTTCTATAACAAGATATGGCGTATATTTACAGACATAGCCTACCATCTTTTCCCTCTCTGGTTTAGTAGTTCAAAGAATGCAGATAGCCTTGTATTAATCTGCTCTTCTGGGTTGTTTCTTCTATCTACCGCATCCCCATCTATAGCTAAGAAGGGGATATTCATCTTTTCTATCTCCCTTTTTAGGAGCATAAAACCACCAAAAGACTGTTTACATCCCCACTGGCAGAAGTGTATAACCCCATCTATTTTAAGGTCAACAATTAGCCCCTTTATATTATCTATCTTCCTTTTAAAATCTCCATTATTTACATTAAGAATCATCTTCCTAGCGATAGCTTCTAAAGGCTTTCTCTCATCCATCTCTTCTAAATAGTCAAAGTTTAAGTCACACCCTATAAGCTTGAAGTCTCCATTGAAGTTTAGGTATCTCTGAGCTGGATACAGAAAGTAGGGCATTATGTGAATCCAAAATATCCTGTAACCACTATCGGGATATCTTACAGTGTCCTCAGCAAGAAGTTTAAAAAACTTAAGTGTCTCTTCTCTTCCTATATACGGATGAGTAACGAAGAGTTTATACATCTCTAGAGTGATACTATTAGGCATAGTGTGATTTTTGAGATTTTCTAGGTATAATTTCAAGTATCTTCTTGTTTTATTTTCTAACTTAATTATATCTCTGAGTCTATCTATATCGAATCTTTTCCCGCTTATAGCTTCTATTATAGATATCATCTCTTTCAATTGGCTAACAACATATCTAACCGATTCTTCACTATACTTATATGGGACATCTATTATATAATAGGGAATCCTATATCTGTTAGCTATATACCTAAATGTATTAGAGTTACCATCACAGAGTATAGAGGATGTAATCGCAAATTTCAGCCTTGGTAGAACGGATAATTCTAATGCACCTAGAAATGTCTTATGGTAGCTACACAATGTATCAGATATGCCTTCTGTGGTTGCCTTATCTATAAATGTATCCTCGCAATAAAAGCCTGATATAAACGAGGAATATGCCTCTATAAATAGAGGATAGATATCCATTGAATGAAGTATTTCTGTTGGAGCTAATAGATTAACAAAAGCGCTATTATTAGGGTCTCTTAGGGGTTCTAGGATGAACTTAAAGCAGATACTATTTAGATATCTCAGTGACTCTGGGGCATTTTTATCTCCAACATAGTCCACCCAGACCTTTGCCACCTCTAAGCCTAGTCTTATTAGGACTTTGACCAATTCAGGCTTATCTAAATTTCTCTTTATTAAACTACTATAAACCCTTATAATCTTTTCCACAGAGAATATATTATCACATTGTGATATACATCACATACAGGCATAACTTCTGGGTATATACTTTATGTAGAAAAAATTTTGGAGGTGATGAAAGATGAAAAAGTTATTGGTAGGTGTTTTAGTGGCTAGTATGCTCTTAATACCTATACTAGCCATAGCAGATGAGGGTAGCCTAGTAGGAGAGAATAGAGTGATGGTGAATAATCTATTACTGGTGTTTCCTAACCTTCTCACAGAAGAGTTAATCAACCAGTTGAGGAATGAGGGATATGGCTACGGAGAGATTGCGATAATATGCATTATAGCATCCGAGAGTAACACTAGCTTACAAGATGTGATAAACTATGCAAAGGAGAACAATTTAGGTTGGGGCGAGGTAGCTAGTTATTATGGAGTTAAGTTCTCTAAACTAGGTTTGGTTATAAACCAGAAGGATAGGGGAGAGTCTGCAGGAATGAATTATCTCCTCCGAGAGTCAAATAGGCTTTCCAATAAAGAAAAGGTTCAACAACAGACTAGACAACAGACACAGCAATACAACCAGCAACAGACAAGTCAGGTTCAAGAGCAGGTTCAACAGCAGGTCCAGGTAGGACAGCAGAATCATAGAGAACAGCATGGACCTGGTGGTGGGAAGAGATAGAAGGGCAAAATAGGGCAGGGCTTTAAGCCCTGCCCTAAATGAAGGACTAAAAAATGAAGATATTAAGGGTTTCTCTTATTTTGATAATGGTTTTGATCATAGGGAGTTCGATAAACATAGTCTCTCCCTATAGAGCAACTGTCATTAAGATAGAAGGGACGGTTCTGAAAAAGGTCAATCTTCAGAATATCTGGGTTCCTGTTAATAAAGGAGATATATTAGATAGTGGAGATTCTCTTAAGACTGGAGAAAATAGCTATGCAGAGCTAAGATTTTCTGATGGGAGTACGGTTAAGATAAATCCAGAGACCGAAGTATCAATATATAGAGATTATCTTTCTCTAGCTATAGGCTATGTAAGGTTATACATAACAAAACTATTTCCTAACTTTGAGGTAAGAACGCCTTCTGCTATAGCTGGTGTCAGGGGGACAGAATTTAGTGTAGAGGTTTTAGAAGACCAAACCACTATTGTCACCGTATACGAAGGGGAGGTTGATGTAACCGCCCAGGGGAGAACTCTCAGACTAAGAAAAGGGGAGTCTGGTATAGTGAAACCTAAATCTCCTCCAGAGATAAATCCGGTAGGAGAGAAAGGGAGAAATGATAGAGGGGAATCTGCTCAGCATAGATTAGAAGACAGAGAATCTGGCAAAAACGGAAATAATCGTCCTTCAAGACGTTAAAAGAGATGGGCTTTCAGTCTCTCTATATCCTTTACTATCGTATATCCACCTTCGTTAGTTATTAACTGTTCCTTTTCTAGAGTGCTTATTATCCTTGAAACCGTCTCTCTAGATGAGCCTACCATATCTGCTAGTTCTTGATGTGTAAACTTAAAGGAAATCTTTAAACCTCTAGAAGTCTTTTCTCCGTATCTGTTAACTAATTCTATTAACGTCTTAATGACCCTAGATCTTACACTATAAAAGGCAAGATTCTCAATCTCCTCATCTGCTAGCCTAAGTCTCTTAACTAATATCTGTGCTATACTGAGAGTAATTATTGGGTATTTTAATAAGATACCTTGAAAGTCTTCTCTTTTTATAAAGAGTAACCTAGAATCTTCTAGAGCTTCTGCTGTTGCAGATGCCAATTCCTCATCAAGTATAGACATCTCACCTATAATATCTCCAGCGGAGAGAATAGCTAGGACCTTTACCCTTCCATCTTCGGAGAGCCTACTTATCCTAACACTACCATTTACTACTATATAGAGACCATCTACCCTTGTATCTTGTAAGATTATGACCTCGCCTTTCTCGTAAGACCTTTCTATAGAAACATCAGCTATCCTCTGTAGGGATTCCTTATCTAATCTAGAGAAGATAGGTACACCCTTTAGAAGTTCTATTCTATCCATACGATATCACCCTGTAGGCAATTCGACCCGTATACTTTCCAGTTAAAATTATTTTCTCTGCAATGACTTTATTCTTAATTTCATTATAAGTTGTATCCCCTATGATAATCTCTCCAGGTCCTGCTATAGATTCTAGATACTCTGCCATATTTACAGTATCTCCTATGGCGGTATACTGTATTCTCTTCTCTGTCCCTATGTTCCCCAGTATCATCCTACCCGTATTTATACCAATCTTCAATGATATATTGTATCCTTTAGCAACCTCCATAATCTCAAATGCTGACAATAATGCTTCCAGCGGATGTTCTTTATATCTAATAGGGGCCCCATATATTACCATTACTGCATCCCCTATAAATTTATCTAGAGTTCCCCTATGTTTAAAAACGATATCCGTTACAATAGAGAAGTATCTGTTTAGAAATTCTACTACCTCTTGGGGTTTGTGTTCTTGGGAGAACTTAGTAAATCCACTTATATCAACAAACATCACTGTAGCCTCTACCTCTTCCCCTTTTAGATTCCAAAGTTCAGGATTCTTTAAGTGTTCTTCTATGACTTCAGACGGTAAATACATCTGGAATATGTGTTTTATCCTATCCTTCTCATTTTTCTCTTTGAGATATCCATATATTGTAGTTATTCCGACATTAAATATAGTAGAAGTAACTATAGGGAAACAATCAATTATTATTCTACTAGACAAGAAGAGGGTGTAGCTAATACAGAAAGAAACAAAGATTATTAGTAGCCCTAAAAGTAAGACTTTAATGGGTTTTTCTTTCGTAAGAAGAAAGAAGAGAGCGGTCATTAAGGTGATTATAATAATAGTTGTCTTTGGAAACTTCTTGGGAAAGAATCCCTTGATTATAGTATTAACTGCATTCGCATGGATTTCCAATCCAGAGATGGGTTCTTTATATGATGGAGCTAAGAAATAGTCCCCTAAGCCTTTAGCAGTTATCCCTATCAAGACTAGTTTACCCTTAAAAAATTCTTTAGAAATTCTCCCATCTAAGACATCACTAAATGGTATTATCTTAGGCTTTTTACCCGTGTAATTTATAAGAAGATTGCCATCTTCTGTTGGTATATTATCTAAGACTTTTCCCAAATAGGCTTCGCTTACTTTAATGCTAAAAGCCTTTACCTCTCTATCTCCGTAAGATATGCTTTTGGGAAGACCATATATAAATCCATTTACCGCTGGCGTTACATTTATATGTCCCACTCCAAAGGCGCTTTGTAAGATGATAGGGATAGGAAGGTATAATCTTGAATCTTCAGTGTTAAAATATGCTGAAAATACTACTCTTCCTAGTTCTTTGGAAACCTCTGCTAATTGAACATCAACTGCCCCCTCTGGTTCCAAAAGAAGTATATCTATACCTATCGTTTTTACTTCTCCTTCTTTTAGTATCTTAAGTAGTTTTACACAATGCCTTCTATCCCAGGGCCATCTACCAAGTCGTTCTAGACACTTATCCGTTATACCAATGACTACTATGTCTTCTGAAAAATCTAATTTACTTGATAGATAGAAAAAATAGTTTAGGATAGCGTAGTTTATCCTATCAAATCCCCCAAAGAAATAAAAAAGAATTGTTATAACGTTAGCTATAAACCAAATGTAGAAAAAGCTCTTTCGTCTCATATCTCTAATACTCCAAAGACTGTATCCGCCTTTATCCTAAGATAGGATTGGCTACTACTTGTACTAGGTGTTCTGTAGGCCCTATCACCAAAAGAGATACTTGTTCCATCAGGTGTTATTGTACTTCCAAAAGCACAGTCTATGCCTATCTCTATAGGCATATTGGGTCTATCTTTCCCCAAAAGATACCTCCGTCAAGCTTCATATAACTCTTTGAGCTTAAGGTTTTCCTTTCGAACTTTTTGTAAAACTTTAAGATATTCTTTAACATAGACCAATTGAAGTATCCTCCTCTCTAGGGATAAGGTCTCGGGGATTTCTCGAGACCTTAACTCTTTTATCTAGCGTCCTCTATTAACTTTTCAAGAGGAACAATCCTATATCCCTTTTTCTTCACATAATCGAGAAATTCTGGTAATATCTCTATAGTAGACTTTACACCCAAATGAAATACTATTATGGCTCCTGGTACAACGTCTGCTTTGACTTTCTTTAGTAAAATATTGGCCTCTTCCTGCGGTATAAGATAATCACCTAACTTTTTTGTCCATAGTACAAGAAGCAGGGAATTGTCGTTTGCTATCTTTTCAACTTCCCAATCATAATCTCCGCCAGGAGGTCTAAAGTATCTACACTTACTGCCGGTTAAAGTGTATATAACACTCTGAGCATCTAAAATCTCATCCCTCTTCTTATCATAAGACAGAAGAGTAAGGTTTAGATGGTGCATAGTATGGTTGCCTACTGTATGTCCACTACTGAGCATATCCCTGACAAAATAGTGGTATATTAGAGCTCTTTTACCGATTATGAAGAAAGTTGCTTTTACAGAGTATCTATTCAGTATATCTAGAATTATAGGGGTATATACTGGCCTTGGGCCATCGTCAAATGTAATAGCTATCTCTTTAAGGTGTGGATTACCTCTCCATACCGCATTCTTATAAATTCCTCCCTTATTAACCCTTCTAAGGATAGCCCAGAATTCTCTAAGCTTGGCAAATAATCCCTTTTTTTGAGGAGCTTTCTCTCTGTTACTGTTTTCTTCGATATAGGATTCTGACTTTAAGGAAGAGATGTCATCTAGGAGTAAAGCATCAGAATAATATACCCTACCTGTTCTATCTAAGAATAGGTCAAATGGTATGTCTTCGCTATAAAGCCTTTCAAAGTCCTTCCTAGTTATAGAAGTAGTAAAGGTAGGTTCCTCATATTGTTTCTCAGTATTATGATTATATTTAAATATTCCAGATAGGTCTAACTCTGATACGTTAGGGAATGAATGAAATACTACTTTAGTCAATCTTTCTGTATAATCCATCAAATCCTGATAGATATAGCTTTGGTCTTTTACATAGAGTAAACCATAGAAAAAACTAATGCCAACTATCACTTTATCTTTAAAAGATAAAGCCTCTATATTTAGAATTCTTTCAGATAGATTATGTTCTTTGAGTACTTCGTATATCCTCTTTTCTAAAGGAATTATCGAAGAATTATCTCCAATTACTAGGTAGGAAAATGCATTAGAGATAGAGATAAAATAGGCAAAGAGCACTATACCAACTATATATAATCTAAGTCTTCGTTTCATAATTACAAATTATAACATATCAGTATAGTACTGAAGGTCAGATTTATCTACTTTAGTATGATTCAAAAGAATGCCTAAAAGTATGATAAAGAGCATACCACTGGCTGATAGTAAGCATATTCCTCTTGATTTATCCTATAGATGGAGGTAATGATGAAAAGACTTGTCCTATTATTAGAGGTTTTTAGTTTAATAATCCTAGTCACACCAGGTGGTTTTTCTCAGAATAGTGAGAAAGCCTTTATGTCTTTTTCTCCCTCCAGTATAGAATTTACAGTAGACAGTATCTCTAAGGTGTATACACAGCAGGTAGATGTCAGTAGCTTTATAGAGGCAGAAGATTGGGAACTCTTCTGTGAATTAAATATAACTGGAATTCCAAAAGAGAGGATATTCTTTGCACTTGGTATAAATCCTTTTGATACATTCTATACCCCCTTTAATAGTAGAGTAAGACTTACTAGAGGAGGAAAGAGTAAATTAGTGTTTATTCCTAGATTAAACATAAGGTATAAACCAAACTGGCTGGATGACCCTGGGGTATATCAGGGTAACATTATGTTTAGTTATAGATCTATATCAAAGGGGAAAGAAGAATTGGTTATATTGGCTTCACTGCCTATCACTATAACGATAAAGCCGATATTTTCTGTAACTGTCTTATCTGAACCAAAGAGAAAGGTAAGAAAGTATCAGAACGATATAGATATCACACCAGACTCGGTATCTTTTTTGGTTCCTAAACCTGGTGAGTGGATGGCTGAGGAAGATTTAGTGTTAAAAATAAATACTAATTATAAAAATTGGATTGTTCAGTGCAGAGCTACAGAACTAGTGGAGTATGAAGAATCGAAGAAGTATAAGAATAGAATAATCCCTCCTATCCCTCCAAATTATCTGTATGTTAAAGTTGGAAATAATAGCAGTCTATTACAGCTATCTAATTCTTATGTAACTATACTCGCTGGAGATAAAAAGGGGGAGTTTACAGTGCCTCTTGATTTTATACTTAAGACCGATGGATCTGTTTTGGCTGGAGAGTATATGGGAAGTATAACCTTCTTATTTCAAGGTGGGAAATAATGGAAAAGATACTTATCTGTACTAGATTGTTTAGGTCATCGTTTCTAGTTGAAGACCCACTAAAAGAGATAAGGGTCAGCATTTCTCCCCCAATAATAGAACTGTCTTTAGCTCCTCAAACAGAATACAATTTTTCCGTATCTTTTGTAAATCTGAGCAATATGGAATTAAAGGTAAAAAGTAGTATCTCTCCATTTATCTTTGAAGAAAATGGAACCTTAGTAATACTTGAAGAACCTGATAAATGGAGCTGTAAGGATTGGATAATGTTAGAAGATGCAGGCTTTACGGTCTCTTCTGGAGATACCTATTTGGTTAAGGGTAGAATCTTTGTTCCTTCAGGTGTTGTTGGAGGAAGACATTCCGCAATAACATTCGATATAAATAGTAGTGAGAGTGTATTAGGGGGTATGGGGGTTAAGATCAAGACAGGAACCTTAATATTTGTCTCAGTACCTTCTACTGAGAAGAGGTACTTGGTTGTAGACTCGTTTACCATAGAAAAGAATACATCTGAAGAGGTAATCTTTTCTATGGTGGTAAGAAATCTAGGGAATACATATCTAAAGATAGAAGGAGATGTAACTATAAAAGATGCTGATGGTAAGAGGATAAGAACGATCCCCCTAAAAGACGTAAGCACAGTACTTCCAGATGGGAAAAGAATAATACGCACAGTCTGGAGACATCCAAAGCCTGGGGATTTTACAGCTTACCTAAAGGTGAATTATGGGCTCAGTGGTTGTATCGAAGAAAAAGTTAGTGGGAAGGTGGGTTATGGGATTTAAATCGAAGCTGTTTTTAGTTTTACTGTTACTCCTATCTCTTGGTATGAGTTTCTACCGCTATAATACTGAAACAGGGCAGTGGGAAAGTTTAGAAGGGCTTAATCCTTATGGTTCTGCTGAAGCATTGGGGGATAGCATTAGTGGATACTGCAATAAAGGGACCTGGGAAATAAGTGTATCTACAAAGGCAGTTATTGAAGTTCCTGAGTTTAGTTTTGTTAAGATTGCAGTCCCTGTAACTACTAATATTGAGATATTACCCGATGGGATATTTAGAATCCCTACACATCAGTATGCCGAATGGAAAATAATAGTAAAGATATCTTCTACCAATCCTATAGATGATGTGGTTATCAAAGACATCTTTGAGCCACAACTTGGAGTGCAAGACCCGCCTATCTATATCTCTCAAGGGACAGTAAATTATACCTATAGTCCTGGACAGATGAAGAAAGTCACAGTTATTTGGACAATAGGTGATAGCTTTTCTGGAGATGCAGAATTAATCCTTAAGGTCTATACCAAACCAAATCCAGCAGGCAACCAAGAATTTACATCCCCAGGAACCTACTATCTAAATAAAGGTGCGACATTGAATTATACACTAGGTGGAACTGGATATTCTGTGACAACAGAAGAAATATTGGTGACTGCTTATGGCGAGAAATAGTTATGATGCAGTTAACTTAGGTAGAGAGAAACCTTCTACCTGTTTATATAGAGTTAACCCGAAAGGAGGTAAAAAAAGTGAAGTTAAGTAAGAGTCTAAAGAAAGGAGGTGAAGTTATGAGAAAGGTAATGTTAGTAACACTAGTTTTGAGCCTATTGATGGGTATAGCTAGTCTAGCTTGGACAAGTGAGTTACAGCTTCAGAATGAAGTCAAGGTGTGGAGATGGGACGAGGAGACTGAGGATTGGAAGTTAGAACCTACCGGTTCTAAGACAGCCAAGGCTAGGGTATGGCATCAAGGGGTTGTTCAGAGCGGTTACTGCAATAAAAAGACCTGGGAGATTGATGTCGCTACACATGCATCTGTTGCTCAATGGATAAGATGGAATCTATCTGCTCAGGGTTGGAGGCTATTTATTAGAAAACCGGGGAAATATTTAGCTAACTGCATTATAGGACAAATCAAATCTAACGCAGATGTTCTAGTGACATTCTCCGGATTTGATGACCTAAAGAATGATCGTGGAGAAGCCATAGAGACATGGTATGCCTTTGGGCAAGAAATTCCAGAGAATCTAACGTGGTATCCTGCGAAGACCTTAGATCAACAGACTCTTGAAGTCCCATACTGCCAGCACAGTGCCCATCTATGGATAATGGTCAATGTAAGAGAAGACCCAGATGATCTCTATCCAAAGACAAGGGCATGTGAGTATCAGGATGATGCCCAGATAAATCTTACGGTAACAGTCTATAAGCCTTGGCTAGATACAGCTGGCTTAGGTATTTTTGCAGAGGGTAATTAGTTTTAAAAATTTTATAAAAAAGGAGTGAGTGAAGTGAAGAAGAGTTTGGTATTATTACTAGTAGTAAGTTTGATTATGAGTATAGCAAGCGTAGCTTTGGCAAGCGAGTTGACATTAAGGGAAGAGACTCAAGTGTGGAAGTGGACGGAAAATGGGCTTGTTGCCTTACAGATGGGCTCTGTAGAAGCTGACGCCCGTGTATGGCATCAGGGAAATACACTAAATGGCTTCTGCAATAAGCAGACTTGGACTATAGATGTTGCATCTCACGCATCTATTGCTCAGTGGATAAAGTGGGAGTTAGAAGCACAGGGATGGAACATTAAAGTAAGAAAGCCAGGAACATACATTGCAGGACCAATAAAGGGTTGGGTCAAATCTAATGCAGATGTTTTAGCGGAAGCTCAGGGTTTTGATGACCTAAAGAATAACCTTGGAGAAGCCATAGAGACATTCTATGGTATAACCTATAGCTATGACCCCAATAATCCTGTTCTTCCGACTGAGTGGGTTAAGGCTACCCAATTACCATCTTCAGCTACTATTCCATTCTGCTATCATGAAGGATATCTATGGATAAAGTTTGTTATAAGGGAAGACCCAGATGATCTCTATCCAAAGACAAGGGCATGTGAGTATCAAGACGATGCCCAGATATTCCTATCAGTAACAGTACTTAAGGATTGGATAGACCCAGAGACTGGTTTCTTTAAGCAGTAGTACTTTAGGGGGCTCCTTGGGAGCCCCCTATCTTTTTAGACTATTATACGAGGAGGTAACAAGATGAGTAAAAAGACTTATGCCTTATTTATAGTAACTATCACTCTAATGGTCTTTTTTTCTTTTATACAGCAAGTTCTCTCTCAAGTTAATATAAGTGTAACACCCCTCTTCAATGAGATTACTTCATATCCTGGAGTGACAAAGAGTTTTGAAATACTCCTTGTCAATGAAGGTGACCCCAGCTCTGTGGGTAACTTTCGGATTAGACCTGTCCCTGTAAAGGTAAATAGGACTGGATATTTTCAACTTTTAGGTAAGGATGAAACAAATCCCTGGGATTGTAGTGAATGGATAAAGGTATCTCCTAGTGAGGTAACATTAAGAGGACAGGAAGGAAAGATTATTGAGTGTACTATAACTATCCCTAGAGGTGTCAATGGGAGTAGATACTCTGCAATACTATTTGAGCTTTTACCCGAAAAGAAGACTCCTACAGGTGAGGAGGAAGGTGTTGCTAGTCTTACTATTACTACTCAGATACTAAGTATTGTAAGTGTCACAATACCAGGCGGAAAGATTGATCGAAAGGTAAATCTAGTAGAGTTTAACGTAGAGAATGTGAAGATAGAGAATAGTAATATGATAGCATTTACAGCTCTACTAAAGAATCAGGGGAATGTTACTGTTCAGACCAAAGGAACCCTCATTATAAAGTCAAGGTTAGGTAGAAGGATTAGAGAGATTCCCCTTGGTGGAGGTATGGGACTCTTATTCCCCGGTGCAGACGCAGAACTTCGAAGTATCATAAGGATGCTTCCTCCTGGTGAATATATCGCAGATGCATATATAAGATACGGTGTTCCTACCACACTAAAAACAAGTATCCCATTTAGTGTCACTACAGGGGAAGCTAAGCTTGGGACATTGGCAGAAGGTAAGGGTATAGATGTTGTAGCAGAGCCTTCTTTACAGGAGATAACCGCTCCACCAGGCTCATTTAGGAGTTCTGTTATAACTATTCAGAATATGACAGAAAAGCCTGTAGATGTGAAGGTTAATGCTAAGCCCGTAGCTTTAGGATCCGATGGAGAGATAAGTGATACTGAGGATACTAGATACTCTTGTATAGATTGGATAAAGATTGATACTAATAGTTTTATCCTAAAACCAAAGGAGAGACACTCAGTCAGAGTCAATGTAACACCACCTAGGGATATAAAGTCAGGAGGCAGATATGCCAATGTATCATTTGAGGTCTCAGACCCATCTTCTAAAGAAGGGCTTGTTACTACTCTGGATACATTATATCTAGTTACTATCCCTGGAGAACTAAAATATTCTGGAGAGGTTCAAGATATCAGACTGGTTGGTGTTGGAGAATCCGTATTTCCACAGTTCCTAGCTCTATTCAGGAATACAGGAAATATACATTTAAAGACTAATGCGGTTCTTACAATAAAAACGAAGGGAACTGATAAGGAGAAACCTAAGGTATTAATAGAAGAGCTCCCATTCTCCGATGGAGAAGTTATTGTTCTACCTGATGGAGTTAGACAGTTTATGCTCCTCTATACTCAACCTCTTGAACCTGGAGAGTATATAGTAACCGCTAAAGTAAACTTTGGAGATAAAAAGTGGGCAGTACTCGAGAAAGAGTTTAAGATAGAAAAAAAGGAGGAGGTTAAAGAATGAGAAGGATAGTATATATTTTCTTGCTATTATTATTGGTATTATATACAACCACTATAGCTGAAGTGCTAGCTAAAGAAGAGATTCAACAGAAGACTCAAAACTTGCCAAGCACTAAACTTATAACCAATGTCTTTGTTGATACAGAACTCCGTCAGGCTCTTAGAGATATATCCGCTCAGGCTGGAATAAACATTATTGCAGATAATACGGTTCAGGGTTGGGTAACTGCAGACCTTAAAGATGTCCCTCTAGAGAAAGCCCTAGAGATAGTGTTAGCAGGTGGTGGATATACATATAGATGGATGGGAGACTATTATCTAGTAGGACTGCCAGATATAAAGAGTGCTACATTTAATAATCTTACAAATACTGAGTATATAAAGGTAAAGTATCTTGATGCAAGGTCAGTAGCAGGTTTATTAAGTGATTTCTATTCCCCCTACATAAAGGTTGACCCTGTAAACAATATAATAACTATTACATCTTCAAGAGAGGTTATAGATAGGATAAAGCAGGATATCTCTAAGTTAGATAGACCAAGGAAGCAGGTAATTATAGAAAGTGTAGTCTTAGAGCTATCGGAGAGTGGAGGAGAGAGTTTAGAGGGAAGTTTTGGTGTATCATTACCAACTGGTGAAGTAACCGATACTACTGGGACGGTAGGGCTTGATTATTCATACTCTAGCGGTATAGTCTTTAACCTCGATTCTGCACAGAAGATGTTTGTTAAATTAAAAGCTCTAGTTGAAGAGGGTAAGGCAAAGGTCAGGGCGTCACCAAAGATATCAACGTTAGATGGGAAAGAGGCGTCTATAGAGTTAGGAAGGGAGGAGTATATTATTATTACTACTGGAACGGAGACAACACTGACTAGGACTCTTCAGATGATAAAGGGAGGTATTATACTAAGGATCCTTCCTAGAATTATAGAGTCAGAAGGAAATGGACCTGATAGTCTTTTCCTTACAATCTCCACAGAGGTTAGTGATGTCCAGATGGGTGTAGAGACTCCTACCGCATTGAGAAGAATAGTATCTACCACAATTAGGATAAATGATAATCAGACGGTAGTTATTGGTGGTTTGAAGCAGGAGAGCGAAAGGGAAGTGATAGATAAGGTCCCTATATTGGGAGATATACCCATTTTAGGAACACTATTCTCCAGTAAGCGAAAGACAAAAGAAGTTAGTGACATAGTGATACTTCTTACCTGTAGAGTGGTAAGTGAACTTGAAGTCCCCAAGTAAGAGGAAAAGATGAGAAGGATTTTATTTATCTTTCTTATTCTCTTCTTCTTGCCTTTCAATGTAAGGGCGGAAAACCTTGTAAATAATGTATTTGTAGATACAGATATTAGGCAGGCACTTCGGGATATCTCAAGCCAGACAGGGGTAATAATAGTGGTAGATAATACAGTGGAAGGTTTTGTCTCTGCAGACCTAAAGGATGTGCCTTTAGAGAGGGCTTTAGATATCCTTTTGGCTTATTATGGATATGTATACGCTAAAAAGGAGGGTTACTATCTGATTGGCTCTCCAAATGTAAAGAATGCCACATTTAATAACCTATCAAGGACTATATTTTATAAGCCTAAGTATCTAACTGTAGATATGATGAAGCAGAAGATAAGCAATACCTTTTCTCAATTTATAAAAATGGATAACTCACTAAATCTAATCTCAATAACTGCCCCAGCGTCTATGATAGATAGAATAATCAGTTTGATTAAGGAGACAGATAAACCAGCTCGACTTGTTTATGTAGACGTTCTCTACTCCAAAGTAGCTTATAGCGATATAGATAAATTATTGCCAACAGAGGCCAAGATAGAGTGGAAACTAGACGAAGAATCTGGAACTAGTAATACTAGTATATACTTTACTGATTTAAAACTAGGATATTTCTATAACAATTCTACTAGTATAAATGTTATTACTGAGATTTTGAAAAATAAGAGTGACATAGTTCAGTTTAACAGGTCCAAGTTTGTGGCTTTGGAAGGTGAAAGGTCCAGTATATTACTAGAAGAGAAGATATATAGAACATTTACAATAGAGAACTATACTACAACTGTTTCTTTCTCCGCTAACATAGAGATGGACATCTTGGCTGAAGTTATAGAGGGCAAGGTAAGGCTTAATCTAAACCTATTGGCTAGCTATATAGAGCAAGACCTTAAGAAGTCTCTGGGATCTAGTAAAACGGTAGTATCTTTAGACCCTAACAGAGTCGTTGTAATTGGTGGGATAACAGACTACAGGGAGATATCTAAAAAGATGGGAGCCTTTGTTCCATATGTAAGTTCTGATGAGACATCAAAAGATTCGTTTACCGTTTTCTTATATGCTAGAGAGATACCTGAGGAGCTAGTAAAAGGAGTACTGCCTGTCTTAGAAACTAGTGCTTATAGTTCAACTAGATTGCCAGAAGAGAGGAGAAAAGAATCTAAAGGTTTGGTTATTACTGGAGGACCAATTACAGTGATTGATATATCAACAAGTAATCTGGCTAATACAACGGTAAGGTCTGGTATAAACATAAATGGTAGTGTTACTATAAGTAACGAAGATACGCTTACTCTAGAAGGAATCTATATTCAAGACGGATTAAAGAGCTTAAGTTTAAGCTTTGACCATCAACTGATATCTAACCTTATAACAGGTCTCTCTTATAGGCTAGCTAGAAATGAAAGACTCTCTATAGATACTTTAAGCATATCCGTAGAGGAGGAGACGTGTCCATTTCCATATCTATCCTTTAAAGGCAAGTTGTTTGGGGTAATGATGAGGGATAATATTAAGGACCAATCTTATACCGATATTGGTATAAATCTATCTGCTAATTATAAGATAACCGATTATAGCACATTAAGGCTAGAGTACTTTAGAGCCTCAGATGTTAATCTGCTCTCCTCAGCTAGAATAGAGTTAGAATTTGAATTAATGAAGTCTCTCTTCCTTACTATAGGATATGACCATCGGGACTCAAAGTTCCTTGATAATATTATAGGTCCTTCTTATGCTAGATGGTTATACTCAAGACTTGATTATAGATTCTAAGGTTAACAGTAGTCTTGACTTATTGGGTATATTAGTATATTCTATAAGTGTTAAAGTTTCAATTAAAAGGGAGGATGGGGATGTCTTTGAATTTAGATTACAGAGAAGTAAGAGCCCTATCTAGTCAAGTGTTAGCTATGATTCTAAATATTATGGATGGCGATAGTGGTTCCGTTATGCTATTAGATTCCTTAGAAAAGGTCCTCAAGATTAGTAGTTATAGAGGTATCTCTCCCGAGATAGTAGAACAAGTAAAAGAATCGCTTGGTGAAGGAATAGCAGGATACGCATTAAAGAAAAGAACCTCTTTAATACTCAATAGTGGTGATACATTTTTGGGAAGAACTCTGGTAAGAAACGATATTGGCTCTTCCATCGTATTGCCCATTTTAGATGGGGAAAATAGGATAGGGGTTATAAATATAAATCGTTCCCCAGGTAAAGAAGCCTTCTCTATAGAAGATTTAGAGACTGCTAATCTTTTTAGTAGATATTTTAGTGTGCTTATGAAAGGTATTACCGCTTTCCACAATAACCTACAGACTACTAAAGTAGCAAGGGCTCATTACAGGATAATACGAAACGCCTTTAAATATAGAAATATGAACTGTATGATGAGATATCTCTTACAAGCTTTATTGAAACTTACTAAGGCATCATCTGGAGCCATAGGAACTTATGAGGGAGATGCGGTTAGGATAACACATACTATTCCAGAGAAACTATCGCTGGATTTGAGGAAGGAGATAGTAGGTTTATTTAATGTAGCTATAGAAGATGGGAAAGAACTCTTTAATAATACAAGTGTCATACTTCCCCTTCTGTATAAGGACGAAACGTTTGGAGCTATTTATTTGAGCTTTAATGGTAACTTGCCTGAATCTAGAGAGATAAAAAGGTTAAAGTTTTTATTAAGAGATGCGACTTTGATTATTAAGAATCTTTCAGACTATCTATCTTTGAAAGAATCGGTAATGAAAGAAGAGAGGACTAGAATAACTAATATTCTCCACGACAGAATATGTCAGGGAGTAACTGAGGGGATCTTAAAGATACATTATATAAAGAAGCTAAAACTATCAAAGAGTATTTTAGATGAGATAGACGAGTTAGAGGATTTATTAAGAAATGTGCTAAATGATATAAGATGCATCATATATGAAGAAAGACCTCTTAAGTTAGAGGGAGGATTTTTTGATAGCCTAAAGAGATATATAGAGGGGATAGAAAAAGGGTTTGGCATTAGATTTAATATTACCTTAAGTGGTAATGAAAGATTGATACCTAAGAAGATAAAAGATATTGTCTTTTCTGTAATAAGAGAGGCAATAGTAAATATAAGGAGGCATAGTAAGGCAGATAATGTTTATATAGAATTTAAAGTAGAAGAAATGGGTATTAGTATAATAGTCGAAGATGATGGAGTTGGATTTGATTATGAGGCGATTAAGGATAAGACTAATTCTTTCGGTATAAAGATGATGGAAGATAGGATACAATCCTTAGGTGGAGCTTTTAAGATGGAAAGTGTTCCTTCTAAAGGGACTAGGTTAGAAGTATATGTCCCCCTATAGGAGGAGGCAAATGAGACCTATAAAGGTCCTCATTGTAGATGACCAGGCTTTGATATGTGATGGGATAGCCAAACTCCTAGAAGGGGAAGGAGAGATAGAGGTCGTAGGAAAAGCCTATAGTGGGCAAGAGGCTATAGAGAAGGCGGAGCAGTTTAAACCAGATGTAATTCTTATGGATATCAGGATGCCTGGTATAGATGGAATATCCGCTACTAAGGCAATAAAGGCAAAAGACCCTTCTATTCAGATTATTGCTATATCGGTTTATGAAGAGGATGAACTTATTATGCAGATGTTCAAGGCTGGAGCGGTTGGTTATGTTCTTAAAGATATCTCCTTAGATAATCTTGTTAAAGCTATAAAGAATGTCTATAGAGGAACTACAATGATAAACCCTCATATATCCCGTAAACTTTTGGGTATGATATCCTCAGACCAGAAGATAGGGGAGGGTCTTACGCCTAGGGAGATAGAGGTCCTTAGAGAGGTAGCCAAAGGGAAATCTAATAAAGAAATCGCGGAAGAGTTATATATGAGTGAAAGCACAGTCAAGACTCATATATCACACATCTTTCAAAAGTTAAACATAAAGACAAGGTCAGAAGCTATCCTTTACGCTGTGAAGAAGGGTATTATCTAGTTTAGAGAGACAAACCACTTGTCTTTTCTAAAGACTAGATATCTCTCAGATATGAGATTAAGTGGTTTTTCTGCTATAGTAAACCTTTCACTAAGAAGTGAAAGTGGCCTATCTAAGCCAAAGACTTTTGCATCGTAAGAGTTTGATGCAAGTTTATAAAAGGTCCTGCCAATCTCTTCATACTCCTCTACACTCAATTTGTATTTAAAGCCTACTCTCGTGGGTAAATTTGAATGGACAAAGGACCTAGGCATAACGTACTCAGGAAATATACCTAAGAGCCATAGACATATGTCTCCTATCCTTTTGTATATTGGGAACCTCATCTCCTCTTCTATCATATCTGCTAACCTTATCATATCGAATACATCTATATCAGAGAATTTTATCCTTCTAAGTCCTCTCCTACCTTTAACCACATAGTATATAGTCTGACTCTCTGTTCTTGTAAAAGATACAAGCATATTTATGAGATAGTTAAGTATGTCATCCTCATTTATCAGTTCCCTTACCTTATCTATGTCGAATACCGGAATCTTATGGTATCTATCCCTCTCCACAGTATAGAACTCTCTATTCAAGTCTATCCTTGCCTTTATCATAAGTACAGTAAAGAAGAGTTTAGGAGATATCTTTAGCATTATCTCTTCATCATTCATTATCCTAGAAAAGAGCCTAGGGTCCTCTAGCATAGCTGATATTATCTCTTCATCATCCTTTATCGTATCTATCTTACTTTTTAACTCTGGAGATAACGTCTCCACCATAAACATTAGGTCATTCTCAGATAATCTAAGATACTCTCTCATCATCTTACCTCCAAATAGTTCTTAAATCCTCCTCTAGGATTAATTCATCTGTTGAGTATATCTTCCTTTTCTGCCCGTCTGTGACAATTACAAGTGCACCATCGTCAGATATGTCACTTATGATGCCTTCTAATATATTATTATAACTCCTAAACTTTACCCTTTCACCTAGCATAGTACAGGCATTTTTCCATTCTCTAATTAGTAAGTCATCGCCTTCTAATAGTAGATTATAGTTTACAGAGAATTCATCGATAATACTAATTAGTAACCCTATCTTATCTATCTCTTGCCCTACTATCTCCCTTAAGGATATAGCTTCTGTAAGATAGGGGGGAAATTTTATCGTATTTACATTTATACCTACTCCAACTATCACAAATTCGTTAAAGTTTTCTCCCAAAATACCGCCGAGCTTCCTACCCTTAAATATGATATCATTAGGCCATTTTAGATTTACTGGAACAGCTAGATAGGATATTATACCTCTTCTGACTAGTGTACTGACTAGTATGGTTACCAGAGATTTCTTCTTTAGACTTTTACCGTCTATTATTATTGAAAAAGAGAGCGACTTATCATCTGAAAACCAAGTTCTATAGTCCTTTCCTCTTCCTGCCCACTGATTATCAGCTGAAATTATAATATTCCTCTCCCCCATCTTAGCCAGTTTAAATGCTACATCCATAGTTGAAGATACTTTTTCTAGAAAAAAGACCTTTTTAAACGGAGAGGCAATTAAAGAAAGTTCCTTCATTTTATTCGATTGCTATCTACTTAGGGTCTGTATGATCTGGAATATAGGCATATACATTGAGATTACTATAAAGCCTACTAATCCACCAACAAATACTATAAGTATAGGTTCTAGTAGAGAGGTAAGTGTAGTAATTAAAGCATCAAGCTCGCTGTCATAGTATGTTCCAACTCTACTTAGCATCTCATCAACCAAACCACTTTCCTCCCCTACAGCTGTCATATATCCGAGCATTGGAGGGAAGAGACTACTCCTAATAAAAGTAACGGAAAGCTGTTCCCCTTCTGAGATTCTCCTCCTGGCATCTTCAATAGCGTTCACATATGGAACACTGTCTAGTGTATCTCTCACTACGTCAAGGGCAGTTATAATAGGAACGCCTCCGGAGATAAGAATGCTTAGAGTATGGCAGAGCCTAGAGATAATGGTAAGTTTTTGTATTCTGCCTATTATCGGAATCCTGAGTTTCAACTTATCCCAGAGTTCTCTTCCCTTTGGTCTAGAAGTAATTAGTCTAAACAGGAGATATAATACCAAGATTACTGAAAGTATAACATACCAGTAGTTCCTAATAGTATTACTTGCTCCCATCACTATTCTTGTCGGTAAAGGTATCGGGGTCTCAAAGGACATTAGAAGATTCAAAAATGTTGGAAGAACATATGTGAGTAAGAATATGACCATAACAACAGCCAATACTATAATAGCTATAGGGTATGCAGCAGCACTCTTTATCTTCCTTGTTATCTCCTCATTCTTTTCATAATATGTAGCTAATCTATCAAAGATTATGTCTAGTATTCCACCTGTTTCCCCAACTCTCACTAGGCTTATATACAATCTAGGAAATATGCTTTTATGCTTGGCTAATGCCTGAGATAACGCTGTTCCACTCTCTACTTCTCTTCTTATATCCTCTATAGCAAGTTTTAGCCTGGGATTTCTTGTTTCCTGTGAGAGAATACTTAATGCTCTAACTAAGGCTACCCCTGCCCTTATCATTGTAGCAAACTGTCTAGTGAATACTACTAGGTCTCTAAGAGAAACTCTCTGTAGGTTTATCAGGGTAGTGTTTATATCAAAGTATCTCTTCTTTTCTTTTAGGGATATAACTATAAGTTCCTGTTCCTGCAGTCTTCTTAAGACAGTGTTTTCATCTTCGGCAGAGATAACTCCGTCTCTCCATCGTCCTGTTCTTTTTTCCCTAGCTCTATATACAAACTCTTTCATACCTTAGCTGACTCCCCTATTATCTTTAACATCTCCTCTCTGTTTGTAACATTATGTAAGAAGTCTTCTAGAGTTATTTCCCCATTTTTATATAGAGCAAGTAGAGATTGGTCCATACTTACCATACCGAATTGACTTCCAGTTTGGATGACATTAGGAATCATATGAACTTTGCCCTCTCTAATAAGGTTTCTTACCGCAGGAGTTGCTATAAGAATCTCTACCGCTACTACCCTACCTCTAAGCATCCCCTCACCTAAAATCTTTTCTTTTTTCCTAGGTAGAAGTCTCTGGGATATGATAGCCTCTATAGTATTACTTAGTTGTAATTTTATCTGTTCCTGCTGATGAGGAGGGAATACATCTATTATTCTTTCTACAGTCTGGGAGGCGTTATTTGTATGTAATGTTGCTAATACTAGATGTCCCGTTTCTGCAGCAGTAATAGCGGATTGGATAGTCTCTAAGTCCCTCATCTCTCCTATAAGTATTACATCTGGGTCCTCTCTCAAGACTGCCCTAAGGGCATTGGCAAAAGACAGGGTATCACTTCCTACTTCCCTCTGATTAACTATGCTTTTTTTATGTGTGTGCATATACTCTATGGGGTCCTCTATAGTTACTATATGACAATCGCGTGTCTCATTTATTATGTCTATCATAGATGCAAGGGTAGTTGATTTACCACTTCCTGTAGGTCCTGTAACTAAGATTAACCCTTTAGGTTTTTTAGTCAACTCTTTTAAGATAGGAGGTAGTCCAAGCTCTTCAAGTTTTGGGATCTTATATGGGATACTCCTTATAGCTAAGCCTATAGACCCCCTTTGATGAAAGATATTTATTCTAAACCTGCCTACTCCGGGTAATCCGTAAGAAAAATCTATCTCTTTGTTCTGCTCAAACTTTGTTCTCTGTTCGGGATTCATCAAAGAATAAGCTAATGACTTTGTATCTTCTGGGGTAAGCCTGGGAAGCTCTGTCCTTACAAGTCTACCATAGACTCTTAAAGTTGGTGGAATACCGACGGTTAGATGGAGGTCTGAGGCATTCCTTTCGTATAAGAGTTTAAGTAGTTCCTCTATATTCATAATCCTCCCGCATAGACAGTTCTTAATATCTCATTATAAGTAGTTATTCCATTTTTTACCTTTAACTTTGCATCCTCCCATAGGGTCCTCATTCCCTTTTTTACAGCAGTATCTCTTATCACATTTGCAGGGACCTTATCTACAATCATCGCCCTTATCTCATCATCCACTATAAGTAGTTCAAATATCCCTATCCTTCCTCTATATCCGGTATGTCTACAAGCCTCACAACCCTTACCTTCATATATAATGTCATTCTCTCTTAACTTTAGCACCTTTATCTCTTCTTCGGTAGGCTGTTTTGGAACCTTGCACCTTGGACATATCCTTCTAGCCAATCTCTGGGCAAGGATACCAATGACTGAGGATGATATTAAGAACGGTTCTATTCCCATATCCATTAATCTTGCTATTGCTCCTGCAGAATCGTTTGTATGGATTGTACTTAATACAAGGTGTCCGGTAAGAGCAGATTGAACAGCTATTTCTGCGGTTTCTCTGTCTCTTATCTCTCCAATCATAATTATATCTGGGTCCTGTCTGAGTATGCTTCTTAGTCCATTGGCAAAGGTAAGCCCTATTTTGGTATTGACTTGAACCTGATTTATTCTAGGGAACTGATACTCCACTGGGTCTTCCACTGTAATAATATTCTTCTCTGGGGTGTTTATCTTAGCTAATGCGGAGTATAAGGTTGTAGTCTTTCCACTCCCTGTAGGACCTGTTACTAGGATCATCCCGTAAGGTCTCTGTATAAGCCAGTCGAATTTTTCTAAAACATCCTCGGTAAATCCGAGTTTTTCAAGCCCAATTAGTGGAGCAGACCTATCCAACAGCCTTAATACTATCTTTTCACCATGAATGGTAGGAAGAGTTGAGACACGGAAGTCTACAGTCTTTCCTTGGGAGACAACTCTAAATCTACCATCCTGAGGGAGCCTTCTCTCTGCTATATCCATATTAGCTAAAATCTTTATTCTGGCTACCAATGTAGGGAAGATCTTCTTAGGAGGAGACATCACATCGTATAGAACTCCATCCACTCTAAACCTTACTTTTACCTCATTCTCTGTAGGTTCTATATGTATGTCGCTTGCACCTTCTTGCACCGCCTGAGTAATAGTAAGATTAACTAGTCTGACAACAGGGGCCTCATCCTCTAATACCTCTACAGGGGGCTCAGTCTCCTCTTCTTCACCGGGAGCTATATTTAGAAGTGTCTCTTCTAAACCTTTCTGTATTGTATAAATTCTGTCTAAGGCTTGATTTATCTGTTTTTCAGATGCTAAGACTGGTTCGACCTCTCTACCCGTTATTATCCTTACATCATCTAGGGCATATATGTTTACTGGATTTGCCATTGCTAGCACTATTCTATCTCCATCTAGCTTTATTGGAATAATCCTATATCGCCTGCTTATATGCTCTGGTATAAGCCTAACAACCTCCGAATCAATCGCTACCTCTTCTAGATTTACGTAAGGGACATTATAAATTTCTGAAAGGGCAGAATATAGGTCTTCTTCTGTAATTAACCCCATTTTTAAAAGTATTTCTCCCAGCTTCTCTCCAGTCTTTTCCTGGGTAACAAGTGCCTTTTTAAGAACTTCCTCTGTAATGAGGCCCCTTTCTATAAGGATATCTCCAAGCTTTTTCTTCTGGCTTACCATACTATAGACCCTTCCATCCTAGCCTTGAGGTTCTACACCTCTCAGCCTTTATAATTGATGCAATTATCTCTCCTGTTAATTGAATAGATTCATTTATTACAGTATAATTATACCACTCCCATTCTTTAAATTCTTCTTTGGCATTGTTTAATCTTATTTGAATTTCCTCCTCTTTTTCGGTTCCCCTTTTATGTAATCTCTTTAATAGTTCATCTATAGAAGGTGGAAGTATAAATATAAATACTCCATTAGGGAAAGCCTTTTTTACCTGCCTTGCTCCTTGGGTATCTATCTCTAGTATAACATCTTCATTATTTTTTAATCTTTCTTCTATGTATCTCTTAGGCGTCCCGTAGAGGTTACCATGGACTCTAGCCCACTCTAGGAATTCTCCCCTTTCTATCATACGATTAAATTCTTCCTCGCTAACAAAGAAGTACTCTTTCCCATTTGTCTCATTCTTTCTTGGAGGCCTAGTAGTGTAGGATATTGATAGATTAATATCTGGAACTAATTTTAAAACCTCTTTTATCACTGTTCCTTTACCTACTCCAGAAGGACCTGATATTATAAACAATATTCCTTCTTTTTTCGAGACCATATTCTCTTTGAGTTCTTCTCTCTTTTTGTGATATTATATCAGAAGGTAACTTCTATATAAAGGGGTTTTGAAATTCTATGGATATTTTTAT
>JACIXS010000211.1 GCA_014360335.1 bacterium | reverse complement strand
ACTGGGACTACTACAAGAGGGTCAGCAGGGAGCCTCTTTTCTACTGGTGGAAGCTTTCCCTGTTTTACCAATTCTTGTAACATTGGAGCCTCATTAAAGGTCTTTATATCTTTTCCAGTAGCCTTCTTATAGTCAGCTATTGTGCTATACTGCGACGGAGTTGGAGCTTTTTGAGCGTAAGTTAAAGGAACAATTCCTAAAAATAGACTTACACATAAAACCAAAACTAACAAAACTCTTAAGTCCTTCACAATCTTAACCTCCTTTCAGAATAGATAAATTTTTAAATTCAAAAGCTCACCCGTTCTTTCCCCTCAACTACATTTATTTCTTCCATCTCTTATAAGCTAGCTATCTCTCACCTCCTATTGCTTTAAGAGTAATTCTATTATAGAATAGCCATACCCACTTAGTCAACCGATTTAGAATCTGTCAAAAATTATTCGATTGTCCCTGTTATATCCTCATTAACATTAGTTTTTTCTACCATATAGGTTCTATGTAGGGTCTTAATAGAGAATGACCATCTAAAGGGGGAGATAACTTTGTTGTA
>JACIXS010000210.1 GCA_014360335.1 bacterium | reverse complement strand
ACTGGGACTACTACAAGAGGGTCAGCAGGGAGCCTCTTTTCTACTGGTGGAAGCTTTCCCTGTTTTACCAATTCTTGTAACATTGGAGCCTCATTAAAGGTCTTTATATCTTTTCCAGTAGCCTTCTTATAGTCAGCTATTGTACTATACTGCGATGGAGTTGGAGCTTTTTGAGCGTAAGTTAAAGGAACAATTCCTAAAAATAGGCTTACACATAAAACCAAAACCAACAAAACTCTTAAACCCTTCACAATTCTAACCTCCTTTCAGATATAGATAATCTTTTAAGCCTAAACACTCATCTATCTTTCCCCTTAATAAAATTACAAACATTCATCTTTTACAGACCGGCTATCTCTCACCCCCTATACCTGAGATCAATTCTGTTATTATTATAGAATAGTTATACCCACCTAGTCAACCGATTTAGAATCTGTCAAAAATTATTCGATTGTCCCTGTTATATCCTCATTAACATTAGTTTTTTCTACCATATAGGTTCTATGTAGGGTCTTAATAGAGAATGACCATCTAAAGGGGGAGATAACTTTGTTGTA
>JACIXS010000209.1 GCA_014360335.1 bacterium | reverse complement strand
GTAGTAGTCTCCTTTGATGGTATTAATACCTTTCGGCTGGATGGTAATGGTCGTGATGGTTCTTCACTTCGCCTCAATATAATTATTCAAAGAACTCCATAACAACTAACCACTGGATTGCTTTTCAGAAAAATAATCTCTCTTGTAAAGAGCCCTCAAATATATTATGATATTACCTAGTTATAATATTGCCAGTTTACTGAACAGACAAACACCTAATAATAAAAGGGATGGTTATGGAACAGATAATTAGGAAAATTAGAAGTAATAGAAAATGGCAACTGTCAATTCTGGTTCTGCTCATAGTGGTAGTTTTACTGGGATTTCTGTATTTTCGTTCTAATCCAGTATTACCTCAGATGACTATTTACTTTTTAAGTGAGGTTAAACTACCTGAGGCAGGAGATACAGTACTGGTTTTTTCCCCCCATCCCGATGATGAAACCATTGCCTGTGGTGGATATATTATTGAGTCCATAAAAAGAGGTGCTGAAGTATATATTGTCCTGGTTGCTGATGGAAATCGCCGCAGTCTTCGTGATTTACGTTATGTAGAATTTGAGAATGCTACTGCTATACTGGGTGTACCCCGGGAAAATCTAGTCTATCTCAATTATCCTGATAGCCGTCTAGCTTTTCTTAATCCTCTAGCACTGCAAGAAGTGCTAGCCGAACAGATAGAAAAGATTAAACCCAATATTCTCTTCTATCCCCATCCTGATGACACACACAGAGATCATTCCACAGTGGGGAAGATTATAGAAAAGATTCTACAAGAATTAAAGGAAAAAGCAGACTTGATGGAATATTTAGAGGGACATGAGGAAATAGTAAAAGAAGAAATATGGGAAGAATTACAAGAAGTAAAAGAGATTACCCGTAAGCTTTTTTCTTACAAGTATCTGGTTCATCATAGCTACTTTCCTCATCCCAAAAGATATGCTCCTGATTTATATTTGTTACCTCCCTTAGACCTTATTACCATAGATGGTGGCTGGGAAAAATTCCTGCTTTCCAGTGAGACCA
>JACIXS010000021.1 GCA_014360335.1 bacterium | reverse complement strand
ACTAGTATTGGATAATCAAATACCAACTCATCATCAAGATAGACATTAACTGTATAGGTACCAGCTTTGGGAAATATTATATCTTCTAACTGGTCATATACTACAGATACAGTTTTAAATCCATGTTCAAACTCTTGTGGTTCTGATTTATAGATTACGTTTCCATCCGGGTCTAGCAATTCTATATATTGTCTGTATTCACCGTCTCCAGAATACCATATGTTAGCTATGATAAAGTCATACGCAGAAGGAAATCTCTTAAAGGTAAAGTATTCAAATATACCAGATACTACTTTAAGACCATTTTCTTTCTCTGTTACACTAAATGCGGGAGCAGATAGTATTAGAGCAGGACATTCCGGTATATCTTCAACCCTCACTTCTTCCTCTACTGACTCAACAAATAGAGGGATCTCGTAGGCTATTTTGCTGTCTAATAATGCTTGAATCCAGTATATACCTGGCTTAGTAAATACTGTATTGTTGAAGTCAAAATATTGATAGTATGTTGAATAATCTCTAGCAAATTCTAATGTTATATCATCACTATCCATAATAACATTATCTTCTTTATCTACTATCTGAGCTTTTATTATATGTTTCCCGCTACCTATCCAACGGGAATATACCTTGAAATTGTCAACTGCAGGAAACTTTTTGAATCTAGTTATAGAGAAAAGTCCGTCTAAGATTATAAGACCATTTTCATCTTCTGTAACATCTTCTGCTACCACTAAGCCAGCATTGTAGGTTTTGACCTCTTCTGCAATAGCAGAATTTATAAATACCAAGAATAACAGAGATAAAACTGCAAAAACTAAGAATTTCTTCATTTTATCCTCCCTTATTAAAAATTTTACAATTTATATTTTATACAGATTTCGAATTTTGTCAAATTCTTGATTGAATTCAAATGGTATAATAGTAATATAAATCTAGCAGAGAAGAGGTGAAGTATGATTCCACTATGGGAAAAGGATATCCCAGGATATGATGCAAATATCAATAATGGAGAGATCCCTTCTCTAACTCCCTATATCTTGAAAAATGGTAGGGTAAATAGTGCTATAATTGTCTGCCCTGGAGGTGGATATGTAAAAAGGGCGGAACATGAAGGGGAACCAGTAGCCTTATGGCTTAATAGTATAGGTGTTTCCTCATTTGTGCTTAATTACAGGGTGGCTCCATATAGATATCCCTATCCTCTCTTAGATGTTAAAAGAGCTATAAGACTTGTAAGATTTAATGCAGAAAGATTTTATGTCAGTCCTAATAAGATTGGTGTACTAGGATTTTCTGCTGGTGGACATCTTGCCTGTATGTCCGCAGTACTTTTCGATAACGGAGATCCTAGTTCTAATGACCCAATAGAAAGGGTAAATTCAAGACCTGATGCTCTTATACTCTGCTATCCTGTAATAAGCTTTCTTAGGTTTTACCATAGAGGTTCTATGGTTAGTCTTCTTGGAGAAAATCCTTCTGAGGAATTGAGGGAATTTCTCTCTTGCGAAAATCGTGTGACAAAGGATACTCCTCCTACATTTATTTGGCATACTGCGGATGATGCAAGTGTTCCAGTAGAAAATACTCTTCTTTTTATAGAAGCTCTCAGAAGATTTGATATACCATTTGAACTTCATATCTTTCAAAGCGGTAGACACGGTTTAGGCTTGGCTAAAGATAATTCTCATATATCTAAATGGACTGAACTATGTAAGAACTGGTTAAGGGAGATACAGTTTATATAATTTGTTGACTTATATGTTACAATTATAATTGACTAACCAGTCAGTCGGAGGAGATAAATTGGGAAAGAGAGAAGACATATTAAACTCAGCTTTAAAGCTGTTTTTAGAGAAGGGTTTTAGTGCAACCTCCGTTGAAGAGATTACTAGACTTGCTGGTATCTCTAAGGGAAGTTTTTTTACATACTTTTCTTATAATGATGGGATTCTTAGCGAGGTAGTTAGGCTCTTTTTGAAAGAGGTTAGCGAGCAATTCTCAGATATTTTAGAAAATAAGAAGGGTAAGCCTTTAGAGCTTCTCGAGGCTTTCTTTGAGTTGAATCTGAACTTGGCTAAAGATTATGCTTCCAATATCTTTACTATTGTTAGAGAGGTAAGTTTCGCCCCTATTCAGACAAGAGAAAGATTGACCCTTTCTTTTAGTAAGATGATAGAAGAGAAGCTGAGAGAATTTATAACTACCCTGAAAGGTTCCTGTGATGAAAGTGATATAATTATACTGCTTGGGACTGTAATAAATTTCTGGGTAAGATTTATATTTAATGAAAAGGTTCCAGCAACGCAAGAGTTAAGTAAAAGGGTATGGTTTGGATTAAGTAACAGGATAGTATGAAGCTACTAGCCGAATTTATAGTAAAGAAAAGGGTATATATATTGGCGGTTTTTCTCTTCTTAGCCTTTGTTTCTATATTGATTATGCCACATAGAAAACTCTCTTATAGCATCTTTGATATATTACCATCTAATATCAAATCCCTAACCGGTATTAGGATACTCTCTGAGAAGATTGCCAAAGGTCCTGAATTTACTATACTATGTGAGAAGGATAATATAGAAGAGATAGAGTCGTTGGTTAAGAAACTAGAGTCTCTACCATATATTATATCTGTAAGCTGGTTAGGGAATAATCAAGACCTTACTTATCCAGAGGAATTATGGAATAGTAATTCAAACTCTTGGTATAAGAATGGTTTTTATAAGATTGGTATAACTTTAAAACTAGCTGATTCCTATGAAGAGCAGATAAAAGAGATAAAGGAGCTTCTACCTAGTTGGGCTGGACTTACTGGAACAGAGGTTATTTCGTATGATATGGAGAGCTCCTTTAAGAATTCAACCCTGGTATACTTCTCTCTTGGTATCCTCTTTGTTATAATCTTTTTATTCTTGACCTTTCCTAGCGCTATAGTCCCTGTTCTCATGGTTTTTTCTATGATAGTTGGTGTTTTGATAAACCTAGCCTTTACCGCTATATCAGGAAAATCTCTCTACTTCTTAATGGACACAATAGTGGCTATACTTCAGGTAGCTGTTACTCTAGACTATGCGTTATTTCTATACCATAGATACGAGGAAGAAAGGTTTGATAAGGATAAGGACTCTGCTATGATAACTGCTATTCTATCCACATTTAAACCTATCTCCTTAAGCTCTTTGACTACCATAGCTGGTTTCTTTGCCCTTACCTTTGGTAAACTTACTCTATATAGCATAATGGGTTGGATTTTAGTAAGAGGTGTTCTTATATCACTTATAGTTATATTAACTCTTTTCCCTTCATTGCTTCTCTTATTCGATAGATTTATTTCAAGTAAAAGGCATAGGATTATACCATTAAGTGTTGGTAGTTTGGGAAGGATTATAGGTAGATACTCCTATATCTTTACTTTAGCCTTTGTAGTATTACTTGCAATTTCTCTCTACGCTAATCGTAAGACAGAGCCTGTTTTTGATATAAATATCTTCTTACCTAAAGATATCCCTTCAGTAGCGGTGATGAATA
>JACIXS010000208.1 GCA_014360335.1 bacterium | reverse complement strand
CTTACAAAGGGGAAATTTGGAGTAACAGACATTGTTAAAATTAATACTAGAGATGAAAGGGAATTACTTTCCATTGCTGGAGCCTTAGAATCTCATTCAGAACATCCTATAGCACAAGGTATTGTTCAGACTGCAAAAGAGAGAGGGATAGAATTTCCAGAGGTTAAAGATTTCAAAGCAATTTCTGGAAAAGGTGTAGAGGGGTATATAAGTGGTGGTTTATACCGTGTGGTGAGTCCTGGGTTTCTTGAGGAGAATAAAATTAATGTTAACAATGAAGAAATAAATCAATTATTGTCTCAAGGGAAAACGGTGGTTTACGTGCTTAAAGATGGTACGGTCCTTGGCGCCATTGCTTTGGCAGACATCATCAGAGAAGAATCAAAGGAAGCAATAAGAATGTTAAAATCTCTTGGAATAAAATGTATGATGCTTACTGGGGATAACCGTTTTGTAGCAAAGTGGGTTGCAGAGGAGCTTGGGCTTGATGATTATTTTGCCGAAATCTTACCCCATCAGAAATCTGAAAAGGTTAAGGAAATTCAATCCCGTAGATTAACTGTAGCTATGGTTGGTGATGGTGTTAATGATGCTCCTGCTCTTGTCCAGGCAGATGTAGGGATAGCGATTGGTGCAGGGACTGACGTTGCCATTGAGTCTGCTGATATAATTCTTGTCAGAAATGATCCGAGAGATGTGGTAACGCTTATTAGACTTGCAAAATCCACATATAGAAAAATGGTCCAGAATTTACTCTGGGCAACAGGGTACAATATTATCGCAATTCCCCTTGCGGCTGGAGTACTTTACTCAGTTGGAATTCTTCTAAGTCCTGCTGTAGGAGCCATCTTTATGTCCCTTAGTACAGTCATAGTAGCAATTAACGCAAGATTGCTAAAGATATAAGGGTTACTTCTCCCCCTTGCAAAAGATTTTATAGGGATGTAAAATATAGTCGTAGTGGGCGAATAGCTCAGCGGTTAGAGCACCTGCTTCACACGCAGGGGGTCACAGGTTCAAGTCCTGTTTCGCCCACCATAGGAAATATTGGGGCTACGCAGATTAGGCGTAGCTTTTATTATACTTACAGGAGAAGGATTATGGGATACGTATTGGTTATTGATCAGGGGACTACAAATAGTAGAGCAATCATCTTTGACGAGTCTGGTAATCAGTTGGGGGATGGTAAGAAGGAGTTACCTCAGATCTTTCCAAAGCCAGGTTGGGTAGAGCAAAATCCAGAAGATATCTGGTTTACAGTCCAGGAGGCGATTTCTAACGCTATAAAAAATTCAAGTGTAGACGTAAAAGATATCTCTAGTATAGGTATAACCAATCAGAGAGAAACAACAATACTTTGGGATAGAGTTACAGGAAAGCCACTTTATAATGCGATAGTCTGGCAGTGTAGAAGAAGTGCTAGTATATGTGAAGAACTTAAAAACGAAGGCTATGAGGATATCATAAGGGAAAAGACAGGTCTACTCTGTGATGCCTATTTCTCTAGCACAAAGATCATCTGGCTCTTAAGGAATGTGCCAGAGATAATGCCTCTAATAAAGGAAAATAGGGTGTGCTTTGGCACTGTAGATAGCTGGCTCCTCTGGAATCTCACCAAGGGTAAAGTCCATGCAACAGATGCTACTAATGCCTCTAGGACGATGCTATTTAATATTAAAGATGGCTTATGGGATGATGAGCTTTTAGGGATGTTTGATATACCAAAATCTATTCTTCCTAATGTTGTAGATTCCGCAGGGATAGTTGGATATACGGAGGATTTCCCTAGGAGTGGTATCCCGATAGCCGGAATCATAGGAGACCAACAAGGAGCATTGGTAGGGCAGTGCTGTTTCTCCCCTGGCACATTAAAGGTCACCTACGGGACTGGATGTTTTCTCTTGGAACCTATGGACAAACTAATCATTAATGAAAAAGGAATGCTTACTACTATTGCCTGGAGCATAGGTAGAGAATTGAAATATGCCATAGAGGGGAGTGTCTTTACTGGAGGCTCTGTGGTGCAATGGCTTAGAGATAACCTTGGGGTCATCCCTGATTCGGCAAGTTCTGAGGTCTTTGCAAGAGCGGTTGATGATACTGGAGATGTATATTTTGTTCCAGCTCTTACCGGTTTAGGGGCTCCATATTGGGATATGTATGCTAGAGGAATGATAATTGGTATAAGTAGGGCAACTAGGAGGGAGCATATCGTCAGGGCTGCCCTAGAAGGTATAGCCTATCAGATTAGGGACCTAGTAAGTACTATGGAAGAAGTTACCGGTGTGAAGATAAGGGAATTGAGGGTAGATGGTGGTGCTACTAGTAATAACTTTTTACTCCAGTTCCAGAGCGACCTTCTAGGTATACCCGTTATAAGGCCTAAGATAATAGAGACAACCTCTTTAGGTGCATTCATATTGGCTTCTATTGGTATTGGTATCTTTAAGAGCCTGGAAGAGGCAAGTACAATATGGAAGATAGACCGTATATTTAAACCCGAAAAGAGTAAGGAAGAAATGGATAATCTCTATAATAGATGGAAGGAGGCAGTAAGACGTAGTTTAGGATGGACAAAGAGCTAGATATTATTATCATTGGTGGTGGAATAGTAGGAACAGCAATTGCTAGAGAATTATCTAGATACCAGCTAAATATTGCTCTTGTAGAAAAAGAGGCAGATGTAGGGTGGGGTACAACAAAGGCTAATAGTGCGGTAGTTCATACTGGATATGATCCAAAACCTGGTACTTTGATGTCAAAGCTTAATGTTCAAGGAGCTAGGTTATTCCCCTCTATATGTGGGGAGTTAGATGTGCCTTATAAAAAGATAGGTTCTTTAGTTTTAACCCCGAATGAAGAAGGTTTTAAGGTATTGGAGGAATTAAGAGAGAGAGGAAGGCTAAATGGTGTTACAAATCTAGAGATAATTACCCAAGAGAAGCTCTTTGAGTTAGAGCCTAATATTTCTAAAGATATAAAAGGGGCTCTCTGGGTAAAGGATACCGCTATAACTGCTCCCGTTGAGCTTGCTATAGCCTTTAGAGAGAATGCAGAAAAGAATGGTGTAAGGTTTATACTTGATACAACCGTGATTGGTTTCGAGGTAGAGGATGGAAGAATAGAGTCTGTCAGAACAGATAGAGGTATCCTAAGGGCTAAATGGATAATAAATGCCGCAGGAGTAAATTCTGATGATATAGCCAGACTCGCCGGAGATGATTCATTTAGTATAACCCCTGTAAAGGGTGAATATGCTCTATTTGATAAGGAGATAGGCAATTGGGTAAATCATATAATCTTTCCCCTACCTACAGAGACAACCAAAGGCATCCTTGTCTTACCTACGGTAGATGGAAATCTACTGGTTGGTCCTAATGAGTGTATAACCTCTAAAGAGGATACAAATGTCACAGAGGAAGGGCTGAAAGAGGTCCTTACGTTTGCCAAAAGAGAGTTTCCTGACCTGCCACTCAATATGCTTATAACCGTGTTTGCTGGTCTAAGAGCTAAAGAGTTAAATAGGAAAGACTTTGTTATTGAGCCTTCACCTGTAGTAGAAAACTTGATAAATGTAGGTGGGATTCAGTCTCCAGGACTGAGCTCTGCACCGGCTATAGCGGTATATGTAACTGAGATATTGAGAGATAGAGGGGTTAAGCTTGTTAAAAAGAAAGATTTTATCTCTGAGAGAAAGGCTATCCCAAGATTTGCCAATCTATCCTGGGATGAGAGGGCTAGATTGATAGCCAAAGACCCAAACTATGGTGAAATTATATGTAGATGTGAGTATGTAACCATTGGTGAGATAATAGAAGCGGTGAGGCGTGGAGCAAATACATTAGATGGTATAAAATTTAGGACAAGGGCTGGTTCTGGCAGATGCCAGGGAGGATTCTGTGGTCCTAGACTTATCCCACTCTTATCGCAGCTTTTGGAAGTTTCACCTAGTGAGATAACCAAAAAAGGCAAAGAATCTAAGTTGGTCATAGGAGAGACGAAGCGATGAAAGAGGTAAAAACAGACATCGTTGTAATAGGTGGTGGACCAGCAGGGTTAGCCTCTGCCTTAAGGGCTGGAGAATTAGGTGCAAATGTTATCCTTGTTGAGAGAGACTTTGAGCTTGGGGGTATATTGAACCAGTGTATACATACCGGTTTTGGGCTTAGCCTTTTGGGGGTAGAGTTGACCGGTCCAGAGTATGCAGAGACATTTATAGAAAAGGTCCTTTCTTTGAATAATATAAAAGTCTTTCTCTCCACTATGGTTCTAGATATAAAAGATAAGACTGTATATGGGGTAAATAAGAAGGATGGACTTGTAATGATTAGAGCAGGAGCCATAATATTGGCTATGGGATGTAGGGAGAGGACTAGAGGTGCACTGGGGATTCCTGGTGAGAGACCTGCAGGTATATATACAGCTGGCTCTGCACAGAGATTGATAAATATAGAAGGTCTTATGCCTGGTAAAAGGGTTGTTGTCCTTGGCTCTGGAGACATAGGAATGATTATGGCTAGGAGACTCCTACTTGAGGGGGCTGAAGTCTTGGGTGTTCTTGAAAAGCTTCCATATCCAGGAGGATTAACTAGGAACGTTGTTCAGTGTCTTGAGGACTTTGGCATTCCTCTATACCTTAACCATACTATATCAGAGATAAAAGGAAAATACAGGGTAGAAGGGGTTATAGCGGAGAATCTATTGACAAGAGAGAAGTTCTTTATGGATGTAGATACAATTCTTCTGTCAGTTGGACTTATACCTGAGAATGAGCTCTCAAAAAAGATAGGAGTCAGATTAGACCCAAGGACTGGAGGACCTATAGTAGACCAGAATAGAGAGACAAGTGTAGAAGGGGTGTTTGCCTGCGGTAATGTACTTCAGGTCCATGATTTGGTGGACGAGGTTACTAGAGAATCATATATAGCAGGAGAAGGGGCAGTAAGATATATATCGGGTAAGAGGAAGATTGAAGGGGTTATAAACTTAAGACCAGGCGAAAATGTCAGATACATTGTCCCCCAGAGATTGTCCCTACCCATAGATTCTCCCCCTTATATATATTTTAGACCCCAAGAGCCTTTTACAAATTGCCAGGTAATAGGTAGGTCAAACGGAAGAGAATTCTCTCTTGGAAGTTATGAGTATGCTAGACCAGGAGAGATGATAAAACTTAGACTAAAGAGAGAGTTATTAGACAGCAATTTAGATATAGAGGTAAGCTTGGTAGGAGAGAAGGGATGAAGATACTTACATGTATAGTATGTCCGGTTGGTTGCAAGATAAAGATAGATGAGGATGGAAATATTTACGGGGCTAGATGTGATAGAGGCGTTAGTTTTGTAAAGAGAGAGCTCCTTAGCTCAGAGAGAATCCTAACTACTACCGTTAAGGTGGATGGAGGAATAGTGAAGGTGGTTCCAGTCAAATCTAATAAACCAATCCCTAAAGAGCGTCTGAGGGAGATAGTGAAGAAGGTTTCTTCCCTCTCTGTAAGGGCTCCTATTCATAGGGGAGATGTAATATATAGCGATGAAGAGGTAAGTCTTATAGCTACTAGAAGTGTAGGGGAGGCACAGGATGTATGAGTTTGTAACCTCTAGTAAGATTATATTTGGCAGAGGAGCTTTTGAGCGTCTAGCAGAAGAAGTAAGAGATATAGGGAAAAAGGCTCTTATAGTTACTGGTAAGAGATTTTTAAAAGAATCAGGACTTAAAGATAGATTAGAAGAAATTCTTGCTTTGAACAAGATTGAATGGACATACTTTGATGGTATTCCTTCAGACCCAGAGGTAGGCTTGGTAGATGAAGGGAGATTGTTAGCTAGAGAGAACGGATGCGACTTTGTTATAGGGATAGGTGGAGGAAGTAGTATAGATGTAGCCAAGGCTATAGCGGTCTTGTTTGATAAGCCATTAAAGACTATAGACTATATAAATGGGGCTAAGATAGGGAAGAAGGGTATCCCCTGTATAGCAATCCCTACAACTTCTGGAACGGGTTCTGAGGTAACAAAAAACTCTGTCCTTACAGACCCAGAGAGGAGGGCAAAGAGAAGCCTAAGGGAAAATGTTGTCCTTCCTGATCTGGCTATTGTAGACCCAGTACTTACCCTAACACTTCCTCCTAATTTGACCGTCTGGACGGGGCTAGATGCACTGGTTCAGGCTATAGAAGCCTATGTATCTAAAGGCTCTAACCCTCTTACAGACCCTATAGCTCTCCAGGCTAGTGTCCTCATCCTAAAGAATATTACCAAAGCGGTTGAAGATGGAAGTAATTTAGATGCTAGAGAGGCTATGAGTATAGGAAGTCTGATGGCAGGTATAGCGCTTGCCAATGCTAGACTCGGAGCAGTCCATGGATTAGCCCATCCTCTGGGAATCAATTACAATATTCATCACGGTTTAATCTGTGGCATCTTACTTCCTGCGGTCATAAGGTTTAATATGCCTATCGTAGAAGCGAAGTATGCCAGTATCTATAGGGCTATAGAACCTTCTAGCCAGCAGTTATCGGACAGAGAATGTGCTCTTAGATTATTAGAAACGGTAGAGAACCTCCTAGATTTTCTTAAAATTCCTAGAAGACTTAAAGAATTTGGGGTAAAAGAGGAAGACCTAGAGAGTATAGCTATTCAGTCCCAAAGTTCTGAATCACTAAGGGCAAACCCTAGGGTAGCTACTCCTGAAGACTTAGTAGCTATAATGAAGAGCATACTATAGATATTTATCTATGTCGTCAAGCTTAAGATTATTAAGGAATCTACGGAATTCTTCCTCTTCTTGACTATCTTGCTGGCTATCCTGCTGTTGGACATTCTCACTCAGTATAAATGCCTCTTCAGCTACTTTTTCATCTACGTAGATAGGGGCATTAGTCCTGACCGCTAGAGCTATGGCATCACTTGGCCTTGAATCTATAAGATACGTCTTTCCATTAAGGGTGAGGGTTATAGTAGCATAGTAGACCCCATCCTTAAGGTCTACTATGGAGACATCCTTTATAGTAACATTCAACTCATTTAGGATATTTACCATAAGGTCATGTGTAAAAGGTCTAGGGGGGACTGTCTGTTGTAACTGCATAGCTATAGACTGAGCTTCAGGTAGTCCTATCCAGATAGGTAAATAGTTTTTCTCTTCGAAGTCAGAAAGTATAACTACTGGCGACATAGAGTTTATATCCATTCCTACTGCCTTAATCTTTACCTCTATCATCAAAATCACCTCTAATCTAATACACTATAGATTATACCATAGTGTACCAGTTTTTAATATCCAAACCCAACCCAATCCTTTTCCGCTTTAAACATCTCATCTACCATCTTCTTTATATCTCTAGGCTCTAAGATACTTGCAGTTAGAGGGTCTAACATTACTGCCTGAAGTGCTTTACGAGGGTCTTTCTCTAGAGCAGCTATAACCGCTAACTCCTGAAGGTTTATATTGGTCCTATTTAAGGCAGCACACTGTGGAGGTAAGTCACCTACAAAGCAAGGGTGTATCCCTGTTTTATCTACTAAACAAGGAACCTCTACACAGCAGTCTTTTGGCAGATTAGTTATCAGGTTATCATTGTTTACATTACCATTTATGACGCTTGGCACTCCAGTTTCCATAGAGTATATGATACTTGCAGCATACTCATACGAACGCTCTATAATTATGGGTTCTTCCCCTTTTATCTCCCTTTTTATCCTTTCATAATGAGGTTGCCATCCACTTTTGCATATCTCTAGATAGTCCCACCTTTTTGGTATGAGTTCCTTTATCCTCTCTGGATTTCTTCTAAAATACGGTACATATTCCGACATATGGTGTGTAGATTCTGTAACAAAGTAATCGAAGTATTTCATTATCTCAAATCTAACCGCATCTTTTATGTATATCTCTGGGTCTTCCATAGCCTTCCAGAGTCTGGGATATAAATCTTCATCTCCCAGTTTAAACTCTAAGAACCAAGCCATATGGTTTATCCCTGCTACCCAATAAGATACCTGAGACGGATCAACTCCTACATAGGTTGCTAGCTGATGTGCTGTCCCTTGGACACTATGACATAGCCCGACATTCTTAATCTTAGTGGCTTTGTTCATAGCCCAGCAGTTTATAGCCATAGGGTTACTGTAGTTTATAAACAGGGCATCTGGGCATAATTCCTCCATATCCTTTGCTATATCTAGTAAGACTGGGATTGTTCTTAACCCTCTAAATACCCCTCCTGGTCCAACCGTATCTCCTACCGTCTGGTCTATCCCGTATTTTCTTGGTATCTCACAATCTACCTCAAACATCTCAAGTCCACCAACTTGGATCATATTTATCACATATTTTGCTGAATCTAACGCCTCTCTTCTATCTAAAGTAGCGGTTATCTTTGCGTCACATCCCATTATCTCTACTACCTTTTTAGCTAAGGCATATATCAGGTCTAGCCTCTCCTTGTTTATATCCATAAGGGCTATCTCGCTATTAGAGAGTTCAGGATAGGAGAGTAGGTCCATTAGTAATCTCTTAGCAAAAACTACACTACCAGCTCCTATGAAGGTAATCTTTGCCATACCTCTAAAACCTCCTTATACTTTTTATAAACTCTCTTGCACTAGTCTCATCATCCATCCAGATAGATATAAGTATCCTCCCATTGTTTGGAAGCTCTTCTAATATCTTGGGGATATTATTCATATTATCGAAGGATTGGAGAACAAGTAGCTTATTATGAGTCAATATCTTTTTATACATATCAAACCATCTTGGGGAGTCGCACTGTGGATTGCCGGCCCCAGGAACCCACTGGATACCGGTTAACTCTGGTATATCCAGTAGGATATCTAGGTGGGGAATCTCTCCTGGACCATCTAAGTGATATATACTGTAATCTAGCCACTTGCACTGCCTTTCAAGGTGAGGTATTACAAATCTTTCAAACATCTCTGGAGATATCATATAGGAGAAGTCACACTGTAATGGATACCATCTCTTATGGCACCATATCCCCATCCAGGCAGAGGTCCCATCCTGATGTTCCCTTATTATATCATATAACTCTTGATAAACTTTAAACCAACTGGATAGGATTCTATCGAGCATAGATAATACCTTGTCAGGCTCTTCAATCAAGTCTATCAGAAGATTTTGAGCGCCTCTAAAAGAGGAAAGGATATCTAAGATTCCTCCAATATCAGTTGTCCCAACTATAAATTTATCCTTTCCTCTCTCTATAGAAAGCCTTGTAATATGCTTTGTATAGAGCCACCACTTGTTATCCTCTCTAAACTCTAATTTTTCTACCGCTTCCCATGGAAGCGGATTTTCAAACCAGGCGGTATTAGTATTTCCATCAAACTTTAAAAAACCAGTAAAGTATGATGCTAGAGATCCAGGTCCTAGGTTCATCCATAGATTGGGGAAGGATTCTCCACCAAAGTATGTATCTTTGCATCTTTCCTCGAAAAGGTCTATCGCTCTTTCGGGACAATCCTTATATCTTAGAAATCCCCAGCCATCATATCCTCTATATTCCTGTACCCCTTTTTTTGGGCTTACTACCTGTAATAAAGGATAGTCCAATTCTCTATTCCACCAGGCTTTGTATATCTCTTTTACATTATTCCAATCTTCTTTATATAACATCTTGTTCCTCCAGCACCATAACTTCAAAAGGACCCAACTCTACCGTCCCCTGTAGGTATCTTTCAGTTATTAAATCAATCATCCCCTTTTTTACCTCTATATGGGTCTCTTTGTCAGAGAAGTTATTTATAAATATGAATCTTTTGCCATCTTTCTCTCTTGTGTTTACCTCTACCTCTTCAGGGAAATTAAGCTCTTTAAGGGCATATCCTGAGAGAAGTTCCTTCATAAGCCAGTCATAGAACTCTTGAGACAGACCACAGCCTATATAGTAGGCTTTACCTTCTCCGTAGTTATTTACTGTAACCGCAGAGTATTCTTTATACCACCCACTGTTATACCAGGCTAGTGTCTCTGCCCCTTCAGGTGTTATTAGGTCAGCAAAGGTATCTCCCCTATATATCTTTCCTTCTCTATCTCTTACTTCTACAGCCCTATCCCTTATATTATCCCAAGCGTATATACCTATACCAAAGAGGTCTCTCAATTTGCCGGGTAGGACCTCTTTTAGCATATTACTATTTTCGTCCTTTATAGCACACCTAAATCCAGCTATAAATATGCCACCGTTAGA
>JACIXS010000207.1 GCA_014360335.1 bacterium | reverse complement strand
AGACCTAATTAAAGGGAGAGATAGCTCGATCGCCGTTCCCTCAACTATAAAACTGCAGGTGATCTCCAAGGACTCTTATATGGAGTATAAGGATAGAATAACAATGATACTACAAGATTACTTTGGAAAAGTTAGCAGAGTTTCTTATGAAAAAGACGGATTTAATAGTTACTATTTAGCTCAGGTAAATATCCCAATAGTAAAAGGTCAAAAACTAGAGAAAGGACTTGGTTACGCCATATTTTTGATAAATATCCTAGATGATAAAGAAGGTATCAAGCTTGTCTTAACTTTTAATAATACAATCTTCAATAACCTTAAAGACAGAATCTTCAAAGAATTCTCTCAAACAATAAGTGCAGATACAATAGCCCTAGATATAAATCTTATAAATGACCTAAAGAATGATGTAACATTAGAGGCACAAGGTGTCTATCTAGATAAATATCCCTGTCCATTTAGATCAAGGTACGTCTTAGGTAGGCGAGAAAAGGTAAATATAGCATTTTCTAATGTATTGAGAGATTACCTAGTAAAGACTGGCTCTGCA
>JACIXS010000206.1 GCA_014360335.1 bacterium | reverse complement strand
TACCTCCTTATGAGCATACTGGTACCCCTATAAGTACTTACACTCAGATGAAAGGTTTGAAAGCGTTAGGATATGAAACAGGAGTTCTTATCCCCCATCCAGATGCTGTGAAAGGGGTGAAGAAGGAATTCATAGAAGATAATTTGATATACAAGGTTCCTCCTTTAAATTGGGGAGAAACTTTTTTAGAAGATGTCTTTTCAGGATATAATATCAGATGGTACCTTGGTTTAATCGAAGATATCTTAGATGATTTTAATCCAGATATTATTCATATAAATGATTATGTGTTTATGAGTGCGAAAGTAATAGAGTTATTCAAAGCAAAGGGAATCCCTATAGTTAGAGAGACTCATGCCATAGAGGAATTATGCTTTAAAACTCGTCTATTCAATAGATATGGACTTTGCAGTGGACCTGAATCTCCAGAGAAATGTGCCAAATGTATCTTGGACGACATGTATACTACTAACGAGCTTTTTACTATAAGAAATCTCTCAGTATATTTAGGTAAGTTATATGCTAGATTTAATTATATAAACTATCTCTACAGTTTATTTGATGCTATAATCTTTCCCTCATTAAGTTGGAAAGAATTTATATCAAAATTTGTAAATATTCCTAGAGAGAAAGGGTACATAGTCCCTATAGGGATAGATCTTAATGTGCCGAGAGCATCTCTTTCTACAAAAGTAGATTCAAAGATAAAATTGGCATATATAGGTACTATAGCAAATGTCAAAGGTTTTGGTATTTTAGAGAAGGTATTTAAAGATAAGGATGTTCTTAGTAACGATTTTATACTATACATATATGGCTCTATAACAGAACCTTCCTTAAGAGAAAGATTAATTGACCTTGAGAATTCTTCTATGGGTAAAGTTATTTATAAAGGACCATATAAAAAGGAAGAGTTGCCTGAAATACTATCAGATA
>JACIXS010000205.1 GCA_014360335.1 bacterium | reverse complement strand
TTAGAAAAATTATTCAGGACCTCTGGTTCTCGTTCTTCCACTACTACAATATCTTCTATTCGCATTCCAAATCTATCCTTTAAATAGATACCAGGCTCTATACTAAAAGACATTCCTTGTTCTAAGATCTGTTTATTACCAGTTCTGATATAGGGAGCCTCATGGACACTAATACCAATGCCATGACCAGTCCTGTTAAGAAAGTACTGGCCATAACCGGCTTGAATGATCAGATCCCTGGCTGCCCGATCTACCTCTTCAGCACTCACTCCCACTTTAACCTTCTCTTCAGCAGCTTTATTGGCTTTTAAGACAATGTCGTAGATCTTCTTTTGTTCCTCTGTAATTTTACCTACAAAAATGGTTCTGGATATATCTGAACAATAGCCCTCGTATTGACAGCCTAAATCTAAAATAATGATATCTTCTTCCTCAATTATCCGAGAATCACCACAATAATGAGGCATGGAACTATTGGGACCAGAGGCGACAATAGGTTCAAAGGCTAAGGTAACCCCTTTGTGAGTAAATAGCTCTTCTATCTTCTTCTTGATATCTTTTTCGGTCATCCCCGGAGAAATATTGTTAATAGTTTCACCTACTACCTCATCAGCTATCTGGGCAGCTCTTCTCAATTTTTCTATTTCACTTTTCTCTTTTTTCATTCTGAGTATTTCCAAGAGGTCATGTCCATTGATAAATTTTGCCGATAGCCGATCTTCAAGTTCCAGTAAGTCTATTCCCCTTATGGTACTATTAATAGCAATTGTTTTTCCTGTCAGGTGATACTTTTGATTAGCTTGCTCAAGAGCATCTAAGAAACTTTCGCTATCTTTCCACATAAAGATTTC
>JACIXS010000204.1 GCA_014360335.1 bacterium | reverse complement strand
TCATATCGGGTTGAATCCCTATACTTCTTAATTCTTTCACACTGTGCTGAGTTGGTTTAGTCTTTACCTCTCCAGATGTCTTTAGATAGGGGACTAAAGTGACATGAATATACATCACATTCTCTTTACCTATATCCTTTTTTAACTGTCTTATAGCTTCTAGAAAGGGAAGTCCTTCTATGTCTCCTACTGTTCCTCCAACTTCAACTATAACTACATCGTATCCTTTTCTTCCTAGATTAAGTATCCTTTCTTTGATCTCGTTTGTAATATGAGGTATTACCTGAACAGTTCCTCCAAGGAATTCACCTTTTCTCTCCTTATTAAGAACAGACCAATAGATAGTTCCAGCAGTAACGTTGTTTTCTCTGGTCATATTCGAGTCTATGAATCTCTCATAGTGCCCTAGGTCTAAGTCTGTCTCTGCCCCATCTTCAGTAACGAATACCTCTCCATGCTGATAAGGATTCATAGTGCCAGGGTCAACATTTAGATATGGGTCTAGCTTTTGTATAGTAACCTCGAATCCCCTAGCCTTTAACAATCGGCCTATAGAAGCAGCAGTTATTCCCTTACCTAGGGAAGAAACTACTCCACCGGTTATAAATATGAGTTTCATATCTTTAACAGATAAACCTCTGTAGATTTAGGTAGTGTTTCTTTAGTTATTTCTACTTTGTTACTCTCTATCTTCTTAACTGGATATGGGATATCTTTTAAAAATTCATCTACTGGTTTTATACTCCACTCTTTTACATAGTTTGTTTTATAGTGCATTGGAATAACTACTTTAGGATTCATACTTTTGACTACAGCTTTAGCTTCATCTGGCTCTATAGTGTAAAACCCTCCAACAGGTATAAATAGTATATCTACCTCTCCTATATCCTTTAGTTGAGCTTCACTTAGTATCTCTCCTAAATCTCCTAGATGGCACAGCCTTAAACTTTCTGCCTCCATAGTAAATATAGTTATTTGTCCTCTCTGGGCTCCCCTGCTTTTGTCATGGGACGCCTTAGTGCCCTTTATCTTTATCCCTCTATAGGTATGTTCTCCTATATCTTTTACTACATATGGATTACCCTTAACCCTTTTTACTGCATTATGGTCAAAATGTTCATGAGAAACAGTGACTATATCCGCAGTGAGTTCTTTTATAGGATACGGAATATCCTCACCAAAGGGATCAGTTACTATAGTCCCCAGAGATGTTTTTATGGTAAAACAGGCATGCCCATTATATTCTATCTCCATAATTCTCCCCTCCCAAAAGGTCTAAAAGATTCTCTCCACAAAGATCAGGTTTAAACGAATCTTCAAGCCTTTCTAACTCATCTTTAGTTGTTACACCACTTAACACTATTCCAGTTCTACATCCTAATCTCTTTCCTGCTATTAGATCTGTCTCTATTCTATCTCCTATAAGGAGTACCTCTTTAGGGTCTAGTATATCAAATTTATTCAATATAAGTTTCAGACCCACAATTTCTGGTTTACCAATTACTACAGGCTGTTTCTTAGATGCTGTTTCTACAGCCTTTACTATACTTCCTCCACCGGGGATTAACCCATTTTCAGTTGGAAATGTTGGGTCTGTATTAGTCGCTATAAATTTAGCTCCAGAGAGTATCGCCTGCTGGGCATAGGTAAGTTTCTGAAAGTTAAAATTCTTATCCATCCCAACTATAACATAATCAATAGGGGGTTCGTAGTTTGACCAAAAAAGATTTTTAAACCCCATCTCTTCTAGCTCCCAGACGATGCCTTCTTCTCCTATAATAAAGATTCTATCATTCTTATTTGCCTCTTTATCTAAATAAAGCGCGGTAAGATAACCAGAAGTAAATATATTAGTTACAGAAACATCTATCCCTATATCTCCTAGCAGTTCTGCTATCCTTTTTCTAGGTCTAGTGGAATTATTGGTGAGATAAACCACGTTAATATTATTATTCTTTAGTAACTTTATCCCTTCTACTGCCTTGGGTATAGGTGTTCTGCCCTTTATAACTACTCCGTCTATATCTAGAATAACTAGCTTTATACCACTAAGCTCCAAAGAACTTCTCTCTCCTTGGTATTAGAAAAGGTTTATTATCCTCTATAATAGTAGTCTCATTAGCAATGGCATTTCTTAGGTCTTTAGGTAGACTAAAGATGTATTTATGCGTCTCTCCATCATAATATTTTAGATTACTAAGTCCAACCTTTTCTAATCTTCTATTAACTTCTTCTTCGCTTAACTCTACAGGGTCTCTCCCAAATGTCGCCATAACAAAGCCCCAGTCTGAATCATACATTGGGATATAAGCATGGTAGGACCTAACTAGTGGAAAGACCTGTTTCAAAGTATTATGAATGGCTGTATGAGCCTTATTATTAATAATCGAGACACTTAAGGCTTGAGTTACAAATACTCCACCTTCGTTGAGGTGTTCCTTTATAGAGCCATAAAACTCTTTAGTAAAGAGTATAGAAGCTGGCCCTTCCTCTAAAGGTTCTGTAAGATCACTAATTATAACGTCAAACTTTTCTTTGGAATTTTCGACATAAGCTCTTGCATCTCCAATAACAAGCTCAGCTCTAGGGTCATTAAATGACCCGTTCGCTAGATGAGGAAGGTATTCTTTACATAACTCTATAACCTCCTCATCTATGTCTACCATGACCGCTCTCTCTACTGGATGCCTGAGAATCTCTCTTAGAGTAGCGCCTTCACCTCCACCAAGAAGTAACACTTTTTTGGGATTGTCAGCTAGAATCATTGCTGGATGGACTAAGACTTCATGGTATATATATTCATCTCTCTCAGAAGACTGGCTCTCTCCATCTAAGACTAGCATCTTACCGTATTGGTAACTTTCTAAAATTTCCGCTACCTGGTACTGCGTCTCTCTTACCACTAAGCTTCTCTTTATACCATGAACATGGTACTCATTAGGTACTACCAATTCTAAAAACCATTGCCAGTTATGAACTCTCGACATATCCCCTCACCTCCTCAGTGGTGTGTAAGGTATGGACAAATCTGTTGTTATCCGTAGGGATTCCTCTGTCTATCTGTGTTATAAAGACAGACTGAGCTTTTAGTTCTTCTGTTATTACATCGCATGCCTTCCATGGGTCTGTATTTTCTCCGCAGGTATATATATCTACCGCTGCGTAACCACATTCAGGCCATGTATGTATAGAAATATGTGATTCAGCTATTACAACTACCCCACTCACCCCTATAGGGTTAAACTTATGAAATACCGCCTCTTTTATATGGGCATTAGCAGCAATAGCAGCCTTTATCATAAGTTCCTTTATCTTTTCTACATTATCTAAAAAATCTGCCTGGCACCCAGAGAGTTCCATTATTATATGGACCCCGAGAGTTTTCATCTCAAGTTCCCAACCCCTTTCTTTTAAGATTCTGTGTAGGAGTAAACCTTCACGGTAACCCCTACACAATTTATAACTATACAGTTTTTTAGTGAAAAATGCAATAACCTAAAAAACAAAACCCTACATACAAACAGTTAAAATCCTTAACTTTACACTACTATATTCTTTAGTATTCCTATCCCTTCTATTTCTGCTTCAATTACATCTCCAGGTTTTATAGGAGCAATCCCTGAAGGTGTTCCAGTAGCTATTATATCACCAGGTTCAAGTGTCATATGCTGTGTTACAAAAGAGATTATCTGTGGAATTTTAAATATAAGGTTTTTAGTATTATCTTTTTGGCGGATAGTTCCATTTACCCTAAGCTCTATTCTTAGATTATGCGGGTCTTGGATCTGCTCCTTTAAGACCAGATAGGGACCTATTGGACAGAAAGTGTCGAAACTTTTAGACCTAAACCATGGATTGGCTATCTTTAGGTCTTCTGTTTGCATATCCCTTGCGGTCACATCATTTACTATTGTATAACCCAGAACATAATCCATAGCGGTTTCTTCTGAAACATTCTTTGCTTTTTTCCCGATAACGATTCCTAACTCCACTTCAGGATCAACTCTCGTAAGCCAATTTGGATAGACTATTTCATCCTCATGACCTATTATAGAAGATATCGCTTTACTAAAAAATATGGGCTCTTTAGGGGCACTGTATCCAGTCTCTTTTGCGTGTTCTAGATAATTTCTTCCTAATGCTATTATCTTGGAAGGTCTGATTATTGGAGGCAGGATCTTAAATGTATCCGTAATCAGTGTGTTTATCAAGTTATGATGTTTAATAAAGAGTACAATCTTTTCTAGATATAATGGCAGATTTTCTATCTCTAATAGTTCTTCTATTAAAACAGGAGACTTTATTTTGTTTTCGTATATAACACTAAAGATTTGTATCCCCTTTGTTAAATTTAGGACCTTGTTCTCAAATAAGAACCCTATAAATTTTTCGGAATCACTTTGACAGTTTAGGAGCTTCATAACAATCCTCCAATCGTGAAAATTTTTGTCTATTATATCATAAGTATGATATAATTCGAGATACTTAAAGTCTATCCGGGAGGGATTAGGTATGATTATGACAGTAAAGGGCCCAATAGAGGAGACATCCTTAGGTAAGGCTCTAGTCCACGAACATATTATCTGTGACTTTTCTGGGGCAGATACAACCATTCAAGGCGGATATGACCGAGAAGATGTTATAAGGGTTATATTACCCTTCCTTAAGTCGATAAAAGATTATAGTTTTAGTAGCTTCTTTGATTGTACACCCAAGTATATTGGACGTGATGTTAAAGTTTTGTATAAACTTTCAGAAGAATCTGGCATAAATATAATAACTAATACCGGTTATTATGGAGCTGCAAATGATAAGTTTGTCCCTAGGTTTGTACATGATTTAAGAGAAGAAGAGATAGCTAGGTTATGGATAGATGAGTGGAAGAATGGAATAGATGGTACTACTATTAAACCAGGATTTATAAAGACCGGAGTTGATCCTTCTAGATTAAGTGAAATAGATAAAAAACTTATAGTGGCGTCAGCTATTACTCATCTAGAAACCGGGCTTACTATAGCATGCCATACAGGAGAAGAGGTTTGCGCCTTGGAAGTGTTTGAGACGGTGAAAGAATTAGGAGTTTCTCCGACTGCACTTATAATAGTTCATGCGGATAGCATAGAAGACAAAAATGTGATATTCAGACTAGCAGAAGAAGGTTGCTGGATAGAGTATGATTCGATAGGAAGTAAGTCTATAGAATTTCATGTAAGGCTTATTGTAGATACAATCGAAAGAGGCTTTCTTTCGCAGTTATTACTTTCCCATGATGCTGGATGGTATACTGTTGGGGAACCTAGAGGTGGAGAATCGAAGATTCGCCCCTATACCTACATTGTAGAGTATCTTATCCCAAGGCTTATTAAAGAAGGTTTAGAGGAAGAAACCATAACTAATATCCTTGTAGATAACCCTGCTAGCGCATTCTCTATAACTGTCAGGAAGTCATAATAGAAGAATCTTAACAATTTCTTAAAATTTTTGACAAATAAGGCATTGTCATAACAATTCCTTATGAGATAAAATTATAGTATGGAGGCAAAGGAACGAATAGCTTATATAGTAGTTTCTCTGCTAGCTAGTGTTGCTATTGTAAGTGTAATATTAATATTTGTTTTTATCGCAAAGGAATCATTACCTGTCTTTTTCAACCCAGAAATCAAAAAGGAGGCAAATCTTAGAATCTTCTTTTTAACTCGGGATTGGCAGCCAATTGGCTTAGAGCCTAAGTATTCCTTTCTTCCCCTTATTGTAGGAACATTAAAAGTTACACTAGTTGCTATCGTGGTAGCCTTACCTCTTTCTTTAGGTTCAGCTATCTTTACCGCAGAATTTGCCCCTAGAAGATTAAGAGAGATAATAAAGCCTATAATAGAACTTTTTTCCGCCATCCCTTCAGTAGTTCTAGGTTTTTTTGCCCTTATGGTTATAGCTTCTTGGGTTCAGGATATCTTTCATACTTCCTCAAGATTGAATGCTGTAACTGCTGGTTTTGCTCTTGCATTTGCGGTTATACCTATAACTTATACTATATGTGAGGATGCTCTAAATACTGTGCCTAGAGAATTAAAAGAGGCTAGCATAGCCTTAGGAGCCACTAAATGGCAAACTACTATCAAAGTTGTTTTACCTTCTGCATCTGGTGGTATCTTTGCTGGAATTATGTTGGGTTTGGCTAGAGCTATGGGTGAGACGATGATAGTTCTAATGGTTTCGGGGAATGCTGCACAGATAACGTGGAGCTTTTTAGATTCTGTAAGGACTATACCTGCTACCATAGCTGCAGAGATGGGAGAAGTGGCTTTTGGCAGTGCTCATTATGTGACTCTATTCTTCTTAGGATTACTCCTCTTTTCTATTACCTTTATTATAAATTATATTGCATCTATTCTTTTAGAAAGAACACAAAAGAGACTTAGAGGGGAGAGATGAGATTTAGAGAAAAGGTCTATGTATTCTTTACTGCTCTTGCGGTATTAATTATTGTCGGTTTACTCTTCTATATAATATTCGATATTGTTAAGAATGGTATAAGAGTAATAAGTTGGGAATTTATCTCTCAACCACCTAGAGAAGGGATGACTAAGGGTGGTATATTCCCAGCTTTATATGGAACTCTTCTTAGAACATTACTAATGTTAATATTTGTTGTTCCGGTTGGAGTTTTTACTGCGGTATACCTTAACGAGTATGGAAGTGGGAAAAATTTTTCTAAGTGGATAAGATTAGCTATAAATAATCTTGCTAGTATTCCCTCGATAGTATTTGGCCTTTTTGGATTAGGATTCTTTGTTCTGTTTTTGAGATTAGGAGCTGGGCTTCTGTCATCTGCCTTGACTGTGGGTTTACTTACTCTTCCTCTAGTAGTAGTCTCTACAGAAGAAGCATTGAAGGCGGTTCCGAATTCTTACAGAGAAGCTGGATTTGCCCTAGGGGCTACTAAATGGCAGGTTATAAGAATGATTGTTTTACCACAGGCATTACCAGGCATATTAACAGGAGCTATATTGAGTGTAGGTAGAGGGATGGGAGAAGTTGCACCTATACTATTTACAGGAGTTGCATACTACCTTCCTTACCTTCCTTCCTCTGTTTTTGATCAGTTTATGGATTTAGGATATCACATTTATATAATGACTACCCAGTCTTTTAATGTTGAATTAACTAAACCTATACAGTATGGAAGTACTTTAGTCCTTTTAATACTTACATTCTCCTTAAATATTATTGCTATTCTTATAAGGTCTAAAATGAGAAGAGGGAGACTAGGATAGATGAATAATATAAAGATTTCGGTAAAAAACCTAAATATTTACTATGGAAATTTTCTGGCTCTAAAAGATATAACGTTAGATATACCAGAAAAGAGTATTACTGCTATTATAGGTCCCTCAGGTTGTGGAAAATCTACGTTCTTAAGAGCATTAAACAGGATGAATGAATTACTTCCGAATGTTAGGACTGAGGGAAAAGTTCTATTGGATGGACAGAACATCTACGAACCTAATATTGATTTAGTGACTTTGCGAAGAAAGGTTGGAATGGTTTTTCAAAGACCTAACCCATTTCCAAAGTCGATCTTCGAGAATGTGGCTTTTGGACTTCGTATACAGGGTATAAAGGATAAAGAACAGATAGAGGAGATAGTTGAGCTAAGCCTGAGAAGGGCAGCTCTTTGGGATGAAGTAAAAAATAAGCTTCATAAGTCTGCACTAGAACTTTCTGGAGGACAACAACAAAGACTCTGTATAGCTAGGGTACTTGCGGTTCAACCAGAAGTCATTCTAATGGATGAACCTGCTTCAGCCCTTGATCCTATAGCTACTCTTCGTATAGAAGACTTGATGAGAGAATTAAAGGAAGAGTATACTATAGTAATAGTGACACATAATATGCAGCAGGCAGCAAGGGTCTCTGATTTTACCGCATTTTTCTTGACAGATGAGAATAGGGCTGGTATGCTTATAGAATACGGAAATACCTCGGAGATATTTACAATGCCCAGAGACCCTAGAACGGAAGGTTATATAACAGGGAGATATGGATAGAGGAGCGTTTAATAGTTTATGGTAAATCCCAGACATATATTTGATGACGAGTTGAAAAATTTAAGGGCAGACCTTTTAAGAATGGGAACTTTAGCTAGGGAAGCTGTAGATAAATCTATCAAGGCTCTTATAAATAGAGATACAAATCTTGCTGAAGAAGTTATAACAGGTGATGATGTGATAGATAAGATGGACCTTGATATAGAGATGAAGTGTATGGAGCTTATAGCAAGACAACAGCCTATGGCTAGGGATCTAAGAACTATAGGAACAATCTTGAAGACTATAACCGACCTAGAACGAATAGCAGACCATGCGGTAGATATAGCCAAAATAGCCAAGATATTAGCTGATCAGCCTCCTTTAAAGCCTTATATAGATATCCCTAGGATGTGTGAACTTTCTCTGTCTATGTTGGATGATGCCTTGAGGTCCTTTGTAAACGAAGATGTCGAGCTCGCTAAGAAAATGTGCGAACGGGACGATTTAGTTGATGCTTTATATAATCAGGTTTTTAGAGAACTTTTAACCTATATGATGGAGGACCCGAAGGCTGTAGTTAGAGCTCTATATCTTATTTTTGTTGCAAGATTTTTAGAAAGAGTAGCAGATCATACTACTAATGTGGGAGAAAGAGTAATATATATGGTTACAGGAGTTTTGAAGGAGTTAAATGTGTAAAGATATACTAGAAAGATTATTAAGGAACACAGTACAGGTAATATCAGTTGAGGAGTTGAAAGAGAGGTTAAAAGAATCAGAGAGGTTGAATAAGCCTCTTAGAGTGAAGTTGGGGGTTGATCCTACTGCTCCGGATTTACATTTAGGGCATTATGTAGGTTTGAGAAAATTGAAAGAATTTCAAGAACTTGGCCATACTATAGTTTTTGTTATAGGAGACTTTACTGCGAGGATAGGAGATCCTTCGGGACGTTCAGAGACCAGAAAACCCTTGTCTGAAGAAGAGGTAAAAGCCAATGCTGAAACTTATGCCAAGCAGGTTTTTAAGGTGTTAGACAGAGAAAAGACTGAGCTTCGATTTAACAGTGAATGGCTTGGTAAGCTTTCTTCTATTGATATTATAAAGCTTACTAGCCATTATACAGTTGCTAGGATGTTAGAGAGGGATGATTTTCAGAAGAGGTTTAATGAGAACCGTCCTATTAGTATTCATGAATTCTTATATCCTCTCTTTCAAGCCTATGATTCTGTTGCTATAAATGCCGATATAGAGACTGGAGGAACGGATCAAACATTTAACCTATTAGTAGGTAGAGAGATACAACCGATATATGGACAAAGGCCTCAGATAGTATTTACTTGGCCCCTCATAGAGGGTATTGATGGTGTAGTAAAGATGAGCAAAAGTTATGGTAACTATGTGGCACTTGAAGACCCTCCACAAGAGATGTATGGAAAGCTTATGTCTATCCCAGACTATCTTATTATTAAATATCTCACTTTACTTACTGACTTCTCAGATATGGAGATAAAGCGGTGGGAAAGGGAAATGCAAGAGGGTCTTAATCCCAAGATAGTTAAAGAGATTCTTGCTATGGAAATTGTTACTACCTTTTATAGTAGAGAAAAGGCTATAGAATGTAGGGATGAATTTAACCGAGTATTTTCTCAGAGAGAATTACCAAAGGAGATTCCCGAGTTTTACTTAGATTCTTCTTATTTTAATGGAGAGGTTTTGTTAGTGGATATCCTATTTAACACTGGTTTAGTATCTTCAAAGAGTGAGGCTAGGAGACTTATAAAGCAGAGAGGTGTCAGAGTAGACGGTTCTACAGTGGAAGATCCAGAAGTTAAGATTAGATTGAAGCCAGATGTGATTTTACAGGTAGGAAAGCGTAAATTTTTGAAATTGAAAGTTAGGCAATGAAGGAGATGGAGGAAAAGGCTCCTGAGGTAAAGCAGGCAGAGGAAAAATTATATAGAGGTGAGATTTTAGAGGCCATAAGGATATTAGAACAATATCTTATTGACCATCCAGAAGATTACTACGCTATGAATAAACTTGGAGTAGCACTTATTAATGATGGTAAAATTAACAGAGCTAGAGAGTGTTTCCTAAGAGCTATAGAAATAAATCCGAAGTTTGCTCCTCCCTATAGTAACATAGGGAATTTATGTACTGAGGCAGGAAGATATGAGGAGGCTTTGATTTGGTATAAAAAAGCTCTTGAGATAGACCCCAATTTTACTAGCGCTAGAACTAATCTTGCCCATCTCTATCGCGTTACAGGCAGAATAGATATGGCGGTGGATGAGCTTAAAAAGGTCTATCATCGAGAGGGAGGTAGGATGGGTATTAGTAAAAACTGGTGGCTGTGGATTTTAGTGATAGCTGGCATACTGTATTTTATATACAGGGGGACTTAATTTTTGGAAAGGAGGGATACCGGTGTTTCTTTTTGGAAGGAAGGAATCTAAAAAAGTTGATCCTACTCAGATTTTGTCAGATTTAAAGGTGGTTTGTCAAAAGTACCTAGGTGATAGAACAGATAGTGTTTTACAGTCGTCTTTAAATAGTATAGGGCGAGATGCTTCTAACCTAACTGTTGATGATATAAGCCCTCTTATAAATAAGCTTATCGATAATGTCATTAATCCATTAAAAAAGGCTGATTTTAGAGCAGAATTGTTTGAAGTTAGGAGAAAGTATACTGGTTAGACTTCTTATGCGATTAAAAATCTTGAACCTGAGGAGCGTATATTATGAGGGTTAAGTTTTTGTTTTTCTTCGTTTTATCTTTTTTGATTTTTCCTGTTTTTATTGGAAATTCTCAAAGTCTGAATCCTTCTAATATAGCTTCTTCTCAGATAGCTGCATTAGAAGAACCAATAACAGATGACTATATACTTGGTCCTGGAGATAGGTTACTTCTTTCTATAAAAGGGAAAGTGGTAAATGTATCTTATGAGCTAGTAATAACAGCAGATGGAAATATCATTATCCCTGAAGTTGGTACTATTTACTGCTCTGGCTCGTCTATAAAGTCTTTAAAGAAAAAATTAGAGGGTTTAATTCCTAAGTATTATAA
>JACIXS010000203.1 GCA_014360335.1 bacterium | reverse complement strand
AAAAAGGATCAATTTTATAGTACGGTAAGAAGATACCAGAGTAGTCTTGAAGCAGCCTTATTTAAAGATAATATACCAGTTGTGGTGTATACCAATTTAATTGATCTGGTTTATAATTATAGACACTTGCTTCATAAGTACATTAGCTTAAAGTGTAATTATTTACATTTAGAACGATTGGGTATGTACGATCTATATGCACCCTTAGTAGAAGAAAAGTTTTCAGTGGATTATCCAGAGGCCCAGCAAATCGTTTTAGAAAGCCTGAAACCTTTAGGGGAAACATATTTAGCTATTATTAGAGAAGGTTTTCGGGAAAGATGGATTGATGTCTATGAAAATGATGGGAAGACCAGTGGCGCTTATTCTACCGGTAGTTATGGTAGTAAGCCCTTTATTTTAATGAATTATCAAGGTACACTAGAAGATGTTTATACTCTCGCTCATGAATTAGGTCATTCGGTACATAGTTATCTCACCAACAAGAATCAGCCCTTTGTCTATAGTGGTATTTCTACCTTTTTAGCTGAAATTGCCTCTACAGTTAATGAAGTATTATTGACTTATTATCTTCTTAATCAATGTAAGGATAACAAAAAGAAGATTGTGATTCTGCATCATTTTCTGGAACAGTTTAGAACCACTTTCTTTCGACAAGTAATGT
>JACIXS010000202.1 GCA_014360335.1 bacterium | reverse complement strand
TTCTTTACGATGCAGATATCCGGAGGAGAACTGAGTGTTCCTATGACCCAGAGGTTTTTGGCATTTAGCTTTAATATCTGCTGGAAGAGTTCTTTTTGTTTTCTGTCACTAGAAGTCTTCTTTATCTCTTCGTAGAGTTCTATAGTTTTTAATAGGTCTCCTGTTGGCTTTTCTCCAATCTTCCCACCAGATTGGTACCATTGTGCATATGCTATGACATGGTTGGACTCTGTGCTCCAAGGCATATACCATCTTGGGTCAATGAGTGGTTGCATCCCAACAGAACCTGTCCATATTGCCACATCGTGCTCTAGAGCTGCCTTACGTGTATAGAAGAGTGACCTTTCTTCACTCTTTACTGCGGTTTTGACTCCAACTTCAGTCCAGTATTTTGCTATAAGCTCGCAGGCATCCGCCCAAGGACCAAAGGCTGGTGTAAACTCTATAGTTATCATTAAGGGTTTACCATCAGGTCTAAGCCTAATTCCGTCAGGACCTCTCTTAAGTCCCATCTCGTCTAGAAGTCTATTTGCCTCTTTTGGATTATACTCTATGTATGCATAGGCGAGTTCCTTAGAAAAATAGCCTGACTCTGGTAGTGGGACTACCTGTCTAGGTTCCTCACACATTCCTAGATAACAGAGCTGATTTATCTCGTTTCTATTTATAGCTAAAGAGAGAGCTTTACGGAACCTATCATCATTGAATATCTGTCTAAGGACAGGGTCTTTATGGTTAAGATTTAATGCTATAGCCATATTGGTTTCAAAGTCGTCCTTATACTTGATTACCCTGTAAGCTCC
>JACIXS010000201.1 GCA_014360335.1 bacterium | reverse complement strand
TTTACACTATGGGCTAGTATTGTACATACTACCCCATCTGCCCCTTCTAATGCTTCTGCCCTGTTTAGTGTAGCTTGTATCTTTGCAGGATAATTACCCGCTTTAATTATCTTTTCTACAGCTGTCTTAGCAAAATTTAATCTTTCCTCATCTATGTCCATCAATGCTAATGTTGCATCTTGAAATGCTGGAAAAGTGAGCAAATCTCTTACCAATGCCCTTGTAAAACCTAAGCTCCCAGCTCCTATAAATGTTATCTTCTTAGACATAGCAACTCCTCCTCTTGATAGATTTTATTTTGATTTTTAATAAACTCATAATTATTGAATAGATTATATAACCTCATCTTGCGTATGGATCAGCTGCATCACGAAGTCCATCTCCTAAGAAATTAAAACAGAGAACAGTCAAAATAATAAACACAGCCGGGATAAGACGCCAAGGATAATGAGCAACAGCCAAAACTTGCTGTGCATCTTGTAACAGCACACCCCAACTTATTGCCGGAGGCTGTAACCCCAACCCTAAAAAGCTTAAAGCAGTTTCACCTAGAACCATACCAGGAATAGAAAGGGTTATAGATACTATTAAGTGACTAGTAAAAGAAGGTAACAGATGCCTTGTTATTATCCTCCATTCACTAGCTCCTGCAAGTCTAGCTGCCATAGTAAAATCTTCTTCCCTTAGACTCAATAATTTCCCACGTACAACCCTAGCTAATCCGCACCATCCTATAACAGAGAGTATTATGGTAATAGTAAAGTAGGTCTTAGTTACAGGCCAGTCCCTTGGAACAGCTGCCGACAATGCCATCCATAATGGTATTGAAGGAATCGATATAAGAAAATCTATAGTCCTCTGTATGATCTCATCTACTGTCCCTCCTAGATATCCAGAAATCCCACCTAATATTATACCGATTAAAAAGCTCAAAAATACACCAACTAGCCCTATAGTCAAAGAGATACGAGCCCCATATATAACCCTAGAGAAAATAT
>JACIXS010000200.1 GCA_014360335.1 bacterium | reverse complement strand
GCGGTTCTGATTCCCGGAGGTTTTGCTCCAGACTATCTTAGATGTAATAGAAGGGTACTTTCTTTTGTCGCAGAGATGTATAGGAAGGGTAAAGTAGTATCTGCTATATGCCATGGTCCTCAGGTCTTTATCTCTGTAGATGCGGTAGAAGGAACTGATATAGTGAAAGGTAAAAAGGTATGCAGTTGGATAGCAATTAGGGATGACCTTAGGAATGCAGGAGCAGAATGGGTAGATGAACCAGTGGTAAGAGTTGGAAACGTAATCACAGGTAGAGTTCCAGATGACCTCCCAGAGTTCTGTGGTGAGATAATAAAAGCACTAAGCGAGGGATAATGTATGAATATACACCTAAAATCACTCCTATATCTACTTCTTTTTGGATTGCTTCACTTTGGATATGAATCTACTGGGCTTAAATTTCTAAAACCAATATGCGGAACAAACGAATCTGTATTTCAACATCTAAAGATAGGCTTCTTCGCATATTTCTTTACTTCTTCTATCGAATTTGGAATCATTAAAAGAAGATTTAAGGGTAATAGCTTTTGGTGTTCTAGAACACTTGCTGTTATCTTTGTTCCTTGGATAATCTTTCTGATATGGTATCTTGTTCCTGCCATTTGGGGTAAGGTTACTCTAGTAGTAGAACTTTCTTGGGCTTTAATAGTAACCTATATATCCGGAGTCTTCGCTGGAATAATAGAGAAAGATTTAGAAAAGCTTAGATTTTCCTCAAGATCTAAAATAATCACATTTATACTATTTGTTATATCGGCATTCTTATTTATCTGGTTTACATATAGGCTACCTTGGATTGACCTCTTTGTAGATCCATCTAAATTAGGATAAGGGCTATCATATAATACCACGCTTTTTTAGTGCTTCTATTAGTTTATCTGGGAAGTTGACTGTCATAGTATATATACCTAGGTCTATCATCTTTCCCATAACATCTTCTGTATCTACTCCCCATACCCTTATATCTAGCCCGTAGCTCCTTATCATCTCTACGGTAGAATCTGTTAGAGGAGGAGCATATGGGCATATCTGTTTTATATTACTATCTTTTACCATCTTGATAAGTTCTTCGTCCACATAGTTAGTTAGAAATCCCACATTAGCATTTGGCTCAAGTTTTATTATCTCTCTTAAGACTTTGATATTGAAAGATATAAATGTTGAATCATCTAAAAGTCCTAGGTCTTTTACTAGAGTAAATGTCTTTTCAGTAGCCTTTTCGTCTTTTATCTCCAAAACAAGGTGTGTTTTCCCACCAAAAGCTTTAAGAAATTCTTCTAAAGTTGGCACTTGAGTTCCAGCGAACTCTGGAGAAAACCAGCTACCTGCATCTAATTTCTTTATTTCTTCTAGTGTAAGGTCGTTAACCCTCCCACTTCCATTAGTAGTGCGGTCAACCGTAGCATCATGTATAAGGACAGGTATATTATCCTTTGTGCAATGTATGTCTGTTTCTATCCCACAAGAACCCATCTTCAGTGCTAGTTCAAATGCAGGGAATGTATTCTCTGGTGCATAAGCAGATGCACCTCTATGAGCGATTACAAAAATCTTTCTCATACTAGGAATCCTCCTTTTCCTCTATAAATCTTCTTAGCGCTTCTGGGTCTTTAGTAACTACAAAGACCTCCTGAACTACAGATGGAGCGTAAGCCAAGAGTTTTACCCCAGTCTTTGTAGCATATTTAAACCGAATTTTAAATCCCGAACTTATCCCTTTTGTCCTCTTTATCTCGCCAGGGAATATAGCCTCGACATAATCTAGAGGTTCAAGTTGCTTCTCGAGAAACTCTCTCAGCCCCTGTATCATAGTATGCTCATATTTTATCTTAGAAGAACCAGCTCGATGCTTCAAAGCTCCCATCCTCCGATTAAATTATAAAATCTAGTGAGTATTAATATAATCACTATATAAAATTCATAGGATGTCCTGAAAGCTTTTTAATTCCAAACCGAATATTCCCCGCTTCACTTATTAATATCTTCTACAAAAACTTTTAGCCTCTAAAATTCTAATCTTTCTCATATCAATCTTCTATTATAGGAGCTATCTCTTTTAATTATAACGCTTGTCTTCTATAAATTAGTAGAAATATTTTGGAACGATTTAATAACATAAATCTCTAGAAGAGATACTTGAATAAAAAGAAAATTTATATTATAATTCTTCGTAGATATTGAGTAATATTTATAGTATCTATATGAGCAAAAAAGCTATAATGAGAGTTAGATTTTACAGACAAAGTTATTCTATGTTGATTTATCGGAACGGTTTAATTAAAGATCTAGGGGTAGAGAAATGGTCCATGGGAATAAACGTCCTACGTTAAAGGATATAGCTCTAGCAGCTGGGGTATCAAAGTCGACTGTCTCACTTGTCTTGCATGATAGCCTTAAGGTTTCACCGGAAACTAGGGCTAAAGTCTATAGGATTTTAAAAGAATATAACTATCTTCCTAATGCCAATGCCAAGAGCCTTGCTAAGGGGAAAACTTGGACTATAGGGCTTGTTACTAAATTCTTTCGGCATGAATACATAGAATATAGCTACTTTGGAGAAATTTTAGGTGGTATATTAGATGTTTTAGACAGAATGGGTTATAACTTAATGCTTTATAATCTGGACACACCATTCAATTTGACGGTTGATGGATTAATACTAATAAGTATAGACACTTATAGCCCTTTCAGTGAAAAAGTTCACAAGTTAAATATTCCTACAATTTTTGTTAATAGACAATCTCCGGATGTCAATTATGTGACAACTGATTTCTTCGGTGGATGTATAACTGGAATAAATTATTTACTAGATCTTGGACACAAGCAAATAGGTTTCATCTCTGGCCCTCTTGATCATTCTCCTGCTATTGATAGACTTAATGGTTATAAGATGGCGTTAATCTCTAAGGGTATTCAGATTAACGATAAGTTAATCTTCATATCTTCATCTTACGGTGATACAGCTGGATATCTTGCGGCTGAATC
>JACIXS010000199.1 GCA_014360335.1 bacterium | reverse complement strand
CTCTTGAGGCGGCGAAGATGGCTTTAGATTCTGCTAATTTAACCTCTAAAGATATTGACCTTATAATAGTGGCTACCGTGACTCCTGATATGCTTTTCCCTGCCACTGCTTGCATACTTCAGGACAAGTTAGGGGCAAAATGCCCTGGTTTTGACCTCTCTGCTGGGTGTTCAGGCCTTATATATGCATTAAGTGTTGGAGCACAATTTGTTGCTACAGGTACTTATAATAATGTTTTAGTAGTCGGAGCGGAAGTTCTTTCTAAGATCACAGACTGGCAAGATAGGTCTACCTGTGTTCTTTTTGGAGATGGGGCAAGTGCAGTAGTCTTGGGTCCAGTAGAAAGGGGAGGGTTTAGGTCCTTTATCCTTGGAGCAGACGGCAGTGGGGGAAAACTTTTAGAAATACCTGCAGGAGGCTCAAGGCTTCCAGCTTCTTATGAGACTGTATCTCAAAGACTTCATTATATAAAGATGAATGGGAGAGAGGTTTTTAAATTTGCAGTAAAGATTATGGGGGAGGCAGCTCTAGAGGCGATTGAAAAGGCAGGACTGACTCCTTCAGATATAGATTTATTTATCCCGCATCAAGCTAATATAAGAATTATTGAGTCAGCTGCAGAAAGATTGAATCTTTCTATGGATAGAGTCTTTGTTAATTTAGATAAATATGGTAATACCTCTTCTGCCTCTGTAGGTATAGCTCTTCACGAGGCTCTCCTTCTAGGTAAGATAAAAGAGGGTAGTAAAATTGTTATGGTTGGATTTGGTGCAGGTCTTACTTGGGGGGCTTGCGTATTGGAATGGTAAGAAGAGTTTTTGTCTTTCCCGGTCAAGGTTCTCAGATCAGAGAGAGTGACATTCATTATATCCTTAACCTATCTCTTGCTAGAGATTTTATAAAAAAAGGTTCTAATCTATTAGATTTAGATATAGAGGAATTTCTATTAAAGGGCATTTCTCCAGAAGACACTGAAGTTAGTCAGTTAGTTACATATGTTGTTTCTCTTTCCCTTTTCTATGCATTAGAATCCAAAGGTATTTCCGCAGACTTTGTTGCAGGGCATAGTCTAGGAGAATTTTCTGCTTTGACTGCTAGTGGAGCAATCTCTGTTGAGGACGGCTTAAGGATAGTAAAAGCTAGAGGCAAAATAATGGCTAATGCTTGTCAAGAGATTAAAGGCGGAATGATTGCAGTAATAGGTATAGATAAGGATGAGCTATTAGCTATTATAAGTGATTTTACTGAAGTAGAAGCGGTAAACTTTAACAGTCCAAAGCAGATAGTTATATCTGGTAAGGAGCCCGCTCTCTCTATGGTAGAGAATATACTTAAAGAAAAGGGCGCTAAGAGGATTATACGTTTGAACGTAGCTGGTCCGTTTCATTCTTCTTTTTTAAAGGAGTATGGGGAAAGATTCTATAATGAATTTATAGAGAATCTTAAGATAAACAAGCCTAAGATTGGATTTGTATCCTCTGTTAATGGAAGAGTTATCAAAGACGAAAGAGAGATAAAGGACTGTTTAAGGATTCAGATGTATAGCCCTGTAAGATGGGTTGATGTTGTTAGAACTTTAGAGAATATTGGGAGTCTTGATGTGATAGAAGTAGGAGCTAGTAGTGTTCTTACAGGACTTATAAAGCAGACTAGTAGTAAACTAAGTATATTAGGAAATGCTTTAGAGGTATTGGAGAGAAACCTATGAATGACGGACAGGTAGCTATAGTAACAGGTGGTTCTAGAGGTATTGGAAAAGCCATAAGTTTAGAGCTAGCAAGTAGTGGTAGAAGAGTAGCCATAGTCTATAAGAGTAATAGAGATAGAGCTCTTGAAACTCTGAAAGAGATAGAGAGTCTTGGAGGAGAGGGAGATATCTTCCAGGCAGATGTAACTAAATGGACGGATATAGAAGAAGTAGTTAAAAGGGTCTTGACTAAGTGGGGAAGAATAGATATTCTTATAAATAATGCAGGTATAACTAAAGATAAACTTCTTTTTAAGATGGATGAGGAAGATTGGGATGAGGTATTGGATACAGACCTTAAGGGGGCATTTATATGCACCAGACTTATAGCTAGGCATATGATTAAAAATGGAGAGGGTAGGATAGTGAATATAGCTTCGGTTATTGGTGAGATAGGTAATATTGGACAGAGTAATTATTCCGCTGCAAAGGCAGGGCTTATTGGTTTTACTAAGGCATGTGCCAAAGAGCTAAGTAGATGGAATATAACAGTGAATGCGGTAGCCCCTGGATATATAGATACAGAAATGACGTCAATACTTGATGAGAGTATTAAAAAGGAGTATTTAAGTAGGATTCCACTTGGAAGGTTTGGTAAAGCAGAAGAAGTAGCCAAATTGGTATTATTCTTAGTGAGTAAAGATGCCAGTTATATTACTGGACAAGTAATAAATATAGACGGCGGATTAGTGATGTAGGAGGTGCTTACTGTGGCAGTTCTTGATAAGGTAAAGAAGATTATTGCGGAGCAGTTAGGGATCGATGAGGAAGATATTACTCCTGATTCTTCCTTTACAGACGACCTAGGAGCAGATTCTTTAGACCTAGTAGAGTTAGTGATGGCATTTGAGGATGGCTTTGATATCGAGATACCAGATGAAGATGCGGAGAAGATTAAGACAGTTGCTGATGCAGTAAATTATATTCAGTCTAAGATTGGAGAATGAAGAAGCGTATTGTTATTACAGGTGTAGGTCTAGTTACTCCTTATGGAGTAGGGAAGGATATCTTTTGGGAGGGACTAACCTCTGGTAGGAGTGCTATTGGGTATCTATCTAATATAGATACCACAGATCTTCCTGTCAAAATAGGTGGAGAGGTAAAGGATTTTGACCCTGAGACCTATCTTGGAAAAAAGGAAGCTAGAAAGATGGATCGTTTTACCCAATTTGCAGTAGTAGCTGGGATGGAGGCTATAAGGGACGCTAAGATAGACCCTGAAAAGATTGATAAGGAACGGGTAGGAGTCATAGTGGGTTCTGGTATAGGTGGTATACATATCTTAGAACAACAGCACTCCTTACTTTTAGAGAAGGGACCAGGTAGGATAAGTCCCTTCTTTATCCCTATGCTTATATCAAATATGGCTAGTGCCTATCTTTCTATTATGTTTGGATTTACAGGGATTACATTTTCTGTAAATACCGCATGTGCTACTGGGGCTACTGCTATAGGAGAGGCGGTAAAGGCTATTCAGGCTGGTGAGTGTGATATAGTTATAACTGGCGGAACAGATGCTGCTATAACCCCTCTTTCAATCGCTGGATTTGCTAATATGAAGGCTTTATCCACTAGAAATGTTGAACCTGAAAAGGCTAGTAGGCCCTTTGATGCTGAAAGGGATGGATTCGTGATGGCAGAAGGAGCAGGTATTTTGGTTTTAGAGACATTGGAGAGTGCTAAATCTAGAGGGGCAAATATATATGCAGAGGTAGCAGGAGTTGGAAGCACCTCTGATGCTTACCATTTAACTGCTCCTGAGCCTGACGGTAGACTACAAGCCCGAGCTATGGAACTTGCACTTATATATGGAGGGATAAATAAGGAAGAGGTCGACTATATTAATGCCCATGGTACTTCTACTCCACTTAACGATGCTATAGAGACTAAAGCTATAAAGACCCTATTTGGTGATCTAGCCTATAATATCCCTATAAGTTCAAACAAATCGATGATTGGGCATACTTTAGGAGCAGCTGGAAGTATAGAGCTTATAGCTACAGCACTAACTATTAAAGAAGGTATAATACCCCCTACTATTAACTATGAGCACCCTGATCCAGAATGTGATCTAGATTATGTTCCAAACGTAAAGCGTGAAAGAGATGTTAGAGTAGCGTTAAGTAATTCCTTTGGCTTTGGAGGTCATAACGTATCTATCGCACTTAAGAAATACTATGAAACCTAAGTATTTAGAAATATTAGAAGAACTAGATATAAATATACCTGAAGACCTTTTAAGATTAGCGTTTACGCATTGTTCTTTTGACGAGGTTAACAATAACGAGCGTTTGGAGTTTTTAGGGGATGCGGTAGTAGGTTTAGTTGTTGCGGAGACTCTCTACAACATAGAACCTCCATTATCAGATGGGGAGATGAGTAAGTATAAGGCTAAACTTATTAGCAGAAGGCATCTAGCAGATATTGCACTTAAGCTTGATATTAAGGAGCAGATGAGAGTAGGGGGAGGGGAAGATTTAGATAGAGGGAGGGAAAGGTATACTATTCTTGGTAATGCCCTAGAAGCCCTGGTAGGTGCTATCTTTATAGGAGAAGGATTTGATAAAGCCCGTAAATTTTTAGAAAGAATTTTTAGTATTGGGGCCTCTATAGAAGAGGATTACAAAAGCAAACTCCAGGAAAGCGTTCAGGCGCTCTATAAGGAGTTACCTATTTATAGAGTGATAAGAGAGGAAGGTCCCATGCATGCACGCAAGTTTATAGCAGAAGTTATAATTAAGGGAAGATCTCTAGGAACAGGTAGTGGTTTTAGCAAAAAAGAAGCAGAGCAATATGCTGCTAAGGAAGCTTTAAGTAAACTACATAATTTTGAGAAGGAGGGGATAAATAATGGAAGTTCTAAAAGTGTCTGCAAAATCTAATCCTAAGTCTGTTGCTGGTGCTATTGCAGCTGTCGTTAGAAACGGAGGAGGCGTAGAACTTCAATCTATTGGAGCAGGAGCTGTAAACCAGGCGGTAAAAGCAATTGCTATAGCTAGAGGTTATCTAGCTCCTAATGGTATCAATTTGGTTATGTATCCTGCCTTTACTAAGGTAGAAGTTGACGGGGAAGAAAGAACCGCTATAAAGTTCTGTATTCAGGCTATAAAGTAAATGGGTTGGTTTGATAAACTAAAACAGGGCTTAGAAAAAACTAGGGCTTTAATAAGGAGAAGTTTTTCGAATGTATCTGTAGAAGACTTAGAAGAGCTAGAGATAGCTCTTCTAAGTGCTGATGTAGGACCTAAGACTACAGAAAAGCTTTTAGAGGAAGTTAAGACGAAGTGGAAGTCATCTCCAGATGAGAGATTATCTAATCTTCTAAAGAATAGTATAACTTCCCTCTTCCCTCCCTCTTTTGATATTATAGATAAATTCCTTCAAGGGAAATGGGTAATACTTGTTATAGGGGTAAATGGTAGTGGTAAGACTACTACTATAGGTAAATTGGGTAAACTCCTTAAAGATAGGGGTAAGAGTGTTATATTTGTAGCAGGTGACACGTTTAGAGCAGCTGCTATAGAACAGTTAGAGATTTGGGGGGAAAGGACAGGTATCTCTGTTATTAAGCATAGAGAAGGGGCGGACCCTTCCGCAGTTGCCTTTGACGGTTTAAAGTCTGCTAAGGCTAGAGACATAGATATAGTGATAGTAGATACAGCAGGTAGGCTTCATACAAAGTATAATCTTATGGAAGAACTAAAGAAAGTAAAGAGGATAATAGAGAGGGAAAGAGGAGACTATCAGCTTTATACCCTTCTTGTTATTGATGCTACAATGGGACAGAATGCTATAAATCAAGCTAGAATGTTTAATACCGCCTTGACGATAGATGGTATAGCGGTTACCAAACTTGACGGAACAGCCAAGGGTGGGGTTGTAATAAGTATAACATCTGAGCTTAAGATTCCAGTAGTATTAGTAGGGGTAGGAGAAGGAATTGATGATATGCAGAGTTTTAACAGTAAAGAATTTGTAGATGCTTTATTCTGGGAGATGAATTAGTTATGTTTGAAATTTTGACACAAAAGATACAGAATATATTTGATAGAATTAAAAGACGTGGAAAACTTAGCGAATCAGACATACAGGAAGTCTTAAGAGAGATAAGGATAACACTACTAGAAGCAGATGTAAATTATAAAGTAGTAAAGGATTTCTTAGAAAGGGTTAGAGAAAAGGCTCTTCAAGAGTCTGTATTGAAGAGTATCTCACCTAGTGAGCAGATCTTAAAGATTATATACGAAGAGCTTACCTCACTACTTGGCGGAGAAGGGAAAGTTGATAGGAATCTTCCTTCTGTGGTTATGTTGGTAGGACTTCAGGGTTCTGGAAAGACTACTACAGCCGGAAAGTTAGCTGTTTATTATAGAAAGAGACAAGGACGACCTTTACTAGTAGCTTGTGATACTAGAAGACCAGCTGCCATACAGCAGTTAGAGGTTATAGGAAACAGTATAAATGTTCCGGTATACAGAGAAGATACTGACCCAATAACCATAGCTGAGAATGCGGTAAAGTTTGCAAAAGAGAAGGTCTATATGCCTGTTATCCTTGACACATCTGGTAGACTTCATATAGATGAAGAACTAATGGATGAGTTGAGAAAGACTTATGAGAGAGTTAAACCTCAAGAGGTCTTCCTTGTAGTCGATGCTATGACAGGACAAGATGCAGTAAATATAGGAGAATCATTTGCTAAGGTTGTTCCTCTCACGGGGATTATTCTTACAAAGATGGATGGAGATGCCAGAGGTGGTTCTGCCCTTTCTATGAGGGCTGTCACTGGAGTTCCCATTGTATTTGTAGGGGTAGGAGAGAAGTTTGATGCTATAGAGCCATTCTATCCTGATAGAATGGCTAGTAGAATCCTCGGGATGGGAGACCTAAAGACCTTAGTAGAAAAGGTTGAGTCTGCGGTATCTAAAGAAAGAGCAGAGAAATCTTTAGAGAAGTTTACACTTAATGACTTTATGGACCAACTTAAAGAGATAAGAAATATGGGTCCTCTAGACCAACTGATGAATTTAATCCCTGGTTTCTCTAAACTAACCACTAAGATTCCTATATCTGTTGATGAGAAGAGGCTTAAGAGGATCGAAGCTATTATAAGCTCTATGACTATAGAGGAGAGGGAAAATCCTCATATTATTAATGCTAGCAGAAAAAAGAGAATAGCTAAAGGGAGTGGAACTACAGTTCAGGAGATAAATCAACTCCTTAAACAGTATGAACAGATTAAGAGTATGATTAAGCAATTTTCTCAGCTGGAAAAGAAAGGAAGATTTCCACTGTTAGGAGGTAGATTATGGTAAAGATAAGACTTAGAAGAATGGGTAAACGTGGTAGACCAAGTTATAGAGTTGTTGTTGCAGATGTCCATAGTCCTAGAGACGGAAAGTTCATAGATATTCTAGGATTTTATGACCCAATTCCAGAGCCTGCAGTTATAAACATAGATTTGGAAAAGGCTAAAGACTGGATTAGAAAGGGAGCTCAACCTACCGATACTGTTAAGCGTTTACTTATTCAGGCAGGTTTGGACCTTAATAACTTGAATGGATAAGGAGGGGATAGATGGACGAACTTTATAATACAGTAAAGTTTCTTATAAGGTGCCTAGTTGATAATGTAGATAAGGTCAATATATCTTCTGAGGTTAGCGGGAAGAAGGTAAAGTTTATAGTGAAAGTCCCAGATAATGAGATGGGTAAGGTTTTGGGGCAGGGGGGGAAGACGATAAATGCAGTGAGAGCTGTTGCCAGCACCTTAGCCCGTAAGCAGGGAAAGACTAAGGTACAGATAATGGTAGAGTCTCTCTAATTTTCTGTGATGTCTCTCTATATAGATGTTATCTCTATTTTCCCAGAGGCCTTTATAGGTCCTCTCAATTTTAGTATAGTAAAAAGAGCCCAACAGCTTGGTCATATAGTAGTAAATATATTCAATCCCAGGGATTTTACCGAAGATAAATACAGAAAGGTGGACGACTACCCCTATGGTGGAGGTAGGGGTATGGTTCTTAAGCCTGAGCCAATATTTAGGGCTGTAGAGTATATAAAGGAACTTAGAGGGGGAGGAAAGACTATACTCCTTTCCCCTCAAGGTATTCCTCTTACGCAACATCTAGTAGAAGAACTAAGTAGAGAGAATAATCTTATTCTTATATGCGGTCACTATGAAGGTGTAGATGAGAGGGTTGCCCTGTATCTAGCAGATTTAGAGATTTCCATAGGTGACTATGTCTTAAGTGGTGGAGAAATTCCTGCAATGGTAATTATAGATGCTATCTCTAGGATGTTTCCACAGGTTATTGATAGCGAGGTGGTAAAAGAGGAATCTTTCTGTAGAGGTATCTTTGATTATCCTCAGTATACAAGACCGTATGACTTTAGAGGTTATAAAGTTCCAGAAGTCTTATTGAGTGGAAACCACAAAAGAATAGAACTTTACAGAAAGAAAGAAGCACTAAGAAAAACTCTTGAGCGTAGACCAGACCTTATTGGAAAAGCCAAGTTGACAGAGATAGACATCGAAATTTTGCAGGAATTATTTGATGAGATAGCAAGAAGATGAATTTATATTATCTTTAGTAGAATCCATTCTCTTCTATTTCCTTTTCTATCTAGATATATCTCGAATACCTCATTGGTTTCTGTCTTTACAATGAAATAGTTTCTATGATGTCTCTGTAGCCATGTGCGTTTACCAGATAAGCTACTGGGAAACTTCCAATCCTGCCAGGTGGATAAAATTTCTATAATTTTATATTCTTTATCTCTCCAAATAAAGCCCTTTATAGTAAAGTTTTCCTGATCATAGATGACTTTAATCTTTTCGCATATAAATCTCATATAAAAGATAAAAGTCCCAAGGAGAATGTTTCCTTGGGACTCAGCTTCTAAATACTACTGCTTGACTAAATTAACTGTACCAGAGTCAACAGCTGAATTTCCAGCATTTAATACGTATGTTCCAACTAGTTCATTAATACTTTCTCCTCTACAGGCATATAGATGAGGTAAAGTAAATGTAAAGGTATAGGTTTGTTCCTGCTCTATACTAAAACTTCCATTTGGATAATTTACATCAATTTTAGACGTCGCAATTCCACTAGCCTTTATAGTAGCTCCCCACTCATTTGTTGAACTTTCACTGGGGTCAATAGTAGCATTTAGTTCAACCTGATCATCAGTATTCGGATTATATGTTACCTTTACTGTTCCAGAGAATTGATTGTTCTGGTCTTGTGTTAGCTCTTCTATAGTTACATTTGCAAAATTTGGAATAGTTGGATTCGCCGATCTACTTAATGTCCCCTCCCAGGTCCCACTAAGATCTGGTGGAGTTTGATTTAGACATCCCCCTACTGCTCCTATTGCAAATAAAAGCACTACTAAAAGAGCTAAAACCCTTTTAACCATAAACTTCACCTCCATTTAATTTTATACCTAGAGTATACCACTATTATAGGATTTTGCAAGTGCTAATGAATTTAAGCCTTTTTATAAGACTTTTATTATCTCTAGTAAGAAGTTCGAAGGCGTTTCTCTTAAAAAAAGAGAAATGCTATACTCTCTTCTTATTTTATCCCATATTACTGGTTCATACCTGGACAACATGCTTAGTAGAAAACAGAGAAGATAGCTGGCTGAGATTGGTGGGAGTTGAGGATTTTCTATCTCAGAGATCCAAGGAATCATACCTATAAGCTCTTCTATGCTAAATTTAGTTCCAGGCTTAATCCTTGTTTCACTAACGATGCTATGTAGTATAGGAAAGGTCCCATGAGCTTTTACAGTAACTGATATCCCTTCCTTTCTCGTTGTAAGACCATGTAATACCTCTTTGAAAGGTAATTTCTTCTTACAGATGAAGATAACTCTAGCTAAACTTACCATATAATAGAAGAGGAATAAAGGGCTTGTTAATGATGTGACTGTCTCCATAGCGGAATAGTATTCTCTAGCCTGTTGAATATTTAGATTTGCCTCTTCTTCAAGAGTCCCTAGATTATAGGATTTAACTTTCTCTGATAATTCATTCCATAGTTCATCCATTTGGATAGCTACAGTAACTTTCTGCATTTAGTGTAAAGTCACTTCTATATCCTGCCAAGTATCTGTAATATGTAGCACAGGCAATCATACTGGCATTATCGGTACACATTGAGAGGGAAGGGAAGTAGATTTTTATGCCATACTTAGGAGCTTCCTCTAGAAATCTCTCTCTTAGTCTCTTATTAGCAGCTACTCCACCTGAGACTGCAAGTTTGTTTATCTTATAGTTAATACAGGCCTTTAATGATTTATCTACTAGGACATCTACTACTGCTTCCTGAAAACTATAAGCCACAGAGGGTAAGTCTACCTCTCCTTTTAACAATCTGCTTACAGCGGTCTTTAATCCACTAAAGCTGAAGTCATACCCTTCTGGAATAGCCCTAGGAAGATTGTAGTCTATTTTGCCAAGCCTGGCAAACCTCTCTATGGCAGGACCTCCAGGATAACCTATATCCAATAGTCTTGCTACCTTGTCAAATGCCTCGCCTGCTGCATCGTCCCTTGTCGAGCCTATAACTTCATAGGAGAAGTATCTTCTTACTAATACTAGGTCTGTATGACCTCCAGATACCACTAGAGCCATAAATGGAGGATACAACTCCCTATGTTCAAGGATGGCGGAAAATATATGTCCTTCCATATGATTTATCCCTATGAAAGGCTTTCTAAGAGAGTATGCCAACCCTTTTGCAGTCATAAGACCTACTAATAGTGAACCTACAAGACCAGGGCCATAAGTTACACCTATCACATCTATGTCCTTACTTTCTATCTTTGCCTCTTTTAACGCTAGCTTGATCATAGGTATTATATTCTCTAGATGCCTTCTAGAGGCAAGCTCTGGAACTACCCCTCCAAAGCGCTCATGTATATCGTGTTGAGAGCTTACTAGGTTTGATAATATATTATGACCATCCTTTAGTATAGCAACAGATGTATCATCACAGGATGTGTCTATAGCCAGGATATACATTTCCTTTCTTTCCCTTTAGCATTAGTCTCATTATAATGGCATCTTCATTATTTGGTTGATAATATTTTTTCCTTACTCCTACCATCTCAAACCCTAGTGATTTGTATAGGTTCTGAGCGGGTATATTTGAAACTCTGACCTCTAAGGATATCCATTCTACATCCTGCTCCTTAGCCTTTTCTATTAAATGTTCCATTATCTTTCTTCCTATACCCTCTCTTCTCCTTTTTGGGTCAACCGCTATTGTTGTTATATGACATTCTTCGAAGAGTATCCACATTCCTCCATAACCTACAACTTTTTCATCTTCTAAGGCTACTACATAATACCCATAAGGATTACTTACCAATTCATTGTAGAATGACTGAAAGCTCCATGGCATAGGGAAGGATAACTCTTCAATCTTTAACACATCCTTCAGATGTTTTACTGTCATCCTTTTGATTTGAATCATACACCCTTAATCTTTTCTGCCTCCGATGGTTCTATATATATAGGCTCTAGCTCTTCTAATTTGCTCGGTTTCTTTTCTCTGCCGGGGATTGTCAGTAGAGAAGCCTTAGGGGTTATGAATACAGGATCTTGAAACATACTAGCTATTTCATTATAATTTTGCTCTTTTACTATTACTATCTTTTCGTCTGTAACTAATTTGGGAAGTTCTTCTATTTCGGCAACACCTAGTCTTTCACATATCCATTTTCTATCTTCTGCCCTATATATGCCGTAGTATGCCTTACTCATCCTGTATCTCATAATAATGAAAAGTTTCCCTTCGATAGGTAGATTGTATGCAAGCCCATCAAAGGTTGGGACACCTACAACTTGTATATCACTGAATAGAGACATCCCTTTTACCAGTGATAGCCCTACCCTTAACCCAGTAAAAGAGCCAGGCCCAATAGCAACAAATATCCTTTCTATCTTCTCCTTAGTTATCTCTAAAGCTCTTTCTATCTCTTTAGGTAACAGTATAGAGTGTAATTTTAGAGAGAATACATTCTTCTCATAGAGTGTTATGTCACCTTTTACTATCGCCAAAGATAGATAACTAGTACTTGTATCAATGGCTAAGTCTGCCATTCCCTTATCCTCTCTATAAACCTTATGTATCTTTCTCCTTTTGGAACTAGAGTAATCTTTCTGGAGTTATCGTCAGTTATTTCTATCTTTACAAGTAGGTACTCTTTTAATCTTAGACTGTCTATCAGCTTTTCTCCCCATTCTACAACTGTAACAGACAAGTCATCATCTATATACTCTTCAATTCCAAGACCTTCTATGCTATTTATCCTATAAAGGTCTATATGATTCAATGTAAGCCTTCCAGGGTAATTTTTTATAATTATAAATGTTGGACTTACAATTTGAGCATCTATACCTAATCCTTTTGCTATCCCTTTTACTAATACAGTCTTTCCTGCTCCAAGGTCACCTAGAAGTAGAAAAAGCTCTCTACCTTCACTTATCTTACCTATAATCTTGCCAATCTCCTCTGTCTCTAGAGGAGATTTAGAGTAAAGGGTAATATACGTATTATCCATAGAAGATATTTTATCATAAAACTTGAAAATCTATATTAACCTGTTGACTACATATTAATTCTAGAAGTATAGTTGATATAAACAGTTAAATAGAGAAATATTTAGTAGGAGACAATTATGCCAAGAAGGGTAGTTGTTATTGGTGGTGGTCCTAGTGGTATGATGGCAGGTGGTACTGCTGGGAGTAGAGGTCTCGATGTATTGCTTATAGAGAAGAATAATACTTTAGGGAAGAAATTGCTTTTAACTGGGAAGGGGAGATGTAACTTTACTAACGATACTAGTTTACAGGGACTTATTGATAACATACCTGTGAATGGAAGATTCCTTTATAGTGCCTTTAGTAAGTTTTCTAATAAAGACCTAGTAAAGTTCTTTAACAATTTGGGTATTAAAACTAAGGTTGAAAGAGGGGGTAGAGTTTTTCCTGAGTCGGATAGAGCTAGGGATATATTAAATGCCTTGGAGAGATATCTAAGGGATAACAATGTAAAGATAATAAGAGGAGAAGTAAAAAAGATCTTAAAAGACAACAGCAGAGTCTTAGGGGTTGCTCTTAGTGATGGAAGATTTATCCCTTCAGATAGTGTAATCATTGCTACAGGAGGGCTATCCTATCCTAAGACAGGCTCTACAGGTGATGGTTATAGATTTGCAGAGGAGCTGGGGCATAGTATAGCGCCTCTAAAGCCTTCTCTAGTGCCTTTAGAAGTGGAAGAATCCTGGGTATCTAAACTTCAGGGGTTAACATTAAAGAATGTCTCTATAAGAGTAATAAATCAATCGGATAGAGAAGTTTATAGTGACCTAGGCGATATGCTTTTTACCCATTTTGGTGTATCAGGACCTATAATTCTTTCTGCTAGCTCTCATATGAGAGACATAGATAAGAACAGGTATAGAATTATTATTGACCTAAAACCTGGTCTTACAGAAGAGAAGTTGGATAGGAGAATTCAGAGAGACTTTACGAAGTATTCTAGAAGACTTTTCGCCAATTCCTTGGGAGAGTTACTGCCAAAGTCTCTGATACCTGTAATAGTAGAGTTGTCTGGAATTCCTAGAGATAAGTATGTAAACCAGATAACAAGAGAGGAGAGGAAAAGATTAGTAAGATTGTTGAAAAATCTTCTCATAACAGTTTCCAAATTTAGACCCATAGAAGAGGCTATTGTTACATCTGGAGGAGTTAATGTTAGTGAGATTAATCCTTCAACTATGGAGTCTAAGATAGTCAAAGGTCTCTTCTTCGCAGGAGAAGTTATAGATGTAGATGGCTATACTGGGGGATTTAATCTACAAATAGCATTTTCCACAGGCTACGTTGCTGGGAGTAGCTGTTAGATGAAGAATTTCGTGAATCTTGACTTTATACCGTCTGTATGGTAAATTTTAAACTGTCAACTAAATCTTTTAGGAGGTAGACATAACAGTGTATGCTATTATAGAGACAGGTGGAAAACAGTATAAGGTAAGCCCTGGAGATATACTAACTGTAGAAAAGTTAGAAGCTGAAGAAGGAGAAGAGGTAGTATTTGATAAGGTATTGATGGTAAAGAATAGAGAAGGGGAAAGTGTTATAGGAACCCCTTACTTGGAAAATATAAAGGTAAAGGGAGTAGTCCTAGAGCAGTTTAGAGGTAAGAAGATTATAGTATTTAAATATAGACCTAAGAAACATTATAGGAGAAAGAGAGGGCATAGACAATATCTTACTAGAGTTCAAATAGCAGAGGTGACTTATGGCTCATAAAAAAGGTGCTGGAAGTACAGCCAATGGACGAGATAGTAATCCTAAATATTTGGGAGTAAAACGTTCTGATGGTCAGTTTGTAACCGCTGGTAATATTATAGTTAGGCAAAGGGGGACAAGATTTCACCCTGGTCAGAATGTTGGTATGGGAAAGGACTTTACCCTCTTTGCCTTAGTAGATGGTATTGTCTCTTTTAGAACTAGAAGAGATAAAAAGGTAGTGAGTGTAATCCCTGTCCAGTCTTAGTATGTTTGTAGATGAAATCACTATCAAAGTTAAGGGAGGAGATGGAGGTCCTGGTGCTTTAAGTTTTCATAGAGAGAAGTACCTTCCCAAAGGTGGTCCTGATGGTGGAGATGGAGGCAAGGGGGGAGATGTCTACGTAGTAGGGGATGAAAATCTAGAGACTTTAAATTTTTACCATTCCAAAAAGAAACTAGTTGCTGAATCAGGTTCTCAAGGCCAAGGAAATAGAAAGAGCGGAAGAGATGGAGCGGATTTATATATTCGAGTTCCCTTAGGTACTTGTGTTTATAATGCGGATACAGGTAAATTCCTAGGTGAAATTCTCTCTCCTTCTGATAAGCTGTTAGTAGCTAAAGGTGGAAAGGGAGGACGTGGTAATAGTAATTTTCTCTCTAATAGGTATAGAGCCCCTCAGGTAGCAGAGAAAGGAGAGCCAGGAGAAGAGGTAAGGATAACACTAGTCTTAAAGTCTATAACTGACGTGGCTATCATAGGCCTACCTAACTCTGGTAAATCTACCCTACTTTCTCTACTTACCAATGCTAAACCTAAGATAGCTGAATATCCATTTACTACCACTGAACCTGTATTTGGAGTCTTTGATACAGGATTAAGGCTTGTAAGATTAGTTGAGATTCCTGCTATTATAGAAGGGTCTCATAGAGGTTCTGGTTTGGGGAATAAGTTTCTAAAACATGCAGAAAGGGCAAGAGTTTTGCTCCTTCTCTTTGAAAAGGAAGAGGACTTAGACATTATAAAAACCGAGTTGTCTCTCTACAATGATAATCTCTTAAAAAAAGATATTATAACCTTTCATAAGGATGATATCTATAGCGAAAGTAGACTTGAGACATTGAAGGATAGGATTACCGATATATTTGATTCTCTGAAACTTTCCGTTCCTCTCTCATTAGAGGAAGAGAGACTATCTATAGAGATGGAGCCCTTATCTATTGAAAAGATAGGGGAGACTTTTTATGTCTCTAGCAAAGACCTTGCTAAAGACTTAAGGAGGATAGATTTTACACAGAGAGACCATCATCTCTTGTTAAATCCTCTTATAAAAAGATACGGTTTATTAGATGCCCTTAGAAGAAATGGAGCTAAAGAGGGAGATAGAGTCATAATAGAGGGTATACCTTTTGTTATGCTTGAGGGGAGGATTAAGTATGAATTCTGACAGAATTGGACTTATGGGTGGAACGTTTAATCCTATACACTATGGGCATCTAGTAGCAGCAGAAGAGGCGAGACATCAGTTTAATTTAGACCAAGTTATATTTATCCCTTCAGGACATCCTCCTCATAGGACACCTAGGTCTGTAATCCCTGCAGAGGATAGATATATAATGACTGCTTTAGCTATAGCTACAAATCCGTATTTTAATATCTCCCGTATAGAGATAGAGCGTCCAGGTCCTTCCTATACGATAGATACTGTAAGGGCTTTTAGAGAGATGTATCCTAATTCTAAGCTCTTCTTTATCACAGGGCTAGATGCAATACTTGAGATTCTTACCTGGCGAGACCCATATGAGCTAGTAAAATTAGCACATTTTATAGCGGTAACGCGCCCTGGTTATAATCCTGAGTGTTTGAAAAACTTAGATAGAGAGATATTGGATAATGTCTCTTTACTGGAGATACCAGGTTACGCTATATCTTCAACGTTGATAAGAGAGAGGGTTGCTCAAGGTAAACCGATAAGATATATGGTCCCTGAACCTGTAGAGGCTTATATAAGAAAGCATGGCTTATATAAAAAATAGAGAGGTTTATATTTCCTTTCTGAAAGAACATCTTTCTAAAGAAAGACTCATTCATACATTGGCAGTAGAGAAAGAGGCGATCTCTTTAGCAGAAAGATACAGAGTAGATGTTAATAAGGCATCTCTGGCTGGTCTCTTACATGATTGTGCCAAGGGATTTTCAGATGAAGAATTAATAAAATTGGCAAGGGCTTATAATATCCCATTATCTATCTGGGACCTTTCTTCTCCTCAGATACTCCATGCCCCTGTGGGAAGCGTATTTGCTCGTGAATATTTCGGCATAAAAGATAGAGAGATACTGAGTGCTATATGGAAGCATACTACTGGTGATAAAGAGATGTCTACATTGGATAAGATTATATTTATTGCAGATTACATAGAGTACAATAGGAATTTCCCTGGCGTTAATCATCTGAGGGAGATAGTAAAGGAAGACCTTGACTCTGCAGTTTTATTTGCAATTAATCTTACTGTGGGTTATATTATGAGAAATAATTGTATGGTTCATCCGAAGACCATTGAGGTTTGGAATTATCTTATAAAGGAGGGAAGAAGAGGTTTAAATGAAATCTACTCTTGAATTAATCTATACCGCTATAAGTGCGGCGGTCGAAAAAAAGGGGGAGAATATTGTTCTTTTGGACCTCCAAGACCTTACGACTATTACAGATTATTTTGTTATTATAACATCCCAGACTTCACATCAAACTACTGCTATTGTAGAAAACATAGATAGAGTTATGTCTCAAGAAGGTATATCCCCTCTTCATATAGAGGGAGAGTATGAGGGAGGTTGGGTGATATTAGATTATAACACATTTGTTATACACATAATGGAGCCAGAAACTCGTGAGTTCTACAATCTAGAAAGATTATGGGCAAGAGCAAAGAGGGTGAAGTTACCGGATGAGTTACTCGTTTCTTGATGCTTTGAAAGAGAGGATCTTAGTTTGCGATGGTGCTATGGGCACCATGCTTATGAGGTATGGTCTTACTTCAGGAGGCTGTTCTGAAGAATGGAATCTTTCTAAACCTGAAGTAATAGAGGAGATTCATAGACTTTACATAGAGGCAGGAGCTGATTGCATAGAGACGAATACTTTTGGGGCTAATAGATTTAGACTTTCTGCCCATCATCTAGAAGATAAAGTTAGAGAATTAAACATCGCTGGAGCTAGAATAGCTAGAAAGACTGCTCAGGATAGAGTCTTTGTTTTAGGTTCTATAGGTCCTACAGGTAGAATCTTAGAGCCATTTGGGGATTTATCTCTTGATTCTGCTTATGAGGCATTTAAGGAGCAGGCTATGGCTCTAGAGGAAGGTGGGGTAGACGCTATCATTATTGAGACTATGGGAGATTTACAGGAAGCTAGAATAGCTCTTCTTGCCTGTAAAGAGAATACTAAGCTTCCTATTATATGTCAGATGAGCTTTTCCGAAAACCTTAGGACTACTTCAGGAACTCCTCCAGAGGTTAGTGCTTTAGTTCTTTGGAGTTTAGGGGCAGATGTCGTTGGAGCTAACTGTAGTATGGGTTCAGAAGGCTTATATAGGGTCTTAGAAAGAATGGTAGCCTCCGGAGTCCCATATATCAGTATCCAACCTAATGCTGGTATGCCTATTATTGAAGATGGTAAATTGGTATATCCAGAGTCCCCTGAACAGTTGGCAGATTTTGCAGTTAGATATGTTAATCTTGGAGCAAGTATTGTTGGGTCCTGCTGTGGCTCTACCCCAGAGCATACTAGGGCAATAAGTAATGCTGTAAAAGAGATGAGAAAGGTCAAAGTAGAGAGAAAAAGCTCTTATACCGTATTTACCTCGAGGACTAAATTGGTAGAGATAGCTAAAAATTTGCCTATTACAGTAATTGGAGAGAAGTTGAATGCTTATGCAGAAGAATGCAGGAATTTACTCTCTGCTAAAGATATAGATGGTCTTGTGGAGCTTGGACGTGAACAGATTCGAGCTGGAGCTAAGGCGATAGACTTACATC
>JACIXS010000020.1 GCA_014360335.1 bacterium | reverse complement strand
CTTACTAGATACTTACCATCCTCTTTGGTAAGACTGTTAACGAAAGGTAAAGTCTCTAACCTCTTTTCTGCTTCCGCATCAAAGTTATCTATCTCTAGCTCTATCTCTACCTCGCTAGTAAGTTTTTTTCTAAGATTTTCCATAGTATCTTCCGCTACTAATCTGCCCTTATTAAGTATCCCCACTCTATGGGAGATACGCTCCACCTCTGAAAGGATGTGGGAAGACATAAAAACCGTTCTACCCTGCCTATTCTCCTCTAGGATCAGGTCTCTTATCTCTCTTATCCCTGTAGGGTCTAATCCTGATACTGGTTCATCCAGTATGAGTAATTCAGGATCATTCAGTAAAGCCCTTACGAAACCTATCTTCTGCTGCATACCTCTAGAGTAGTGTCCCAAAAGGTCATCCTTCCTATCGTATAGATTTACCCTGTGTAACAACTCTTCTATCTTCTTATCTTTATTTTTTACTCCATAGAGGTCGCAGAAGAAGGAAAGGTACTCATAAGCGGTCATATCTTCGTATAGATACTGCACCTCTGAGACCACCCCTATCCTTCTCTTTATACCAAAGTAGTCACTGTATAGGTCTTTGTTAAATATCAGTATCTTTCCGCTAGTTGGCTTTACAATGCCTAATATCATCATAATAGTAGTGGTCTTACCTGCACCGTTAGGTCCTAGAAAGCCATATATCTCTCCTGGTTCTACCGATATATTAAGGTCCTTTACAGCTTCTACCTTTTCATATCTTTTATATAGATGTTCTGTCTTAATCATCCCCTTCCTCCTTTCCCCTAGACTAGATAAATATATAATAATGCAGAGGATTTTTCAAGCAATTCTAAGCTTCCTGCATCTTTCTCATTATCTCAAGCCTATACTGTTCAGAACTTAAACCCTTAATAGCTTCTAACTCGTCTTCGTTAAATAGTCTTAAGGTTCCAGTTATCTTGGCAGCCAAGAAAGATTTGGCGGTATCTTCAGCTACTTCCGCTTTATAGCAAGCCTCTCTGAGATTAGCCCCAACAGTAACTACGCCATGATTTCTCAAGAAGATTACATCAGCACTTTTTACCTTTTCTTCTACCGCCCTTGCCAATTCATCCGTTGTAGGAAGTATGTAGTCAAGTACTGCTGGCTTACCTAACAGAGCAACCGCATCGGGAGTAAATGGATATAGCATCTCTCCTGCACTAATGATTCCTACTAGGAGGGGTGGATGGACATGAACTATAGCCCTTATATCAGGTCTAACCCTATAGCATCTAAGATGCATCAACACCTCAGATGATGGTTTTAGAGGAAAATCATCCAAGATCTTACCGGTACTTATCTCAACGGGGACATAATCTTCCTCTGCAGCCTCAGATATAGAATAACCGCTCGGAGATATAAACATAGTGTCTCCTACCCTTGCGCTTATATTACCTCCAGCTGCTACCACCAATCCCTTTTCTACCAATCTTTTACCCCACTTTACTAACTGAGCCCTTATATCTACAATATCGTTCATCCTCTCTTCTCCTTTCCTAAGGCTTTATCAAAACCTTTAGGGCTTCTCCTTGTCTGACAAGTTCTATCCCCTTAAGTAAGTCTTCCAACCGCAAGGTGTGCGTGATAAGTTTCTCCAAATTTACCCTTCCACTGGCAAGTAGTTTGGCAGCCTCATAGTAGTCGTAGTGTGTAGAGGCATACGCGCCAAAGATGGATACCTCATTATAATGAACAATATTACTATTCAATGTAATATTAGCCTTATCCCCAGGTAGTCCACCAAAGAAACTTATCCTTCCCCCTTTAGCAACCATCTGTAGTGCCTGTTCCTGAGCCTGTCCAGAAGGAGCAGCTATTATAATAACATCTGCACCAAGCCCATCTGTCTCTCTCTTCACTATCCCTATAAGGTCCTCCTTAGAGGAATCTACTAGGATATCTGCACCAAAAGGCTCTGCCATTTTAAGTCTCTTTTCCTGTATATCCGCTAGGATAATCTTGCTTGCACCTTTAGCTCTAGATACTGCGGTATGCATACATCCTATAGGACCTGAACCTATTACTACAACGGTATCAGTAAAACCTATATTTAAATACCGCTGTCCATTTAACACACAGGAGAGTGGTTCTATCAATGCAGATACACTTAGGTCAGCATTTGGAGGTAACTTTAATACATTTCCCTGTCTAACAGCTTCTTGTGGTATTATCATATACTCTGCAAATCCACCAGGGAAGTTATAACCTATGGCTCTAAAGTTACTACAGAGATTAACCTTCCCTGCTACACAATACTTGCAGTAACCACAACCAACAGGAGTCACCACAGTTACCTTTTCCCCGATATTATAGCCTTCTACCCCTTTTCCTATCTCTACAATAGTGCCGGTAATCTCATGTCCTATCACCTGAGGAGGCTTTACATTATGATGCCCAGAATAGTAGATTCTTACATCTGTTCCACATATAGCACAAGACTCAACCTTGATAAGGACTTCGCCATCCTTAGCATTTGGCGTTGGAATTTCCTCAAATCTCATATCCTGCGGTCCATAAAACACCTGTGCCTTCATAAGAAGATTCACCTTCCTTCATTACTAATATGTTCTTCTATCTTCTTTACCGTCTTAAAAGACCTCTTTACAAACCAGGGCCATTCTCTGTAATTTTTATACCACTCTCTCAACCAATCTGTAGTCTTCTTATCACTGACACTCCCAGAACCAAAAGATATTCCTATATCTTTTAATTCTATATATCTTTCATGCTTTGCTATGATAGAAGCTATCCTAGTCTCTAGATACTTATCTTCCGATTTATCCACTACTAATACTTCTCCGCCTCGTCTCTTTAGCTCATCTAAATACTCAGTCAGTATCTTCCCTACCCCATAATCATCTATAACTACCCTAGCTTTATTAACATCAAGACTTTTTGTTAAGTCTTCCAATAGTTTTTTATATCGCTGGTCCAAAATTTCATTTATACTCTTTTTACCATCAATCTCTCTAGGTAAGACCTTCTCTACCAAAAAATAAAGGCTTCTACCTTTAGACCCTTCTAACTTTCTGTATATTTCCTCCCAATACTCTATACGATGGTTACGTTTAGTATCTATATTATCTACTATAATATCCAAATCATCAAAGAGCTCTTTAGAAAACCTTACTCCTGCTAAAATAATACTTCCTATAACCTCTCCTTTACCAACCTCGTCAAGCCCGATCAAAAACTCTTTTGAAGGTATTATGTATCTCGTTCCTACATAATGATTTATCATCTCTCTTATTCTTTTAAACTCAAGCTCTTTACTATCAGGATAAGAGACATAAAGTGTTCCATTTCTATAGAATATACAAGTAAAACTATCTAATCTCATCCTCCAAAACTCGATAGAAGACTTATTCTCTTCTTTAGCCCACCCATTGTTTAATAGTAGCTCCTCTATCTTTTCCCCAAGATCAACCCTTATATCTCTCCAACTATAACTTCTAAATCTATTCATCTTAATAATTATACCATAGGGATACTCAAAAGCTTAATCAAAAAGAGGCAAAGGCTGAGTATTAGATAAGATACGCTTCATAAAATTTCCCCAAACCTCAGCAGGAAACATCCCTCCAGTTACCCCTCTTGTAGGTGTATTATCATCATTTCCCATCCAGACACAAGTGGTGTATCGCCTTGTAAAACCAACAAACCAAGCATCACGATAATCACTTGTGGTGCCAGTCTTTCCTGCGCAAGGATGACCACAGTTAGCTCTCTTTCCAGTTCCATATTTTATAACGTTTTCTAACATCTCAGTGATGGTCTTGGCGACATCCTCATCAAGGATTCTACTATTCTTTACCTCAGAACTATAGAGGACTTTTCCCTCTTTATCCTTAACAACTTTTATTGCTATCGGCTTTATTAAGACTCCTCTATTTGCCCATACAGAAAAGGCTTGGGCTAACTGAAGGGGAGTGACTCCCCTTGTAACACCACCTAGTGCTATAGCTAGGTTTCTATCTGAGATAGAATCTAAAGGTAACCCCATCTTTATAGCAAGGTCCAACACCTTATCAACTCCAACCTCATAGAGAAGTTTTACCGCAGGAATATTTACGGAATACGCCAAAGCATCTTTTAAAGTAATAACCCCTCTGAATCTTCTGTCATAATTTTGGGGTTTCCATAGTTTATCCCCCACCTTAAAACTTATCTCTTCATCAACTATAGTATCCTCAGGTTTCCATCCCTCTTGAATAGCAACCGTATAGACAAATGGCTTAAATGCAGAACCAGGCTGTCTATACGCCTGAACTGCCCTATTAAACTGACTCTCTCTATAATCCTTCCCACCAACCATCGCTCTTATATAACCAGTATTGTTCTCTATCAATACTAAAGCTCCTTGGGAGACATTGTAATCCTTAGCCTTCCTAAGCCCTTCAAGCAGAACCTCTTCTGCTACCTTTTGTATATCTAAATCTAATGTGGTATATATATCCAATCCGCTCTTTTCTATGTCTTTAAAACCAAGGTCATTCTTTAATATACTCAACACATAATCCACAAAATATGGTGCCTTCCAAAATCCATCTTTTCCGGTAGAAAATTTTAACTCTGTATTTAAAGCGGACTCATATTCTTTTTCATCTATAAATCCAAGCTCTAACATCTTTCTCAATACTAACCTTTGCCTAGCTATCGCTAAATCTCTATTTTTAAATGGAGAATAATTCTCAGGAGACCTAATGATACCAGCCAAGAGAGCGCTCTCTGCAAGGTTAAGATTCTTAGCAGATTTACCAAAGTAAGTCCTAGCAGCAGACTCTACGCCATAACAGCCTTCGCCAAAATATATGATATTCAAATACAAATGTAGTATCTCCTCTTTAGATAGAGTAGTCTCTATCCTCAGGGCTAAAAGTATCTCCATTATCTTACGTGAAGGTGTCCTTTCTAAAGTAAGAAAGACATTCCTAGCCAACTGTTGGGTAATAGTACTCCCACCTTCCTTAAATTCTCCAAGCTTGATGCCCTTATATATCGCCCTAGCTATACCCTTCAGGTCCACTCCTACATGCGAATAGAATCTCTCATCCTCTATAGCAACTACAGCATCCTTTAAGTGTTGAGGAATATCCTTTATAGGGACGACAATCCTCTTCTCTGCATATAACTCTGCCAGTGGCAGACCTTTGGCATCGTATATTGTAGTCTTAGTGGGAGGGTTATACTGTAAAAGTAAAGAAGGGTCAGGTAATTGAGGGATATACTCAAGTAAAACTATTAAGGTGAAAATAGAGCCAGCAATTATAAGGATCAGTATAAGAGTTATTAAGGATAGGATTATTGTCTTTAAGACCTTCATCTTACTACCATTTAACCTTTAACATCCTAGAAGCCTTAGCCTCATCTATCCTCTTTATAATATGCTCTTTAGGAGCTTCCTTTACAATATCTGGATTTATATCTGCCTCTTCGATAACCTCCCTCAAAGCAGAAACAAATCTATTCAAACTATCCAGAGACTCAGTCTCGGTAGGTTCTATCATAAAAGCCTCTTCTACTATAAGAGGAAAATATATCGTTGGTGGATGAAAACCTTTATCTATAAGCCTTTTAGCAATATCTAAAGCCCTAATCCCTTTAGACCTAAAAGATTTCAAAGATGCTACAAATTCATGCTTACATAACCTCTTATATGGAATCTCTAAAAATTCTCCTATCCTCTTCTGTAGATAATTGGCATTTAAGGTTGATATCTCTGCTATAGATCTTAGTCCTTCTCTACCTAGTAACCTTATATATGAGTATGCCTTGATTAAAACGGTAAAATTGCCATAGAAACACTTTACCTTCCCTATCGACTTAGGGAAATCATAGTCTAAAGAATAGACACCTTCTTTAAGGGATACCCTAGGAACGGGCAAGAATGGAACTAAAGAATCTTTTACACCTAAAGGACCAGACCCAGGTCCGCCTCCTCCATGAGGGGTTGAGAAGGTCTTATGGAGATTTAGATGGACAATATCAAACCCCATATCTCCCGGTCTTGTAATACCTACTATACCGTTAAGATTGGCTCCGTCATAGTATAATAGTCCTCCAACCTTATGAGTAAGATATGCAATCTCTTCTATATCCTCTTCAAATAAGCCTAAAGTATTTGGGTTCGTAAGCATAATAAGAGCGGTTCTATCATTTAGAAAGTGTTTAATAGTAGAAGGAGAAACAAGACCTCTTTCGTCTGACTTCACTTCTACTACTTTAAAACCAGCCATAACTGCGCTAGCTGGATTTGTTCCATGAGCAGAATCTGGGACTATCACTAGGTCCCTTTCTTCTTTTTTATCTTTAAAATATGCCTTAGCTATAAGAAGGCCTGTTAACTCTCCATGGGCACCTGCAGAGGGCTGAAGGGTAAATCCATCCATTCCCGTTATCTCACAGAGAAGTCTTTCCAGTTCGTAGATAATCTTTAAAGCCCCTTGGACATATTCTTCATCCATATACGGATGAATATCTACAAATTCATCCAGCTCAGCCAAAGATTCGTTTATCTTTGGATTATACTTCATAGAGCAAGAACCCAAGGGGTATATATTATTATCTATGCCATAATTGAGACGGGATAGATTAGTAAAATGTCTAACTACCTCCAACTCACTTAAACTCGGAAATTTTGATAAAGAACCCCTTCTTAAGAATCTTTCCGGAATTTCTAGCTCAACCTTAGGAGTATCAACATATTTTGTAACCTTAGACCTTTTCTTTTCAAAAAGAGAACCCTCTAACATATGGTTTTGTCTCCTCTATAAGCTTATAGACCTCTTCTTCTCTATTCATTTCCGTAAAAGTAACGAGTATTGCATCATTAAGTTCTGGATACCACTTAGAAGGGTCAAGAACAAGAATTCTTTTATCCTTCAATATATCTCTGACCTCTGAAGAGTTTCTGTTTAGTGGGACTAAAAATTCATTGAAGGAGAACCCACTAAAATAATTACCTAGTTCTTTTCGAGCTATACTAGCCAGTCTATAACAGTTTAAAGCTATATCCTTTAAACCCTCCTCTCCAAGTAGTGAAAGGTATATAGCTACCTTCACTGCACATAGGGCTTCATTGGAACAGATATTAGAGGTAGCAGAAGCTCTCCTTATATGTTGTTCCCTGGTCTGTAAGACAAATGCATATGCGGGCTTGCCTTCAGCATCATTTGTCATACCGACAATTCTACCAGGTAATCTCCTTATATACTCCATCCTTGTAGATAGGAAGCCGGCAGAGGGTCCCCCGAACCTCATCCCTAGGCCGAAAGATTGTAAATCTCCACATACAATATCCGCTCTATATTCACCAGGAGGCTTAAACAAAACTAGAGAAAATGGCTCTATGATAACTGGAATAACTAAGGCTTCAGCATTATGAAGTATTGATTCAAAAGATTCTGGGTCTTCTATAACCCCAAAGAAGTTCGGATTCTGAAAGATTAAACCTGCAGAGGTATCAGCAAACTTATCTATCATCTCTATATCTAACATACCAGAATCTTTATCAAATGGAACCTCTATTATCTCGATTCCCTTAGCTTCAGCATAAGTCTTAAGAACCATCCTATACTCAGGATGCAAAGACATAGCAACTAATACCCTATTTCTCTTTGTAATATCACAAGCCATAAACATCGCCTCTGCAGACGCAGTAGCACCATCATACATAGAGTCATTAACGACATCCATACATAGTAAATCACATAGCAACGTCTGAAATTCAAATAAAACCTGTAGTGTCCCTTGACTCAACTCTGCCTGATAGGGGGTATATGAGGTATAAAATTCCTGTCTATGACTAATCTCATTTAAGGCCTGAGGGACAAAGTGTCTATAGCATCCACCTCCTAAAAACCACAAGAATCTACTAGAAGTAGTGTTTAGTTTAGCTATCTCCTTCAAAGTCCTAGTTAACTCTATCTCTGTAATTCCATTAGGTATATTAAGCTCTCTGCTGAGTCTTAGATTGTCAGGTATATCTACAAAGAGTTCATCTATAGATTTTAACCCGAGAACATCAAACATATATCTTATATCTTCTGCAGTGTGGGGAATGTAGTCCATCTACTACTCCTTAATCAGCTCCTCATAAGCCTTACCGGAAAGTAATTTTTCAATCTCCGAAGGATTCTCAATCTTAACCTTTATAAGCCAACTCTTTCCATATGGATCGTTGGGAAGGTTCTCTGGAGATTTTTTTGCCGATTCATTTACCTCTTCTACAGTACCAGAGACAGGAGCTATAAGGTCTACTGCTGCCTTTACAGACTCTATAACGCCAAAAGATTCTCCTTGCTTTACCTTACTTCCTACCTCTGGAAGCTCTACATAAACGACATCTCCAAGTTTCTCAAATCCATACTGGGTAATACCTACAATTCCATAATCCCCTTCTATCCTAAGCCACTCATGCGTATCAGTATACTTGAGTTCTTCTGGAATCATAATCATAATAAATTCCTCCTTCTTAAAAATTATTCTATAAAGTTCATTATAACATATAGTTCCACTCAAGAAGAAAATCAGTTATATACAAACACAGTAAGATAGGGAATAGAGAAGGGTATAGAGTATTGAAATACTTTAGACTAAAAATCAAAGCTAGAGAGTTTTTAATAACATTATATAATCTTTAGCAATCTTCAAGTCTTCTAGTGCCTCTTCTACATCACACGGTGGCTTTATCTCACCCTTTATAGCCCTTACAAAGTTTACCGCCTGGTTATACATAGCATGTATCCAAGGTAACTGCGGAACGATAGTCTCAGGGGTCTTTCCATCACCTGGGTCTTTAAATATTTCCACTCTACCAGCCCGGTTATAGGTTAAAGGTGCAGACAAACTGAGCTTTATATATCCATATTCAAATGCTACTAGGACTGATTCTTGCCAATCTATAGTAGTCCTATATGGAGACATCTCTATTATCCCTGGTATCCCACCTTCACTCTCTACAGCCATTATAACACCTGAAGGATCAGCATATTTTACCCTATAAGGTTCCCCTAAGAGATACCTTAAGAGATTTACCTGGTGGATATAGTAGTTTACAAAGTCTACATATCTTTTATAAGTCTTCTCATCCATATCTCTTGAGGGTGGATCGTATTCTAGAGAAGGGTATGGCTCATCAGTCTTAATAAGTTCATTGAATCCGCCTGCTATCCAATCTCCTGGAGGCATAGTAATACGAATATATTTAACTCTTCCAATCTCCATAGACTTTTTGAATTCTTCTATCTTAGACATCGTATAAACTGTAGCTGGGTCACTCCTTTTATGATAACCAACCATAATCCAGGTTCCACTCTTCTTTGTAGCTTCAACAATCTTCTCTCCCACCTCAACAGAGCTAGCTAGAGGTTTCTCTATAAATATTGGGACCTTAGCCTCTAATAGCTCAGGTATAATAATTCCATGCCTAGTAAATGGTTGAATCGCTACAATCCCGTCAAACTCTTCTCTATCAAACATCTCTTTGTAATCTCTATAAACCTTAGGGATATTATAACGTCTAGCAACTTCTTTGCCTAATTTTTCCCTTAACTCTGCAATAGCAACAACCTCACACTGAGGAACAAGGACATAATTTTTAAGATGGGCACACTGCCCCATACTACCAACACCAACAAAAACAAGTTTTACTTTATCCATTTAATGCCTCCATTATAAATCGTGACATGTTATGCGCCACTAGCTGTTATACTTCACCTAAATTTTTTAAAAGGCTCTGTAGAGACTCAAAAGCTGATCTAGTTATATCATCGATAGGCTTTGTCCAATATTCATCTCTAAAGATTTCTACCGAAAGGAAACCTGTATAACCTTTCTTCTTAAGTATCTTCAAGATTTCCTTAAGAGGTATCACCCCTAATCCAAGAAATAATCTATTCTTATCTGTTAATACTTCCCTCGGAAGGTCTTCACAATCATTAATATGAACAAGGAGTAGTTTTTCTACTGGTATAGCTTCTATCTCTTCTAGAGAAACACCAGACTTATAGTAATGAAATGTATCCATTATAATACCTAGGAAATCGTGATTAGCAGATTCTACTATGTCTAATGCCTCCTTTGGTCCAGGGATGAATGGATGCATCCCTAAAGGCTCTATTGCAAGCTTTACACCATAAGAACTTGTAACCTCTGCACATTTTCTAGCATTGTTTCCAGCAATCTTAACCGCTTCTTTATAAGACATGTCCTTAGGAGGAATATCTGGACATATAACTAGTAAATCACATCCTATCTCTCTAGCTATCTTTGCTCCCCATTCTATACTCTTAATAGATGCATCTATATCACCAAAAGAATTAAAGAAGAATGGACATATAGATGCAGGCTTTAGGTTATCTCTCTCCAACAAAACCTTCAATTCGCAAGTAGAATGAGACTCAAGATACTTCTTTACTTTATCTACCCATAACTCTATCCCTTCAAATCCAACCTTACTTACAGATGTAATATCCTCTTCTAAAGAATAAGGCATTGTAGTAGCTTCATTTATACATGACTTCATACTCTTCACCTCTCAATCACACAGCTCTGTATTACATATCTCATTAGAAGCTCCCCTACCAAAATAAGAAAAGGGCGCCGTCAGGCGCCCTAGAGTTTTATTCTAATATCTCCCAGAGTGGTGTAAGCCTCTCTTTTCCTCTTGG
>JACIXS010000002.1 GCA_014360335.1 bacterium | reverse complement strand
GAGATATAGAAATCTATGTTTTAGTAGGGGCAGGCAGGATACCTGTCCCTATTATTGATAATATTCTCCTATGACATCTAAACAAGCTGAGACTACCTGAGGGTCATAAAGTTTTCCACTATTTTCTTTAAGTTCTTTAATAACATCTTCTAGAGAAAACGCGGGTCTATATGGTCTATGTGAAGTCATAGCCTCTACCACATCAGCCACTGCAAGTATCCTTGCTGGTAGCAAAATCTCGTTTCCTTTTAAGCCCTTTGGATATCCTGAGCCGTCGAGCCTCTCATGATGTTGTAGTATTATCTCTGCGATATCAGAGAGGGAATTAACCTTTCTGATAATATCATATCCTATCTGTGGATGTGTCTTTACAATCTCAAATTCTAACTCTCCTAGTTTTGCAGGTTTATTGAGTATCTCTCCCGGTATAGCAATCTTTCCTATATCATGTAAAAGTCCTGCTATTCTCATCCTTTCTATATCATTAGAAGACAGTCCTAACTTTTCCGCTATCTTGCAGGATAATTCCGACACTTTTTTT
>JACIXS010000198.1 GCA_014360335.1 bacterium | reverse complement strand
TTAGTAGTTCTCATAATATAGAAGATTATTGAGTCCTCTTCTGGGTTGATTATATTTATAAGTTCCATTTTTAGTTTTTCAAACTTTGCCTCAGTTATTTCTCCTTCTAACACAGAATTCTGAACCCACTCTAGATACTTTCTCCCAACCTTTAATACCTTATTAACCCTTTCTTCGTTAATATCATAGACCATGATGAGATACATTTACTATAAATTATACCAGTTACCATTCGGAAACTAAAGGCTCATACTCTTCATCTCCGATAAGATGTTTTTCTAGCTTATATAATTCAAGTCTTATAAGTCTTCTATAAGAGACCTCTCTTCCTATCTTTTTATAATTGACAGTAGTTTTTAGTTTCTCTTCTAATTTCTCTATAAATACCTTTCTTCCTGACTCTTTGAGATATATACCTCCAAGCTTTTCTTCAAAATCTTCTGGACCAATCATATTTTTATTAAGTGTATAGAAAATCACTCTGTCTACTATGATCGGCTTAAAGACTTCTGCTATATCAAGATTTAGAGTGAATCTTCTGAAATTTGTGGTATGTAGAAAGCCTATCCTTGGGTCTAGGTGAGTCTTGTAGATTTCTGATAAGATGTATGTATACAACAGAGAATTACCAAAGCTAATGAGAGCATTCATCCTATTTTCTGGTGGTCTCTTTGTTCTTTTGTCTATCTCGAATTCCTCACTATCTATAATTGGATTAAAAGAAGAATAGTAGACTTCTCTTATGTTTCCTTCTATGGCCATTAGCCCTTCTATATCTTCCTGTTCTGGAAGAGAATCTTCAAGGGATTCTATTTGCTCTAGATATTTATCTAAGTCTACACCTCGATTTATGTAATAGCCCAAGACCCTTTTTATATTTAATACCGCTCCTAACACGAATTTATAGGCTAATAGAAATCTTTTTTGAGGGTCTAGATAGTGTTCTGCCTGTTTTAGTATCATGTAACCAGAGTTATAATGTTCTCTTGGATAGTAACTTCCCACATAATAGCCATAGTAGTTATAGAAGTGAATTAGTATCTCATTTTGAGTGAAAAACTCTAGTATCTCTTTATTTAATGTAACCTCTCCAAATAGATGAATATCCCTAGTATTCTCTACAGGTATGTATTTATAATCTCCTTTTTCAT
>JACIXS010000197.1 GCA_014360335.1 bacterium | reverse complement strand
AACCTTTCATCTGAGTGTAAGTACTTATAGGGGTACCAGTATGCTCATAGGGAGGTACAGAGTGATTTACAAATAGAACCTTTAGGGGTTTATTATCCTTACAAGATATACCAAAGTTAATAGACCTTTTAAAATCCTTAGCCCTTGCTACTACAATAATATTTTCAATCTTCTTTTTATCTATGTTCTCTTTGAAGGGAAAATCTGAATCTAAAGTATTGTCTAAATCTACAGCTTCTGTGAAGAGTAAATCTATCTTGTCAAAATGCCTCCTAAAGAATCTTTTTACCTTATCAGGTGTCCAATCTGTTCTGTGATCAGAATTTAAATCGCTTCCGTGGAATCTCCAGTGAGGAACGCTCATAATCAAAGTTCCCGTGACTTTTAGTAAGCTTATAGCTGATTTAAGAAACTCCTCAGGATCCTCTGTATGTTCTATAGTTTCTAGACTGACTACGTAATCAAATTTAATATTTCTTAATCCAAGAGATTCCATAGAGGAGGTAACAAAAGTTACATTCTCCCTTTCTATATTAGACATATTAGCTATATCTATGGCTTCCTTATCTATATCTACTCCCACTATCTTAGAATCTTTGATAGAGCCTAAAATGATGGAACCATACCCATATCCACAGGAACAGTCTAAAATACTAACGTTAGACTTAATCTCCTTTTCTATCATCTCCTTTACGTGTCTATAGAACATTATAGGTTTTAAAGATACCGAATAATTTGATAGACCAGGAAAGGTTCTTCTCTGAGGGTTGACATTTTGTTTAAAGGTATTTATCTCTTTAGCCACTTCACTAAAAAATACTGTATTAGGCTTCTTTATGTTATTTTGATTTCTAGCTATTATTTCAAGAGCATCTTCATATAGAGAGGTTAATATCTCATCATCTAAGTCTTTTAGTAGTGTAGGAACTTCGATTTTATCCCCTCTAATGCTA
>JACIXS010000196.1 GCA_014360335.1 bacterium | reverse complement strand
TACTATACTAGGAATCGGGGTATTGTTTGGTGTGGAACTGGACAATAACATAATAGCAAAAATAGCTGTATCTATAGAGCCCACTGACAGTATTGTATTTGAAGAGATAACCCTCTTTGATTCTCTAAAAGGGGAGATAATCTTACCATTAGGACCAGTTCCATCCCTTAAAGTAATAGTACTTGAAGGTAGAGGAAGTATAGATACCTTAGAGTATCATAGAAAGATCGGTAATACCCTTTATTCTTATGCAGAAGAATGGGAAGATATATATCTCAAAATGGAATTTGCCCTAAAAGCTGGAGATTGGTATAAAGTAGGAGAATCTGCAATAAGAAGCGCCAAGATACAACAAAATTTTCTTCCAAAACCTTATCTAGACGAGATTATAGATGTTGCTCTAAGCTCTGGAGCCTATGGGGTTAATGTTGCTCATAGTGGGACCGCAGTTGGCATCTTTATGGATGAAAAGCTTGATGATACTTATATAATTGAGAAATTAAAGAAGTTACAAATCATAAAAGCCTACCGCAGATATTTTATAACTAAAATGGTAAAGGGCGGACCTCGTATAGTAGGATAAAACTTAAAACTTCATTGACAATATCCTCTCTATTGTTATAGAATCTCTTTCGGTTAAAAATCTTACAGAAAGGAGAGAGAACATTGAAAGTAGGACTCGTTGGTTGTGGTACAGTAGCAGGATATGGGCATCTCCCAGCAATAAAAAGTATCAAGGAGTTAGAACTTGTTGCTCTTGCAGATATTAATGAAGCAAAATTAAAGGAGTATGGGAAGAGGTTTGGAGTAAATTGGCTCTTTACAGACTATAGAGAGATGCTAGACTCTGTAGAGTTAGACCTAGTTACCGTTTCTACATCTTTAAACGCACATTATGGAGTAGTTATGGAGTCTGCTAAAAGGGGTATCAATGTCTTCTGTGAAAAACCATTGGCGGAAACTACTGAAAAGGGCTGGCAGATGGTAAACGCTATGAAAGAAGCTGGAAAGATCTTTGCTGTTAACTTTGAGAATAGAGCAAAACCTTATATAAGGCGGATAAAGGATATCCTAAAGTCAGGAGAATTAGGACGTCCAATGATGATGAGATTCATTTACAACTGGGCTGGAGGCAGATGGGCAGGTAAAGATAGATATGAAAGACTAATGAAAGAAGGTATGGGACCGATAGTAGATTGTGGCGTTCACTATTTTGACCTAGTCAGATGGTTCTCAGAAGATGAATTCGATACTAT
>JACIXS010000195.1 GCA_014360335.1 bacterium | reverse complement strand
AATCCTTTTGCTAAAGCACGTAAATCTACTGCTAAAAAAACTGCAAAATAATAGAGTAATGCCGGTATCACTGCTGCCTTTATGACACTAAAATAGGGTATACCCAAAATCCCAGCCATAATAAAAGCTGATGCCCCCATAATTGGTGGCATAATCTGCCCCCCAGTGCTGCTTACTGCTTCTACTGCAGCTGCAAAAGAAGGTGAATAACCAACTTTTTTCATTAAGGGAATAGTAAAGCTACCAGTTGTTGCTACATTGGCCACTGCTATACCAGATATAGTACCCATCATACCACTGGAAATTACTGACACTTTTGCTCCTCCTCCACGTGTACGACCAATTATTGCAACTGCAAGGTCATTAAAAAGATCACCAATACCGGTTTTTGAGATAAGTACTCCAAAATAAACAAAGGTAAAAATAAATGTAGCTGATACCTGTAAGACAATTCCGTAGGGACCATCAGGTGACCAGGCCATATATTCTACCAAACGCACAAGTCTCATTCCTCTATACCTAAGAAAACCAGGAAAGAGGTAACCAAAAAGCATATAACTAATAGAAATAATAGCTAGAATCACCAATTCCTTGCCTACGGCTCTTCTAGTTGCTTCAATAATAAGTATAAGTGCAATAAGTCCTATTAGAAAATTTATTAGAGAAATAGAAATATCAAATCTATATGCAATACGATCATAAACAAAATATATATAGAAATTACTGGCCAAAGCCATAATTGCCAATACAATATCATACCAAGGAACTCTATCTTTGGGTGCCTTTTCTGTAGCTGGAAAAATAAGAAAAACTAAAAATAATACAAAAGCCAGATGAAATACCCTCTGTTGCATGGGTGGTAATAGGCCAAACCCTGCTGTGTACAAATGAAATAATGATAATATAATTGATGTAGCAATAATAACTTTCTTAATCAATCCTTCCCGGATGTTTCTTCTCTCCATATATTTATGAATTCTATCCTTTCAGTACTTATTAATTTAATCAAGACATGTTAAGTGATTTGAATAAAATAGCCAAAAATTCTTTATTATTTATACCCGTCCCAGAGAGGACGGGTATAAATAATCATAAACTAGTCTTTTTATTTCCCTTTTGCTTCTTGATAATATCTCTCGGCTCCGGGATGCAAGGGTATACCTAAACCTCCCGCGGCATTATCAATAGAAAGGTCACTCAGCCCTACATGAAGCTTTCTTACTTCATCAATACCCTCATGGATAGCTTTGGTAAGTTCATAGACAATATCATCTGGCATACTAACATCACACCAAATTGCTACTAGTGTATCTATAGTCTCAATATCTCTGTCAACTCCATTGTAGGTTCCCGCAGGGATAGTTCTCCCAAAATAATAGGGAATCTCGGCTAACATTCTTTCTCTTAACTCTCCCCCAATCTCTAGTAAATCAATATCTCTACTAAAGGCTATCTCGGTTACATTAGCCTCAGGAACACTACCAGATGCTAAAAACCAATCAATATGACCATCTCTAAATAGATCTAAAGCCTGAACGTAGTTAACATTGGTTTGAGCCATTTTATTGATATCCACACCAGCATATCTACAGATATCTGCATGAATTAATCTAGGTGTACCCCCTACTACGTCCGTATTACCTCTGGTACCGATCAAATCTGCAAAGGTTTTAATTCCTGAAGCTTTATTCACTACATAATGTATCGTAGCAGCATGGGTTCTAGTAATGGCTCTGAGATTTTTCTGGGGGTTTCCTTCCCAGATATCTTTTCCTTCATAGGCAAGATATAAAGATAATCCATTAGCCATACCAAGATCAATTTCACCTTC
>JACIXS010000194.1 GCA_014360335.1 bacterium | reverse complement strand
AAATTATTGCCATAGTAGGGCGAGGGATTGGAGCAGCTACTTTAATGCCTTTGCTAGAGGAGTGTCACAAGAAAGGGATAGAAGTTTATAGTTTTTTATCAGCAAAAGAAGAAAAATTGTTATTGGGTAAGGAAAAAATAGAGGCTCTTTCTATCCGTACCTTTTATACTACTGATGATGGTTCTGAAGGTACAAAAGGAAAGGTGACTACTTTTTTAGAAGAATTACTTAAAGATAATACTGTGCATATCGGAGCAGTATATACCTGTGGTTCAAAAAGATTAGCCCGGCATATTAGAGAATTACAGAAAGCTTATCATTTTGCGGCCTATATCAGTTTGGAAGAACGAATGGGCTGTGGGATAGGTGCCTGTAAGAGTTGTGTGATTAACACCTTCTCTGGTTATCAAAGAGTGTGTAAAGAGGGACCGGTTTTTCCTTTGGAAGAGGTAATTTTCGATGAAAAATAAGGTTGACTTATCCATAAATTTAGGTTATCTGCACTTAAAGAATCCGGTTATGCCTGCCTCAGGAACTTTTGATATTAGAGATACTCTGCTCAACCAAAGACAGCTAAATTCTTTGGGTGCTATTATTACCAAGAGTATTGCCTCTCACAAAAGAGAGGGCAATCCTGGTCCCCGGATCTGGGAGACGGATGGGGGAATGTTAAATGCAGTAGGAGTTCCTGCTGAAGGATTCGAATATTTTAAAGAGAAGATATTACCTTTATTAGAAGAAGCAAATGACACTATTATTGTAAGTATGGTAGGAGACTCTATTGCTGATTTTTGTCAGCTGGCTAAAAGATTGGATGATTTCGAAAGGATTTCTGCTTTGGAGATAAACCTATCCTGTCCGAATCTAAAT
>JACIXS010000193.1 GCA_014360335.1 bacterium | reverse complement strand
AGGGATTCCTACCTCTATAAGACTTCTTACTATAACAACTAATATCTCTTTACTCTTTTTATGCATTGGATTTTTTATTATAGTATATCAATTCCAGCCAGAAAGGAGCACTCTTTCTAAAAAGTGATTACATCCCAGGGGGTGGACTCTGATTTGGGGACAGTTTTAGGTAAAGCTATCATGTACCAGCTCAAAGAAACATAAATTCCAAGTATCTACTTCTATCCAATTCTTTGGGTATCTCCTTGTCCTTATAGATGACATGGCTGCCCTTATAACTGAGATAACTCTTTTATACCTTCTTTCTCTTAAATTTTTCCATGCTTTGGGAGAAAACTCTTTTATCCTCCCTGCACTTTCTAATGCTATCCCTATCTTCATTAATATCCAGTGACTTAATAGTCCTAGAATAACCCAATGTTCTCCTCTCATTATATCCCTAAATACACTTATTAAGTGTAGAAAGTTTAACACCCCTCTTTGAAAATCTCTAAAACTCTGCTCTAAAAGTAAAAAATAAAAATAGGGAGTGACATTTTTATAGACTCTTGTCAATTGTTTGACTCTGCCGGCTTTAAGGTCCATGTTTGTAATTTGGCGAGTTCTATTATATTTGGAGCGTTAAATTCCTCTGGAAAGATGATCCAATTCCATATTCCTTCTTCTTTAACCTGATTTTCTAGCGTCAGGTTCCCTTTTACTAGTTTAATTCTTTCAGGCAGTTTTTCTCTTATTGTTAATTCGTCTTGAGAATTAGCGAATAGATATGATATCAATATATTAGCTGTGGCAAAGAAGTCTAACGGGCTTACATTTTTATCTTCTATTTTTATAGCGTCTGGAATACGATTGTTCTTATTAATAAACTCTAAAACCCATCTGCAGGCAGAGAGGAAATCTTTTTGATCACAGAATGACAATTCACTATTAACTCGTTTAGTAGGTCCATAGATTATTGGGTGTAAATTGAACTCTTTCTCGGCTATTTGATGTGACTCAATATCCTCTATATTTGCTAGTAACGATAGGACTAAATAAAAGATTTCAGCAGGAGATAAAAAGATATTATTCATTCTATAATAGCTTACAGAAGAACCAACTTCTCTAGCTAAATAGACAATCTCAATTATAGAGAACGTCTTATCTTTAGACCTGTCAGAGTATATGTTATATATTTCTTTGGCTGTTATGATTTGGACATCTGGATGTGAAGATATATAAGCTACATAATTAGAGAAGAGTTCAAGCCCCTTTTTCATCTCTTGGTATGGTTTTATCCTTGGCATAACCCAGTTAACTCGGTTTGGATTTTTACCTCTACTAAAATTAACAGCATCCCAGAATTCATAGGTGGCAAATTCACACGGATGATACCATATACTAATTACTCCGCCACCTTCATCTAGGAGTCGTCTGGCTATAGAATTGAAGTTATTTATGCCTATTTTAACTCCTTCATCTCCCAGATTCAGGTCAAATCTCGTTGTATTTTCTCTAAGTCTAAGAACATTGAGTATTCCGCAATACCAGAATGGTTTTTGGTTAAAGCCGATATGTTCAGCCTCATCAAGATAGACTGGAATCTCCCACTTTTTAAGGACTGGATAAACCTGAGGCGCCCAAGAAGAGCCAGGTTGTCCATAGCAGGATGGTATCACATTAAAAGTGTTTACTATCTCTTCAAACCCAGGTCTTTCTCTACGTTCGAATTCTTCTATCCCCTCTTCCCAATCTAGGTCTTTTAAATACTCAGCAACTGTTGGGTGAACACTGTGAAGGTTTGTATGATAGCCAATATCATGCCTTTTTAAGCTATTGATAATATCATCTCTATTTCTCCTTTTTAAAACTCTAATCTTTTCACCTACTAACTTGAAAGTGCCTTTTATTTTGTAGGAATCAAGTATATCTATGATGCCCTTAAGGGCATTATCACTTTGTGGTGATATAAAATCCTCTACATCAAACCAAAATAAGACATATACCTTAGACATAAGGTTCCTCCTTGTATCAAAATTTCTCTCAAGTAAGATTTTAACATTGCCAAAATTAGAACTGATAGTTAAATGAGACTAGTTCTATATGTTAAAATATAAACCAAGTGAAATTAGATATTTAGAAAGGAGATTTGTTGATGTCATACAAGTATAGTTTTATTTTTGATTTTACCGAGAAGGATACTAAACAGCACTTTCCCATAACATTTGAGGTAAAGGAAGGTATAAAAGAGATAATAATTAATGGGAGTTATAAACCTGATAAAGTCGATGAAAGACTTTCTAGAGAATTGGCTAAATCTGCATTAAGAACATATTTAAATCAGGGTGATATGCCTTTAGATGTCGATACTTTACCAGAGAATATCTTAGAAAAAATAATGGCAGAGTTTATTCCTGTGAGGAATCTTATAAACTTTAGAATCTTTGACCCATTAGGGAACTTCAGAGGAACGGGCGATAACAGGATATCTAATGGAATTCCTATAAAGATAGGAGAAACTGTTAGTTCCTTCGGTTGTGTCTCTGGAAAGATATATCCTGGTGTATGGAGACTTGTAGTTGAGACTCATGCGGTTATCAACGAGTGCGGTTTAGAATTGAAAATTGAGCTTAATGATAGAGAGGAAAATTTAGATATACCTGAGCTAGCTAGCCCTTATAAACCTGTTTGGAATGAGTATAGAACTAAAAGAGGTTGGGTTAAAGGGGATTTCCACTCCCATACTAAACATAGTGATGGAAGCTTATCCATTGAAGAACTAGTTCAGAATGCTATTGATAGAGGGCTCGATTTTATATTCCTTACCGACCACAATAAGGTCTCTGGTTGGGAATCCGCTAAAGGGGAAAAGTTTCCCCTATTCCCCGGTATAGAGTTTACCACATTCTGGGGACATTTTACAGCCTTTGGTATAACTAAGTATATAGAGTGGGATAGAATAAATCCTAGTAAAGGGATAGTTGAAGCCTCCGAGTTGGTTCATTCTCAAGGGGGACTTTTCTGTGTTGCTCATCCCTTTACTATAGGAGACCCTGTCTGTACTGGTTGCAGATGTATTATCGATGTAGACTGGAGATATGTAGATACCTTAGAGGTATGGGCAGGAACCTTTAGTCAGAGAAGACACGAGAATACGGAAGCTTTGAAATTATGGAGAAGTCTATTGAATCAGGGTTATAGGATAACTGGTATAGGGTCTACCGATATACATTCGCTAAAAGATATCTATCCAGACGTGCCAATAACTTTTGTCTTGGTGGAAGACTTGACGCTTTCTAATGTCTTAGATTCTATAAAAAAAGGCCAAGTTTATGTCAGTAAGGGACCAGAGGTTAACTTTAGTATTGGTGATGCGAATATAGGAGATAGTATAACTTCATCGAGAATACCTGTAAATCTAAGATATTCCATCTCTATGGAATCAGACCTTAGAGTTATCTATAACGGTAGAGAGGTTAATACTGTAAAGAATACTAAATCTGGAGAGATAAAGTTTACTCCAGAACACCCTGGTTATGTGTATCTTGAATTTTGGAAAGGCGGAGAATTAGTAGCCTTTACCAATCCAATATTTATAAAAGGCTAGCTAGACCTAGCTATAGTAATATTTCCATAGGGAACTATATATAGCGTTGGGTCATTCCTTATAGATAGTATCTCCTTTATCTCCTCTAGAGTATCTGCCTTTTGAAAACCTAAAAGTTTTACCTCTTCTTCGGGAAGGTCTGTTATCATTATGACCTTTCGCTTACCTATTCCAACTCTTATGTCATAAGCTATCTTCCCTATCATATTAAAGTTGTTCCTTAATTCTTTTTCTAACTTCGTAGGAGATTCTATACTGAGCCATTCTCTTAGATCTTCTGTTCCTAACCCTTCTTTACAGGAAGCAACCAATATTATCGCCCCATCTTCTTTTATCATTTTCATTGTATTAATTACAGATTTCATTACTTGATAGAAGTTTATATCAAATGGATATCCTCCAGCACTTACTAAAACAATATCAGCCTTTCCTTTAATCTCTACCGAAAATATCTCTTCGATGGCTTTACAGCCAGCACGGTGTGCCTGTTTCCAGCTAGTACCAGATACTATTCTTGAAAGCTTTCCTTCAGCATTAAATACTGTATTTATGATAAAATCTATCCCTACTAATTCCGCTATCTCTTCCATATCTTCATGAACAGGATTACCTTCTAAAATACCAGCGGTAGCCATCGGATTATAACCTGTACCAAAAGATGGGTTTAGGAGCATTAGATGGTTATGGCTTATAGTAGAAAATCCTGATATCCCAGGCAGAATAGATTTAGCTCCTCCGCTAAAACCGGCAAAGTCGTGATAGTTTACTGCACCTGTCAGTATTTTTAGCTCTGATTCTAGGTAGATTTTATTTATATAAATGGGGGTGCCTTTAGAAGAGACACCCCTATATTCTAAAGAAGATTCATCCCTACAATTGTGGTTTATAACAGTTACTGCTTTTGTAACGTCTCTTCCTAAAAGATGCTCAATTTCCTCCTCAGTAAGCATAGGATGAGCTCCTACAGCAACAATTATTGCAATACTACTAAGAGGTATACCTCCCTTGGTAAGTTCCTCTAAGAGGATAGGAACAACCTCTTTGGCTAATGTCCTTCTTGTTTTATCACTGACTAAGATTACTGCGGACCTTTTACCCTTAGCTATGTCTATAAGAGACGATCCATATTCTGGAGTTTTAATAGCTTTATAAATAGCGTCTTTTTGTTCTACAATTTCTGGATATTTCTGAGGTTTCAATACCCCTAAAACTTTTAATCCCCTCAGATTAAACTCTTTTTCTATATCCCCATATGGCAATTTTATGATCTCTTCCATAGCTCTGGTAGAGGATATTCATCGAGTAATTTTTTCATCTTAGATTTTATCGTTTCATCAGCAGGACTCAGTGGTAGTCTCGGTATTCCACCAGGGAGGCCTACTATATTCAATCCTGCCTTTATCTTTACTATATAGTCTGCTAAATGGTCTCCTGCCTCTAGGATATAGTTTAGAAGCGGTTCAGCCTGTTTTAGAATTTTCTTTGCGGAATGATAATCTCCCTTTTCCTCTGCCTCATATATACTTAGACAGGTTTTAGGAATTAAACAGGCTTCTCCGGTAACAAATCCACGAGCTCCCATCAAACTAGCATAGGGTTCGTGAGGCTCTCCTGCACCATTGACTATAGAGATTCTATCTCCCAAAACCTCAATCATCTTTGCAAGCTTACTTATATAGGGAGAATTATCTTTCAAAGCTACAATATTTGGTACTTCATCTACAAGTTTTACCATTGTCTCTATCGGTATGTCTAACTGAGAGGCAAACCAGTTATTGTAAACCATAATGCCTAGTTTTGTCTCTTTAGCTATAGCCTTGTAGTGATTTAAAAGTATCTTCTCTGAGGGTTTCCAATAATATGGAGGGCTAATCATAACTCCATCTAAACCTGCCTCTTCCGCATAGTGAACTAGTTTTATAACAGTCCTTGTATCAGTATGATTGCACCCACCAATAACAGGAACAGTATTGCCAGCTTCTTCTTTTACTATTTTAAAGATTCTTCTCCTTTCTTCATCTGTAAGCATAGGGCATTCTCCAGTGCTACCTGCAGGAACCAAAACCCCTTTACCTTCCCTAATTCCGCTATCTATGAGAAATCTAGTAAGTTTCCGTAAACCTTCCTCATCTAATTCGTAATCTTCCTTAAATGGAGTTATCATAACTACCACTACACCCTTAACCTTATCTTTTAAATCTTTAAATTCAAGCATTTTAATGGCACCTCCTAAAAGTTAATATTGAATCTAGGTTGAAATTTTACCAAGACTATATCTAATTGTCAAAGGTCTCCCAGCTAATAGATCCAACTTTTCTTTGAAATCAAAGATAACCTCGTTATAGTCCCAATTCTGTTCTTTGACTTCAAGAGTATTTGTGTTATAGCCTTCTATATAGGACTCTAATAGAGTATAATCTTTAAATCCTTTTAGTATTAGAGATTTTAGAGAAAAATCCTTGTCTAAAGTAATACTGCAGATAATATCTATTTTAGAATTTTTGGTCCTTTCCTGCCATTCTAGTCTTCCCCAAAAATTCCCAGTAACTATAGGAGAAATAAATTGTTTTTTCCATTCTTCTGGGATATTAGGAGAAATTCTTATCTTCCCCTCCCTTATGTTTATCCAGAATCCTTGTAGCGCCCAAAGAAGATACCATATAGACCCGGAATTCATATACCGATCTCCTCTTGGTTTTTTGTACGGACTAAGGCCAAGGGGCTGATCCCATACCTTCTTATATCGGTTATAGATCAGTTCCCATATCCCCTCTACAGCCTCTAATCCTTCCTCTATTAAACCTTCATATAGAGCTTCACTAGAGAAATGAGCTATAGAAAATCCTGGCCAATTCCAGTCTACAGGGGTTTCATTTTCAAATTCTTCTTGTCTAATTATATACTTGCCTTCACCTTCTGGGATATCTACTTTTAGAATTCTTAACATAGATTGAAGAGCTTTTTTTACTCTTTCTTTAGGATGAAGATATCCTTTGTGTAAAAAATGACTATACCACTGTCCAGTTAGCTGATCATCTCTACATTGAGTATTCGGATCTATCGATCCCTTCCGAGTACATTTTATATAATATCCCCTTTCTTCGCTCCATAGCTTTTTTTCAAAAGATTCACTAGCCTTTTTGAATAATTCCTCATATTTCTCAGCTGTTGTCTCTTCATTCATAAGTCTAGCTACTTCTGGAAATACTCTCAAGGCACAAAGCCATAGACCGCTATCATAGGGATCTGCACCATAGAATCTTCCTTCATATGTATTACAGTTTCCATATCCTTCAGGTAATCCATCTCCATCCTTGTCTAAGTCTGCTTCCCTTTCCATCGCTTCTTTCATCTTATAGTAGATTTCTCTTAAATTATCTAGGTTTCCAGTATAAAGGAAATTACGCCAGCATAAAAGTACAAACTTAGGGTTAAGATCTATCCAATTGTATCCATATATATTAAATGCGTCCATTCTGTTATTACCGAAGTCATGATATATCTGCCCTTTATTCTGTTTTGTAAGTTCGTACATTCTATCTGAATATTCTGCATACATCATAAGTTCTCTATGGTCTAAAGAAGGAACAAATATTAGAGTTGCAGGTGAACCATAGAAGCGCTGGTCTAATGTTCCAATACATGGACAATTGGGAGATTCTAATATAGAATATCTTCCATCTTTAGCCCAATATTGAGTAGCAGATAAGATATAATTGTTGTTTATGAGCATATCTTTCAACCATGCTGGTAAGCTAGAGTCTAGAATTTTCCTCTGCCAATTTTCTACCGCATCTAAATAGGTTTCTGCTTTATCTAGATGGCTCTTTATTATATCTAGAGAAGAGCTATAGAAATTAGCATACCAGTGTCCTATCTTTCTACCAGTGAAGTCATAAGGAGTAGCTAAGCGACCATATCTTATGCTTCCATCTCCAAATCCCCAACAGTCTGGTGTGTACCAACTAAAAGCGTATACGATTCTCTTTTTTCCTTTAGGATTAAGACTAAAGAAACTAGAAAGAATTCCGGCATATTCCCCAGTTTTATTTTCTATCCTGTTAGAAAGATATCCATTCTTGTTTAAAGTTTCTAGTACTTCTTCAATATTGTCAGGTTTATATTGATAAACGTAATTTCTTATTCCATCTGTTTTAACAGCCAAGGTATAGTCTCCCCAAGCGAAGTTGGCTACCTCTGGATGATTGTTCCTGTGGTAAAATGAAAGTGCAGTAGCATTATTCAAGTATGTAACATTTATTATTCCCCTATCATCGCTAAAGTGAGGTTCAGTTGGTGGTACCCAATCATCCCAAGATACCTTACTACCCCAACATCCATTTATGTCTTCCCATGAAAAATTTAAACTTATATCAACAGCTTCCTCTGAAATATTCTCTATATCAAAGAGGAAGTATATAATTGGTAGGCAGTTAGTTTCTATATTTTGGGGTATGATAGGCGAAAAAGCGGTGAGTTCTATTGAGATTGGAAAACCCTTAGG
>JACIXS010000192.1 GCA_014360335.1 bacterium | reverse complement strand
CTATACGGGCTTTATAGCCCTGGGGATATAACCCACACACTAACTTTTACCTATTATTTTATCCCCCCTCCACATTTGTCGAGGGGAGTTTCCGAGAGGCTACCAAGTTCATCATCTTAAAAACTCTACAATCTCCCACAGCTTCTCTTTCTATAACCTTACTTCTCCTGTATAAAATTATACCACTGAGTTCTGTATCTATTATATTAAAAAGAACCTGCCTTTAGGCAGGTTCCCTAGTATTATAGTTTACTTAAAACCTTCTTTATAGACTCTAAACTTTTTGGAACTCCTATCTTTTCATCTTCAGGTCCTTCATATTCTAAAGCTACATAACCGTCGTAGCCTGAATCTTTTAGAACCTTTAGACATCCAAACTGGTCTACATCTCCTTCTCCTATAGTACAAGGTTCAATACTCCAACCCCAAGGGAGAGATGGATCCGGCTTTTTCTTAAAGTCCTTAATATGCACATAAGCGCAATATCTGCTGGCTATCCTTGTTCCTTCTACCGCTTCTTGACCACAAGCCATATAATTTCCAATATCAATAGTTGCACGAAGATACTTAGA
>JACIXS010000191.1 GCA_014360335.1 bacterium | reverse complement strand
TTTTTTTCTTTCCTATGAGCTGGACTGCAACAAAGAGACTATTGATTGGAAGTCTAGGAACTTCTTTTATATGTGATATAGACTTGAAAAGCTCCTCACCAAAGGAAGGGTCTAATGAGAACTCAAATCCATCTCCTCCCTGTCCCCCTTCTTGTCCCTTTCTATATTCATTATCCTCCATAATCGAACCTCCTACTTTAATTCTTTGGGGGATACTAGACAGGGGCTTGAAAATGATTTAAAATATATATTGGGATATTCTCAAGCCCCTTAGGACCCTCTTCCCCCAAAACCTTGAGGGTCCTTCTCTTTTTCCCTATTTCTATTATACCATTTAATCTTTTATCGATGACGGTATAACTTTTACTAATATTATAGCTGTAGTATAGCCTATATTTTTTAAATTGTCAACTGTATATATGTATTGACAGAATTAATTCATTTGAATATAATTGAGTTATGAAACTAGGAGAAGTTGTTCAAAAGCTAAGAAAAGAGAAAAAGTTAACGCAGAAAGAGTTTGCTAGCTTAATAGGTAAGAGCGAAAGGCTAGTTACCTATTTTGAGAGGGGAATTATAAATGTAAGCCTAGATACTCTATATGAGATGGCTAGGGTTCTAGGCGTATCTGTC
>JACIXS010000190.1 GCA_014360335.1 bacterium | reverse complement strand
TTAATATAAATTGACGCATAAAGAAAATCCCAAAAGCTCCTATCATAAACGGGAGTATAAGCGCTATAAGGCTATCGCCTATACCTAATTTATTTATAAGCAAATATAGGGGAATCACAGTAACTTGAAAAGGGACCATTAGTTTTCCAAGGATTAATAGAAATAGAATATTCTTCCCTGGTAATTCCAGTTTAGCAAAGACATAGCCAGAAAGCGAACAAAAGAATAGGACAAGCAATGTCACACTAGTGCTAACTAATACTGTGTTTAAAAGGTAGACATGGACAGGAGCCCTCCTCAAGACTTCATTAAAATTAGCTATTGTAGGGAATTTAGGAATCCAGTATGGAGGATAAGCCTCTACTTCAGAGGGAGACTTGAAAGCTGTAGAAATCATCCAGAAGAAGGGGAAAACCATAGTGATTGCTCCAAATGTAAGTATTATATATACCACTGTTAGGTTAAACCAGTTTTGATAAAATCTTCCCATAAGTTACTCCTTAAATAATTTTAACTGAACTATAGTAAGTAACATAATTACAACAAATAATACAACAGCAATAGCTGATGCATAGCTCAT
>JACIXS010000189.1 GCA_014360335.1 bacterium | reverse complement strand
AATCGATCTTTATACCCATCATTAAATACAGCGGTTTTAGAATATCTTCAGGATTTATATATGGTCCTCTAGGAAGATTGTTGATTAGATCCCAAGAGTCTGGATATAACCCTTTATATATACCTTCGGTTATTTGCTGATGCATTCCACTGGAGAGTATTCCTGTTCCTATTCTGTCCCAAGGAAAGCTCTTGTCATATTTTGCTAATCTTAAAAGTTCGTAGGCATAAACTAATCCATTCCACTGAACAGGGTATCCAAACCACGAATAGTTATAAAAAGTCGCACCAAAGACCGGAATAGTTGCATATTTCATTACTGGCCTATCAGACTTACTCCAGAAGTATATAAAAGGCAAACCTGTTTTAGCCCAGTATGAAGCATACCTTAAATACTCTTTATCTTTAGTTATAAGATATCCCTCTAAGTAAGCATCTATAGCTCTAGCTGAAGCCAATATATCAGGAGTATGAACTGGAACTTCCCATACTTGAGCTCCCCTAGGGACCTTGAATTGTTTCATTAACTCAAGTGCCTTTAAGCCACTTTCTAAAGCCTTCTCATCTCCTGATACTCTACCGTATCTTAGGATTACTGAAGCAGGAGTAGCACATAAACCTATATTGGTTTCTCCTTCTTTCCCTAATTTTCGAGAATCCATAGACATACTAGATGTATAACCCCAACTTCCATCAGTCCTTTGCAGTTTAATATAACTATCAATAAAGTCTTTAAAACCTCTCAACCCTTCAGGAAGATACCCTACTAAGAATGGAAGTTGAAATTCAAATATATGACTTCCTCCAGGATTAGAAAGCTTCCTAATATCTCTAGTAAGT
>JACIXS010000019.1 GCA_014360335.1 bacterium | reverse complement strand
AAAGTATATAGGCTTACTTAAAATATTGGTTGAAATTCGTAAGAATAGTAGAGTCTTATATTCTTGCTTTTAGCGTATTCCTCTGTCTCTAGATCAGTCATATATGTAACAAGAATAGGAAAGACCTCTTCTTTTAAGGTCTCTTTTATATCCTTAAGTCTATCCATAAAATCTATTATATGCCTAATAGAGAGGTTAGCTTTAGCTTCTCCTATTACATATATCTCCTTTCCATCTTTTTCTGCCTTTCCTATTATGTTTATCTCCATAAGGTCACCTTTGTAAGTTCTTATTATTCTTCTAACTAGTCTCTCTTTTACTTTTATACCAAACTCTTCTTCTAAAAGCCTAGGAAGAGAAGAATAAGCCCTATCCTCTAGTTGGAAACCAACAGCATGAGCTAGACCACCAAGCTGTCTTTTTATATCCACTATTTCTCTCTGCATCTCTTCCGCTACAGCTATAAATTTCTCTAACCTTGCCTCTGTCCTTGCCTGTGCCTGTGCTAACTCCTCTAACCTTGCCTCTGTCCTTGCCTGTGCCTGCGCTAACTCCTCTAACCTTGCCTCTGTCCTTGCCTGTGCCTGTGCCAACTCCTCTAACCTTGCCTCTGTCCTTGCCTGTGCCTGCGCTAACTCCTCTAACCTTGCCTCTGTCCTTGCCTGTGCCTGCGCTAACTCCTGTATTGCCTTCTCTAAAGCACCTAACCTTTCTTCGGATTTTACTTGTACCTGAGTTAATTCTTTTATAGCTACTCTTAACTCACTTACCTCTCTATCTATCGGGAGTAATATTTCAAGTTCTTGTTTTAGAACCTCCCTAGCTATTCTGTATATTTCTTCCCTCTCTATAGTCTCCATTTTTACCTCCTAGGCTTTATTTACAATACCTATTATAACATAAAATAAAGACTGTTTTATTTAATATTTGTTGGCAGGTTCAACTCGGGTGAGCTTGAAGGACTGGGTCTTATTGTGGTAAAATATACTTGTGCGCCCGTAGCTCAATTGGATAGAGCAGCAGACTACGAATCTGCGGGTTGAGGGTTCGAATCCTTTCGGGCGCGCCAAGCGCCCCAGTAGCTCAATGGAC
>JACIXS010000188.1 GCA_014360335.1 bacterium | reverse complement strand
CATTATGAATTAATCAGTATCTAAGTCTCTTCCCAAACCTCAATTTCATAGTCAAAATCTTATCTGCAGAGAAGATCCTTCCGACAATAAAGACTAATACTATAAACACTACCAGCATATACAGGATACCGTATATAACCACCAGATAGTTACCAAGCATAAGATTCTGAGATGCTAAAAACGGATAGGTAAATGGTATTGCCAATACTATAATCTTCAAAGGTAGACTAAGAGTATTTATATCTGAGATCATTGTAAGAAAATATGGTATGAGGACAAGAAAAACTAATGGGAATGATGCGCTCTGGGCACTCTTTAGGTCTTCAGCCAATACCCCTAAAATAGTAGCTAGAGCTAGGGCACATAGTATAGCTAAGAAGAGAGAAATCCCCAAGAGCACATAGGCATTAGGTGTGAAACGTAGATTCAACTTCTCTATAACCTCACTCACCTGTCCGCTGGTAGGAATATTTCCCATAAAGCCACCCATATAGAACCTAAAGCCGACCATATATATCCCTGCAGAAACCAAACCAACTAATCCAGAGGCAAGCATCTTAGCTATAACTATGTGGTTTCTACTGATAGGCACAGTAAGTAGTGTCTCTAATGTCTTATCCTGCTTTTCCATCGCTATAGCGGATAGAACCATCTGGGATGAGTAGACTAATACCATCATTAGTATGATTGGTATAAAGATCGTTTGAGAAGTTACAAAGTTATTCACATCTGATATAGAACCCTCAGCTATTCTATCTTTAACTACTATAAAACTCTTATTCTTTATGGGATTTTTCAATGTATTGGGGCTAATATCTGGAACCCTACTCTTCAAAATATTGTCTGAAAGATAGTTATTTATTGAAACTATTATCTGATTAACCAATTCAGAATTTATAGAAGACCCTACAGAGAAACTACGCACAAAGACATAGGTCTCTATCTCTTTTGGCTGAAATCTAGAAACTGAAGAGGCAAAACCATCTGGTATAACTAGCAGTAGAGGAGTATTCTCTCCTCTTGCCTTATCAATTGCAAGTTCTTTACTATTAACTTCCAATAGATTTATCCTAAAGTTTGCAAAGGCAAGATTCCTCAATATTTCCCCCGAAAGGTCAGATTGATCCAGGTCAAGAACAGAGATATCTTTGACCCCCTGAACTTTATTCATCTCTGACCTAGCTATATTTCCTATGAAATAGAAAAGTATAACAGTAAATATTAAAGAGGCTATAAGCTGAATAGTAATTAACTCCTTTATCTCTTTTCTTAAAAGATTAAGAAACTTTTTCATATGCAACTATCCTCCTAAACACTTCCTCAAGATTTCTTGAAGAGTATCTATCTTTTAACTCTTGAGGGGTACCGGTATCTAAGATTTTGCCGTTATCTATAATGGCAACCCTGTCAGATAAAAACTCTATCTCTAACATATTATGAGAAGAGAGTAAGACGGATACACCCTCTCTAACAAAGCCCTTTATAATCTCTCTAATCTCCAAAGAATTCATCACATCTAACCCAGATGTAGGCTCATCTAGTATAGCTAATGTAGGCTTAATCATCAAGGTCCTAGCTAATAGCAGTTTCCTCACCATACCCTTACTATAAGTCCCAACCTTATCCTTTAACCTCTCCCCTAACCCTGCTATCTCTTCACCATTTTTAACGAATTCCTCAGCCTCCCTCTCATCTCTTGCATAGAAGTCAGCCATAAATCTCAGGTAGTCTATGCCAGTTAGATTCTTATAAGCCCCTGCCTCTTCAGGCAGGTAACTTATCCTCTCCCTTATCCTTTCTGGGTCTTTCCTAACATCATATCCCATAAGCTCAACGGTGCCTTCATCAGGTGAAAGAAGAGTAGCAATAATCCTTAAAGTAGTGCTCTTCCCCGCACCATTAGGACCAATTAGTGCAAAGATCTCACCTTCGCTGACTTCAAAATCTATCCCCTTTAAAGCGATAATTTTCCCATAAGATTTCTTCAATCCTTTTACTCTGAGAATAACACTCATAAAACATCCCTCC
>JACIXS010000187.1 GCA_014360335.1 bacterium | reverse complement strand
TTTATCTAATAACTTAAAGAAAAGATATGAAACAAGGAATACAAAAACAAAGTTTGTAAGGACACCAATTAACTGCGCTAAGAATTGTCCACCATCCCCATAGAATAGTCCTCTAACATTACCGGCAATACCATTAAGGCCATCACCATAGGTTCCATCCGCAAATAGTCCTAACGCCAAACACCCCCAAGCTCCACATACACCATGGACGGAGATAGCTCCTACCGGGTCATCTATCCTAAGAACCCTGTCTATATAAAAGACACTAGCAACTACCAATAGCCCAGCTATAACACCAATAATAAAAGCGGATACGCTATTTACAAAGGCGCAGGGAGCAGTTATAGCAACTAATCCCGCAAGCATACCATTCGCCATCATACTTGGGTCAGGTTTACCAAACTTTATCCACATCAGTATAGTAGAAGCAAGAGCTCCAGAGGCGGAGGCTATCATTGTATTTACCGCTATAACACTAATCCTGAGGTCTGTTCCTGCTAATGTGGAGCCAGCATTAAATCCAAACCAACCAAAGGCTAGAATAAAAGTACCAACAATAGCCATAGGGATATTATGTCCCGGTATAACGTTTACACTTCCATCCTTTCCATACTTACCTAAACGCGGTCCTATAACCATCGCTCCAGCAAGAGCGGTTATCCCTCCAACCATATGAACTACAGATGAACCCGCAAAGTCTAAATGCCCATGGCCTAAGCCAAAATTTACTCCTAATTGAGATAGCCAGCCTCCACCCCAAACCCAGTTTCCATATATTGGATAGAGGAACATAGAGATAAAGAAACCAAAGATTACAAACGGCAAGAATCTCCATCTCTCTGCCATAGCTCCAGTAGGGATAGTAGCTGCCGTATCCATAAATACCATCTGGAAGAGGAATAATGCAAAGACCGCTACATCGTAAGAAACTCCAGAGAGGAAGAACCCTTTTAATCCT
>JACIXS010000186.1 GCA_014360335.1 bacterium | reverse complement strand
TTCTAAACATACTTGAGATTGCTCATTACACAAGGGAAAAGCAAGGGTTTCCATCCCTCATAGGATCTTTCTAAACGCTCCAGGGCGAGGAAGATGGAAGGTACGGAAAAAGGTTTCCATCCCTCATAGGATCTTTCTAAACGGTATATCACCAAAGACCCTGTCAAAGTACGAAAGAGGCAAGTTTCCATCCCTCATAGGATCTTTCTAAACAATACCGTACTGACGTTGAAAAACAATCTGAATAGAGCTTGTTTCCATCCCTCATAGGATCTTTCTAAACGAAGCCGAGTCTTTACAAATCAGGAGCCGAGAAGCTGTTTCCATCCCTCATAGGATCTTTCTAAACTAGGACTGACACAAAGCGAAATAGCAAGACGACTTGGCTTGTTTCCATCCCTCATAGGATCTTTCTAAACAAAAAACAGCGAAGAAGGAGGTGGAGCCCGTGGGGGACGGGTTTCCATCCCTCATAGGATCTTTCTAAACCTAAAACCATTCGATGTCCAGGGTCCTTACTCAAAAAGAGTTTCCATCCCTCATAGGATCTTTCTAAACGCAAGAACGCACGTGAAGCGTGCACGCTCGCGCGTAATTTGTTTCCATCCCTCATAGGATCTTTCTAAACTCTAATAAGGTCATAATGCAAACAAGGGGGTAGAGTGTGTTTCCATCCCTCATAGGATCTTTCTAAACCACATTATTAGATTTCGTTAGGTACTTATGTGTGATATGTGTTTCCATCCCTCATAGGATCTTTCTAA
>JACIXS010000185.1 GCA_014360335.1 bacterium | reverse complement strand
GCTCTATAAACTTTAGCGTGGGATAAAACGAAGGGGAAGTTCCTACTATCATATATCAGGGACTTCCCCTTCATACTTCATCTGTGAGATAATTAAATCAGTAAAACTCCTGGGCAGGTAAAACCATGTTGCTAGAACTACTTAAGCTATTCAAAAAACATATAAAGCTATTAAATGCCCAAAACTCTATACCTAATACTATACACGTAAAACTAAAGGAAGTCAAAGTCATTTGCGAACAATGCAGAGTTAAAATGCATAGTCATGGCTTTAATAGAGAAAGGAAAGTTCTTATAGACAAGTCTAGCTGGGTAGTTTATAGATCTAGAAGATACAGATGCCCGAAGTGTGGTAAGACCAAGACAGTAAACTTGCCCTTTGTTAAGCCAAGAGCTAGGATATCAGAGATCTGTAAAGCTCAAATAAAAGAAGCTCTGACTAATATAGTAAGCATAAATAAAGTAGCAAAGACCTTTGGAGTAAGTAGTACAACTGTTATTAAGATTATGAGGGAAAAGAATAATACTCCAAACTGGGACAAATTAGGGAATAACTTAAAGCTAGGAATAGATGAGCACTCCTTTAGAGGATATGACATGGTAATATCAGTAAGAGAACTGACCACAAAGATGCAGTTAGGCTTTATATACCCCGATAGGAAGGAAAACCTAAAGACTTTTCTTAGGAATCTACCTATAAAAGATAAAGTAACAGAAGTCACTGTAGATATGAAAAGCAGTTATATAAACAGCATAAATGAAGAGCTACCAAAA
>JACIXS010000184.1 GCA_014360335.1 bacterium | reverse complement strand
CAAGGTCCCTATTGTTTTTTGTTATATGACTGTTTCAAGGTTAGTTGATATTAACTTGTCTCTTTTCTCTATTAAAGAAGGCAAGGAGCCCTTCATTTAACAGAAATGCTAATGTGACTAGTATAAAAGGTATCTTAGGATTTATACTATATGTCCAGCCTCCAATGACTCCGGCAGGAGATATAAAGACAAGGAGTAGCACCGTTAGAATAGCTAACGTTTTAGCTCTATTCTCATCTGATATGAGATTTGCTATGGTAGACTCTAAGTAAGGATTGGCTATTATACTTCCACTGGCAGATAACATAGTAACGATTATAACCCCGGGGATATTCTTAGGGGGAAGAAGTATCAACATAATATTAGCTAACATAGAAATACCAAATCCTATTACCATATATCTGCTAGAGAATTCTTCTTTGAACCTAGGTATTACTAGCAATAATAAGACTAACATAGCAACCGATGAAAAGGCAGGAAATAACCCAATTAAAGAGTCTTTTATCCCCAACGCATTTACTAGGTATATAGATAGATAAGTTCCCCTTATTGCCATTTGAAAGTTGTTTAATATATAAACGCCAACTATGAGCATTAGTAATCTGTTTTCTATTATCTCTTCTAATACTTCTTTATATTCCTTTAAGCTTTCTTTAAAGTTTATTCCTTTGCTCTCTAATCTCTTCTTAGTACTTATCTCAGTATCATAAGTAATTGCATTTCTACCGAAGAACATCACTGTCATACTTATACAGGCTATAAGGTACATAAGCCTTACCGCAGGAACTAGTGTAAGTCTACTTACTAATAATCCTCCAAGTGGGGCAAAGAAGCCAGATATAACAGATATGATTTGAAGAACAGTAAAAATAATCGACCTGTTTTCAGGTTCTGTATCTTCTACAAGAAGACAATACCAGGCGGTATTAGGTATCTTCTGGAAGCTATTTACTATAACTGCAGCTAAAAAGTACCAGAAATTTTGAGCTATTGCCCATATGAATGTGGCAATACTCCAACTGATTAAGTCAAATATGAGTAAAGCCTTTCTCCGACCGAGTCTATCTGTAAGATGTCCGCTTATAAAAGATGTGAATATCTGAAGAACAAGATTTATAGATGTAAGAAGTCCTATCTGTGTCTCTTTGAGTCCTAAGGATAACATGTAGATAGAGGCATAGGTAGCAAACATATTAAATGGGATAACCCACATAGCTTCAAATACTAGGCAAGCCTTAGCGTTACCCTTGATCCTGCTAAACAAGGTCTCATTCTCCTTTCCTTTTTGTTTTTAGATAAAGATTATCATAACTTTAGGGAAAATACAATTGAGCGTTTGCCTTTGTAATATTGCAAAAATGGTAGTTTTAATGTTATAATCTTTTACAGTAAAGATATATCAATATGAGGAGGTGAGAGGTGTAGCTCTAGGTAAGGGAGCTGGTGAGGTGTAAGAGGTAGGTAAGAGTAACAGAGTCCTTTAAAGATAACATAAAATCTTCTAAAGGAGGTTAAGAGTGATGAGAAGGTTTTTGGTGAGTTTAGTAAGTGTATTGGTTATTACTGTTCTTTTAGGAAGTGTTTCTTTTGCTCAAGCCCCCGTTCAATTGCCCAGAAAGGAAACCTTATACATAGCAGGAATGCAGTGGGGTCCTCCAACTACTTTTAATCCTATGGCTCCTAGCCCAGCTTGGCCAACTAACAGAGGACAGCATTATCTCATATATGAAACCCTATTTGTCTATAACCTATTAACTGGTAAGCTAGACCCACTTATTGGTGAGAGCTTTAATTGGTCTGTCTATACCCTTACAGTAAAGCTTAGGAAAGGAGCCAAATGGCAGGATGGAACTCCTCTGACAGCAAAAGATGTTGTGTATAGCTTACAGCTCGGTAAGAAATATTCTCTTTACTTCTCTTCCTTCTGGGACTTCGTTACAGATGTAAAGGCGAAGGATGATCTTACAGTTGTTATTACTCTAAACAAAGATAAACCACTTAAGAAGAGAGTCGAGGTATTTTTAGGTCAGATCTTTATTGTCCCTCAGCATATATGGAGTAAGATAGATACTGGGCAGAAAGCTTTACTTGAATACACGAATCTAGAGCCGGTTGGTTCTGGCCCTTATAAACTTTTATCTTATTCTCCAGAACAGATAGTATTGCAGAGAGATGATAACTACTGGGGTATTCCTTACTATGGGAAACCAGCTCCTAAATATATAGTGCATCCTATATTCAAGAGTAATGACGCAGGAAACCTTGCCTTTGAAAGAGGAGACGTAGATTTCTCGCAGCAGTTCTGTCCAGAGATCTGGAAGATGTGGGAGGTAAAGAAACTCCCGGTAGGAACTTGGTATAAGAAAGAACCTTACCATATACCAGCGTCTATTCCCTCTCTATACATAAATCTTCATAAGAAGCCACTAAATAACCCTCTAGTAAGAAGGGCTTTAGCTTATGCTATAAACTATCCAAAGATAGCTGAGACCGCTATGTCTAGATACTCGCCTCCGGCAAAATCGAGCTTAATCATTCCAGTAGGTGTTCCTGAAAAGAAATACTTTAGCCAAGAGGATGTTGATAAGTATGGATGGAAGTATGATCCAGCAAAGGCTATAGAGATCTTGGAGAAGCAACTAAAAGCTAAGAAAGGTCCAGATGGCATTTATGTCCTCCCAGATGGGACAAGACTAGGTCCATTTACCGCTATATGTCCTTATGGATGGACTGACTGGATGACAAGCCTAGAGGTAGTTGCTGAAAGTGCAAGGGCGGTTGGCATTGACGTTAGAACAGAATATCCAGATGCTCCTGTGTGGACAGACCGTAGGAATACCGGTAACTTTGATCTCCTTATGAATACCCCTGCGGGTGGATATACCCCTGCTCATCCTTGGCTAAGATTCTTTGAAGTAATGGAAAGTAAAGGGGTGCCTCCGATTGGACAAGTAGCCTACTGGAACTTCAATAGATACTCTAACAAGAAGGCAAGTTCGCTCCTCGATGCTGCTGCTAAGATAACAGATGAGAAAAAGTTATATACAATATATAGAGAGCTAGACAGAATCTTTATGAAAGATATACCTATTATTCCTCTCGAATATAGGCCTTGGCACTTCTATGAATATAATGAGACCTACTGGACAGGATTCCCCAACGAGGATAATCCAACAGCTTCTCCTTTACACACTGCTCAAGGGATTAGAATCTTCTATCTCATTAAGCCAAAGGATTAATTTAGAACTATTGTCTATAAAGGGAGGGCAAAGAGTTTTCGCCCTCCCTTTTATTAGAAAGGAGAGATTATGAGGAATCCATTCGTTAGATATTTAATTCAAAAGATAAGCTGGTATATTCTGGCATTTTTTGTTGCTGTTAGCTTAAACTTTATTCTACCACGACTTATTCCTGGTAATCCTGTCTCTGTAATAGTGAACCAGATGGCAACAGGTGGGGTTCAGAGTGATGTCTTGGAAAGGTTATATTCTACCTATATGAAGGAGTTTGGTTTGGATAAGCCTTTATATATCCAATACTTCAATTATCTGAGGAACATATTCCGATGGAACTTAGGGACATCCTTTATGCTCTACCCTGGTAAGGTTAAGGACCTTATAGGTAGGGCGTTACCTTGGACCATAAGTTTACAGGTTCCTGCCATACTGTCAGGATGGATAATTGGTAATCTGTTAGGAGCTTTTAGCGCATATAAAGGGGGAAAATTTGATAGCGTAGCATTTACCCTTTCTCTAGTCTTCTCTAATATACCATACTACTGCCTTGCTATAGTCTTTTTATATCTTCTAGCGGTTAGATTTGGATTATTCCCTGTAGGCGGAGGATATAGTTTTGGTATTGTTCCAACGTTATCCTTAAAGTTTATTGCTGATGCTATTTACCACTATATACTTCCATATCTCTCTATGGTTCTGGTAGCGATAGGGGGACAGGCTATTGGAATGAGAGAGATGTCTCTCTATGAGCTTACCTCTGATTATGTTAATTATGCCAAGAATTTGGGGGTAAGGGATGAGAGAATTATTCGTTACGTCTTTAGAAATGCAATGTTACCACAGATTACTGGGTTAGCAATATCTTTTGGTACTATGATGGGTGGCGCTTTAGTCACTGAGTCTGTCTTTTCTTATCCTGGAGTAGGAAGTTTACTATTTACTGCTATAAGGCAGAGTGATTATCCTCTTATTCAAGGTTGTACACTTATAATAACTATTGCAGTGTTAACAGCTAACTTTCTAGTAGAAATAGCCTATGGATTTATAGACCCGCGTATAAGAGCGGTTCAGTTAGGGGAGAGATAATATATGAAAGATATACTAATACTACTCTTTAGGTCCAAAAGATTTATTGTGGGGTTTGTCCTTTTTCTCGGAATTCTCTCTTTTGCATTGATAGGTCCGATGTTAAATCCTAAAAACCCCTTCCAGATGGTTGGTGGGCTTTTCAGTCCTCCTTCTGACAGATTCATACTTGGAACAGATAACCTAGGTAGAGATGTCTTTACCCAGCTTATGTATGGAACGAGGACCTCTCTTCTTATTGGTTGCACTGCTGGAGTCATAGCTACCACTATAGGGGTCACTATCGGTTCTGTTGCAGGCTATAAAGGAGGAATAGTTGAAGAGGTTCTTATGGGTATAACTAATGTATTTATAACCATACCTTCGATAGTAATACTAATCCTTCTCTCTATTGCTATCAAGGCTAGGTCTGCAATAGTAATGGGGTTAGTTATAGGAGTAACCGCCTGGCCCTGGACAGCTAGAGCTGTTAGAGCTCAGACATCAAGTTTAAAAACAAGAGAACACATAGATATAGCAAGAATAACTGGATTTAGCTCTATAGAGATGATAATCTATGAGATACTCCCCTATATGTTCTCTTACATCTTTATGGCTTTTATACTTCAATTCTCTGGTGGAATACTGAATGAGGCTACTTTAAGTATGTTAGGACTTGGTCCATTTCAGACAGTATCTCTTGGAGTGATGTTGCACTGGTCTCTGTTGTGGGAAGCGGTAAGGACCGGAGCTTGGTGGGCATTTATCCCTCCGGTTATATGCCTTTCTATTACTACATTTTCCCTTATGAGTATGAATAGCGGTATGGATGAAGTCTTTAATCCTAGACTGAGAAGGAGTTAGCAATGGGTAATCTCTTAACAGCTGTTAACTTAAGAGCCTATTATAGGACAGTTCAAGGAGAAGAGATTAAGGCTGTAGATGATGTCTCTTTGGAGGTTAGGGAAGGGGAAGTTTTAGGAATAGCTGGTGAGTCTGGATGTGGAAAATCTACATTGGCATCTGTTCTTGCTTTTACAGTTACCCCACCTCTATACGTAGTAGGTGGTGAGGTTAAGGCTAATGGCACAAATATATTGACCCTCGATAGAGAGACTTTGAGAAGGGAAATAAAAGGTAAATATATATCTATTGTTCCTCAGGGGGCTATGAACTCTCTAAACCCCACAGCGAGGATCAAAAACTTCGTAATAGATGTATTGAAAGAGCATTTTCCAGAGATGTCAAAGGAGGAGGCTATACAGAGAGCTAAGGAGAGATTTTCCGCCCTATCTTTGCCTCCAAGGATATTAGATGCCTATCCTCATCAGCTTAGTGGGGGAATGAAACAGAGAACGGTAACGGTTATATCGACGCTACTAAATCCAAAGGTATTAATAGCAGATGAGCCTACCTCTGCATTAGATGTCTCTAGTCAGAAAATTGTAATAAAATTGCTAGTAGAGCTCCTAAGGATGCAGATTATAAAGAGTATTGTCTTTATAACCCATGAACTTCCTCTATTAAGGCACTTTGCGGATAGAATTGCTGTTATGTATGCAGGAAGGATAGTAGAGGTTGGTCCAATGGAGAATATAATATTCGAGCCACTGCACCCTTATAGTAAGCTATTGATGTCGTCAGTATTAGTTCCAGAACCGGGCATGAAGTCTAAGAGGATAGAGGCTATACCGGGAGTTCCACCTAACTTAAAAAATCCTCCCTCTGGTTGTCGATTCCATCCAAGATGTCCCTCCTATGCAAAAGAGTTCTGTGATACTTCGATTCCGCCTTTTGTAAAGGTAGGACCTGACCATATGGTTAGCTGTTTCTTATACGGAGGAAAAGATGAATAAAGAACTTATAAGGGTTGAAAATCTGACTAGAGTTTTTGGAACTGGCAAGTCTCAGGTAAGGGCGGTAGATAATGTCTCTTTTTCTATTAAGGAGGGGGAAATAGTTACCCTACTAGGCGAGAGTGGTAGTGGTAAAACTACCACCGCTAGATTGATACTGAAATTATTGCCTCCTACAAGTGGTAGGATAATATTTAGAGATAAAGATATTACTTACTTGTCTTCGAGAAAAGACCTATTAAATTATTGGAGGGAGGTACAGGCGATATTTCAAGACCCATTTGCTTCGTTTAATATCTTCTACTCTATAAGAAGGGTCTTGAATAATGCATTTAGACTTGTTCCAGATTCTCCCTCTAATGAGGAAAAGGAAAAGATAATAAGAGAGTCTCTATTGAGTGTTGGGTTAAATCCTGACGAGGTTCTAAATAAGCGTCCTTACGAGTTAAGTGGTGGACAGAAGCAGAGGATAATGTTGGCTAGAATCTTGATTATAAGACCCAAGCTTCTTATAGCGGATGAACCAACCTCTATGATAGATGCCTCTTCTAGAGCAGGTATACTAAACCTACTTTTAGACCTTAGGAGAAAGTATAATATGTCAATAATGTTTATCACCCATGACATAGGTTTGGCTTACTATACTAGTGATAGGTTATTTATAATGAATAATGGAAAGATAGTAGAATCTGGAGATGCTGATGAGATAATAACCAATCCTAGAGATCCATATACAAAGAAGCTTCTAGAGGATGTCCCAGTGATTCATAGGAAGTGGGAGCTGTAAGAGGCTCCCGCTTTTTAGCTTATTAATCAATGTAAATAGTCCCTTCAAAGACTTTTTCTACCTTTCCAGCTAAAAATACATCTCCTTTATCCTTCCACTCTATGTATAGAGTTCCCCCCTTAGAGGTTACTTTATAGTTAAGATTTCCCCCTCCTTTTAGCACCTTAGCTACCACTACTGCACAGGCTCCTGTACCACAGCCCAATGTCTCTCCTACTCCTCTTTCCCATATTCTTATCTTTAGCTCACTGTAATCTTCCTCTGTTACCCAGATCACACTTGTCCTTTCTGGAAAGACAGGATGTTTCTCTATTATAGGGCTATACTCCCTAAATATCTTTTCAGTAAGATTCTTATAAAATATTACAGAATGAGTGGTTCCTATAGAGACTATAGTTGCATTAAATATCTTGTCTTTAACTACTAAAGGGTAATCTACTATTGGGGAAAAATCTAACAATACAGGTATCTCTTTTGGGTCTAAGATAGGTCTTCCTAGATTTACTCTTATATTCCAATCTTTTCTATTAACTATCTTAGCCCTCTTTATGCCACTAATAGTCTCTATTTCGATGTCATTTTTATCTATATTTTTTAGTTCGCAGAATAACCTGACTGAACATCTGAGACCATTACCACACATATCTTCTGTTCCGTCTGGATTGAACATACGCATCCTATAATCAGCTATTTTGGAAGGTAAAATTACAATCAAGCCATCTGCACCGATACCAAAATGTCTATGGGTTAGTTTATTACTTAATAAACTCCAGTCTAACTCTTCTTTTTCCCAATTTATAACAATAAAATCATTCCCTACTGCCTGCATCTTTGTAAACTGTAACTCTTGCATCTTTCCCCTTCTGTATATATCTCAAGTTTATCTATTATACTTTTGAACCATTTTCTACTTGGGTCCATAGCTATAAACCACCATGCTGATGGTCTACAATGTGTATATGGGAGATTCTCCTTGACTAGATAAGCATATCTAAGTATCTCTGCTTTTGCTCTCTCTACTTCTACCTCTATCTCTTTTAACCTTTCCCTCATCTCTTTTATTTCTTTAGACTTCTCCATCCTCCATGTCTCGTCTTTAAGCCTTCTTATCTCTTCTTTTAATCTCCTTCTCTCTAAAAGATCGTTAATCTCTTTCAGTCTCTCTTTTAGTTCCTTTACCTTCTGCCAGTTCGCCTCTATTTGTACTCTCTTTGAGATAATGTCTTGCTTTAGTTGATTATAAAGGGATAACTTGTCTTCCCATACTTTCCCTTTTATATCACTTAGATATCTCATAAGCTCTCTAGGTTTCCTCATATTAGCTACTTTATATGTGAAGGAATCCTGTTCCTCTACCACCTTTCTCCACTTATGACTAAACTCTTTAGGATTAATAGCGTCCTTTCCAAATGCTATCCTCATATAATCGGGAAGAGTAATCTCTCCATCTATGTTTTCTATCAAATCCCATGTCCCATATCTCAGTCTAAGGATAGGATAAAATTCCATATAGATACCATTCTCCTCTAACATCCTCTCCATATTGAATGTAAGATTATAGTAAAGTGAACCTTTCTCATTGAATACAAGTATAAATTCACTTCTTATCATAGATAAAAGGACAACCGCTTTTCCCACAACAGCTGAATTTTCGCCAAAATTTTTCTCTATAACTTCTGCAAGATCTTTAAGAGAGGTAACTGGTCTCTCTAAGGGAACTCTGATCTCCTCTTCCCCTTTAACTATAAGGGATTTAGGTTGAATACATATAGTTCCTCTCTCTTTACCAGGTATTATCAAGTCAAAAGGGATCGCTCCATAGCCAAAATAGTCTAATGTATATATCCCAGAATCCTTTACTGCATTGTTATAGCAATCTTTATAGATATTACTTGTAGATGGATTTAGGAAACCCTCTATAATGGAGAATCTCGGTAGGTTATATGTCTTTGTATTAAATCTAAAAAGCTCCAAAGATGAAGTTAAGGTTATATCTTGAGGAATATATCCAATGAGCTCTTTCCAAAACCATTTATATAACTCTTTAAATAGTTCTGTAATCGTAGCATTGGTATTTCTCTTAGCATAATCTAATATAAATTCCTTAATCCTGTCACAAAATTCTTTTACACACTGTTTCTCTCCTATGAGGTCTCTAGCCCCACAGGTTCCCCATACTATAAGTTCTATGAGCCTTTCTAAGATATCTTTAAGTTTGACATCACAGGCTACTATAGACCTGGTTCCACTTTTCACTACCGCCATCCATCCCCAAGAAGAGGTAATTTCATCTAAAAAATCCTCCTTTTTATCTATAGGGGCTATACTATCTATTGGGACATTACATCTTCTAAAAAATTGCAATGTTGGATGATTTTCACTTCCAAATGGTCTAGATATCTCTATAGTAGAAGCCCAGAGGTCTCTTGTAGTGTTGTCGTTATGTGACAAGAGTATATATTCATCCTTATCTGAGGCTATTGGAGATTTGGCGAAGTAGTCTGTATTATGCACCCCAAATATAAAGACCGCCTCTGGATATAATCTATCTAACCAATACTTTAGAGCTATCTTTGTTGGCTCATCCCAGAGGACCGTTTGTCCTAGAGCAAGAAATGGAACACCAAAGTATTTCTCCTTAATCTCTTTAATAACCCTTTCTACCATTTTCACCTCTTACATAGATTCTTTCTGTGTTAGTTCTATCATTCTTCTTATATAGTCTTCTAAATGCTTAGGTAACCCAAGGATTTTTACGTCCATAAATCCTTGGGTTATTAAGGATACCGCTTCTTCCTTTGAAAGTCCTCTAGTCATTAGATACTCTATCTCTTCTTCTGCTATAGGACCTATAGCAGCTTCATGAGAGAGTATACTCTTAGGGCTTTTATCAGCTACCAATTCAGGTATGGCATACATCATTCCTTCATCAGAAAATAATATTCCTCTACAGTCTAAATGTGCCCTACTATCATCATTCTGAGCAATAAGAGTTCCTCTTGCATATATCTTGGATCTGTCCGCTACTATGGCTCTAGATATAGCCTCTCCCGCAGAATTCTTCCCTCTAAGTATAATCCTTGAACCAATATCTATAACAGAGTCCTTTAGCCCATAGATTAGTGAGTTAAATACTGCCTTTGAGTTTTCACCTTCTAGTATAGCGGTAGGGAATGATTGAATAGACTTGACAGGTTTTAATAATACATAGTTATTTATGTAAACTCCATTATCTTCCACTATGATACCCGTTCTAGGCCTTACGTGGAAGCCTTCTGCCCAATTGTGTATCATAGTAAAGACAAGCTTTGCTCCCCTTTTTACATAGAACTCACTTATACCTATATGAATCCCTTCTTTTACCTTCGGTGCAATAGAACATCCAGTAATCAATTGGGCTGAGGCTCCCTCTTCTATTATGACAATATTATGAACATTCTGCATCTTAGCGTTCTCTTGGAGCAATAGACACGCCTGTATAGCCCTATCTACTTTTTGCCCTGGAAATACTCTGATAAAGTATCCATGTACTGGATGCAGTTCAGCATAAGCAGTATATTTATCTTGGTCTACCCTTACCGCTTTCCACCAGTACTCTTCTAGTTCTGGATATTTTTCCAGAGCGTCTGTTGTACTCATAATCTCTAGTTGACCCTTATATGCAGACTGTATCTTTTGATATATAACACTATGGTCTAACTGCACAAAACTACCTGCTCTATCTTTCTCTGTTATATCTATACCCGAAGAAACCGCTATATTCTGTATCTCTGGAGGAAGCTTAGATATTTCATCTACCGATTCTTTTTCTTCAGGCTCTTCAAATACACTTAAATCTATATCCTCTCCATATAGTGCTTTTTTATCCTTTGCGGATTCTGCTAATCTCTTCAATTCTTCCCTTCTTGAAATACTTATTACAGACATTCTACACACCTTCCATATCCATATTTTCTTATCTCTTCAAAGAGATCTCTCGGAGACCCGTGACATATAATCTTACCATCCATAATAACGTGCCCCTTATCTGCATTTACATACTCTAATATATAACCCGTATGTGTTACTATAATTCCAGAGCTCCTTCTGCTTTTTATTCTATCTACTTTATTTAAGAGTTCATTTATCACATTTCCTATAAGGGCTATGTTATCTAGGTCTACTCCAGATTCCGGTTCGTCCAGTAAAACGAGCTCGGGTCTTTGACATAAGAGCTGGAATAGTTCTGACCGCTTTAATTCCCCTCCAGAGAAGCCATAATTTAAGTCTCTGTCGAGGTGGTTTATAAGGTTAAGCATCTCTGCATAATTCCTTATTTTATCTCCATCATTTCCATCCCTTAGTGTAATCTCTCCTATCTGGTATAACTTTACTCCCCTAATGCTTGGGGGTTTCTGAAACATTATACCAATACCCATTTTTGCCCTTTCATTGGGCGGTAGATTTGTTATATCCATACCTTTGAAGTATATCTTACCTCTAGTTATTTTATATCTAGGTAATCCCATAATACTCATTAAGAGCGTAGTTTTTCCTCCACCATTTGGACCTAGAAGTATATGGGTTTCACCATCATTTATCTCTAGGTTTATCCCCTTTAATATGGGAACTTTTCCTACCTCAACATGGAGGTCTTCTATTACAAGCATCTTCTCATCTCCTTAGTAAATTTATAAAGATTCTCAATTAATTATAACATAATATAGACAATATTCACTTATTAACTACACAAAAGTCTAGTGTTGGGGTTATAATATAAGTTGGTAGATATCTATAATGGTATATTGGAGGGATTTGAGAGTGAGACCTAGAAGAAAGTATCTGCTTACTCAGATGCGATACGCCAGATCTGGGGTTACTACAGAAGAGATGGAGATAGTGGCAAAAGATGAAGGGTTAGAGCCAGAGTTTGTTAGAAGAGAAGTGGCGGTAGGTAGGCTAGTTATTCCTGCCAATGTAAACCATGAGAATCTTCACCCTGTAGGAATTGGTATATCTGTACGGTGTAAGGTCAATGCTA
>JACIXS010000183.1 GCA_014360335.1 bacterium | reverse complement strand
GAAGCAGTGAAAGAAGGCATTAGAAGAGGAATGATTATAGACCACTTAACTAATCCAATTGCCAATGTCTCTTATGAAACACTTCTGAGTTTGTCGGTAAGAATAAAGGTTAAATACTCAAAGGTTGGTAGCGCCTTGGTTTTAGTTAAGGCTGAAAGAGAGATATATACCGGAGGACCTTTGAGAGTAAGATTTGAGCTTCGTTAGGTGGATATAATTAGTCGGATAATGTATCTTATGTAAAGTAGAAGAGAAAACTGGCTTTAAGCTCTCAAAATTCTCGTGATTCTTGCTATCATATCTTTTCTTATGATATTCTTATAAAAACAACAAGGATAAATTTTTATTTTATGAGCATAAAAAACTTTTATAGTAAAAGCATATATAAAATTTTAAATACGCTTGGGATTTTTGTTACTATACTATTCTCTTCTTATCTGGCCTGGGGAACCCTAGAATTCTGGAAAGTAAAAGAAGGCATAATTATGGTTTCTCTAATATTGATAGCTCATATCATTTCCTCTCTAGTTATCTCAAGACTTATTATATTCCCTAGGATAGAACACCTTGGTATAGTCTTTACTATAGCTAATTTCGCCTTCTTATTAGTTATCGGCATTATAGCGGTAGGAAGATTCTATTATTCTCGAAGCTTTCTTTTATCATCGTATATACTAAATACTACCCTATTAATGTTATGTAATAGGAAGAAGAAAAAACTAAATCTAGGTATAATTCCCTTTGATCAATACGAAGACTTGTTAAAAATAAGTGATATTAATTGGTATATATTACAGTCTCCTAAGAATGTAGTTTTAGATGGCATTGTGGTGACATCACTAGAACAACTAAGTCCTGAGTGGTCTCAGTATATTATCACTCAAAAGCTTAAAGGGATACCGATATATCATATATCAGAGATATATGAATCTATGCTTGGAAGATTACCACTTAAGTATTTCTATATAGAACTCTTAGAAAACTTAAATCAATCTCTCATTATAAGGTTCATAAAAAGGCTTTTCGACATCATCCTTGCTTCCCTTCTCTTCCCTATCTTTTTACTACTTACTTTGATTGTCTCTATATTTATAAAACTTGATTCAGAAGGTCCAGTCTTCTTTACTCAAGAAAGGATTGGTCAAGGGGGCAAGGTTTATAAGATTGTAAAATTCAGAACTATGTATAAGGATGCCGAGACCGATGGACCTAGATTTACAGAAGAAGATGACCCGCGAATTACCCGTATAGGTCGTATATTGAGGAATTTTCATTTAGATGAATTACCACAAATATGGAATATCCTAAAAGGAGATATGAGCTTTATTGGACCAAGACCAGAGCAAGCAAAAATAGTAAGAGAATTCGAAAAGAAGATTCCATATTATAGTTATAGACACTTAGTAAAGCCAGGAATAACTGGCTGGGCGCAGGTAAATCAAGGCTATGCAGTAGGGATGACAGGAGCAATAGAAAAGCTAGAATATGACCTATATTATGTAAAGAATCTATCCCTCTGGCTTGATATAGTAATAGTAATTAAGACGGTAAAGATACTAATAACTAGATGGGGAGCTAGATAATCTTTACATCTAAGACTTCTTTCATAACTTCTAAATACTTGTTAATAATAATCTTTTCGTCAAATTCCTCTAT
>JACIXS010000182.1 GCA_014360335.1 bacterium | reverse complement strand
AAAATCGATAAGCGTAGGGATCGCTGTATGTAATAAACACAGCAAAACTAGCGAAATTTATACATGTTGAAAGTGCACAGTGTTCACTGTTAGCGGTTTCAAAATATAATCGATGTTTAAGTAGCGGGACCGAAGGGACGCATCCCGTCTATTATTTATCAAAAATCATCTGACCGGCTCGGTGACGCAAGTGACGCATTGCGTCTATTAATTTCTGAATTCTACGGGTATCCAGGAGAGGGGGAGCGAAGGGAGCGATTCCCTCTATTATTTGATGAAATTTCTAGCTGATACCAATTGATACCGATTCTCCATATAACTCTAAAAACGGAGGCTCTTATGAGGGAGATATGGAAAATACGTATCATTTAGTATCAGGCTAGCTCAAGTGACTAATAGTGACTGTGTTTCCGTATTTCCCTATATAGAGAGTGATAATAGCGGTTATATGGAATCTCGATCACTATTTGTCACTAGAGTGGCCAAGAGTTGCCGGATTTCCGTATCTCCCTATAAGGAGGACGATTATAGGGCTCATATGGAAGCACAGCCACTATCAGCCACTAGATAGGGGCCGCACGGGAGTGCGGTTGATGGAGGGGGATGAGGGCAACGGGACCGAAGGGACGCATTCTAAGCATTAATAATGCAAGATCGATTTTGCCAGTCCAGATGTTCCATATGTTATAGGAATACGGGCCTTCTGGTGCGTATACCCCTCATGGAAGAGGGCAAAAAGTATTTTATCCGCTGAGATGCATTTTATTTATCCACCATGTTGTTCAGCGGATACCGATTGAATTATGGAGCGTTAAATATATATAGTGGTACGTTTAATACGCTTTCTATAA
>JACIXS010000181.1 GCA_014360335.1 bacterium | reverse complement strand
AGAGACTTAGAGGAAAAGAAGATAAGTTTTATAAGGTATGCGATATCTTTAGCTGTAGATATTTATAGTATGGCCTTAATGGTAAGTAAGACAGGGAGGTTGGTGCTTATATTGGAGGGGATCAAAAAGTGATTACAGATCAGCCTCTGAGCTCTTACTTGTCAAGGGAATATTAATAAGGTAAAATCATTATCTATGGGAATAAAACTTATAGCTATAGATATAGATGGAACATTAATAACCCCAGAAAAAAGAATAACACCTCGAGTCAGAGATATATTGAGGTATGTTGAGAGTAAGGGGATTATGGTCTCTCTAGTTACAGGTAGGTTATATCCAACCTGTAAGAGATACGCCATTGAATTAGGACTTTCTGGTCCTTGTGTTATATATCAAGGAGCTATGATAATAGATCATAGGACTGATAATGTCCTTTACGAATTAAGAATCCCAAAGGATAAAGCTTTAGAAATAGTAAGATACTCTAGAAAACACAAACTAGCATTAAATGTTTATATGGACCAATTCACATTCTATACGGAAAAGCCAAATCAGTATTCAATCTTAGATGCCCAACTCAACGAGGTAGAATTACAAGTAGTGAAAGACCTAGAAGAGATAGTAGTAGATGACCCTCTTAAACTTATGTTTGTGGATGACCCAAAGACTATATCCAAACTAGAGGAGACTTTTTCTAATCTAGATGAAGGATTAATAGCTTTAACATCTCTTCCTCAATTCTTAGAGATTGTAAACAAGAATGCCACTAAAGCTGATGCACTAAAGTGGATTGCAGATAGATTTAATATAAAAAGGGAAGAGGTTATGGCTATAGGAGATAGTCATAATGATATACCAATGATAAAATGGGCTGGTATAGGAGTCGCTATGGGGAATGCAGATGAGAAAGTAAAAAACTCTGCAGACTTTGTTACCCTATCAAATACCAAAGATGGAGTAGCTTATGCCATAGAATTATTGGTAACACAAAACCTTGACTTGGACAAAATTTATGTTTAAAATATCTTAGGTAATTTCTTAGATTAATGAGGAGGTCTTAAATGGCTTTAGTAAATATCAAAGTAAATGGACAACCGGTTCAAGTAGAAGAGGGGAAGACGGTCCTCGAAGTATTAAAAGAGATTGGTATAGATGTCCCTGTATTATGTTATCATCCTAAATTACCTTCTATAGGGGCTTGTAGAATGTGTGTAGTGGAAACAAGGCCCGGAGTCCTACAGGCTTCCTGTACCCTACCTGTATCTGAAGGGCTAGAGGTCCAAACTGACTCTGAAACTGTAAAGAAGGCTAGAAAGTTTGTATTAAACTTAATCTTTTCTGAGAGAAACCACTACTGTATGTACTGTGAAATGAGCGGTAACTGTGAACTTCAAGACCTAGGATATTCTCTAGGACTAGACCACTTTGAACTTCCAACCTATATGACAAAATTTCCTTTAGATACAACTCATGAGGATATACTTTTAGACCATAATAGATGTATCTTATGTAGGAGATGTGTTAGGGCTTGTTCAGAGATAGCAGGACACAATGTCCTTGGTATAAGCCAAAGGGGAATAGACTCAATGCTTACTGCAGACCTAAACGTACCCCTAGGAGAGTCTTCTTGTGTATCCTGTGGACTCTGTGTACAAGTCTGTCCTACTGGTGCACTAACCGATAAGAAGAGTGCCTATCTTGGTACTAGGAGGGAAAGTGAACTAGTAAGAACCATATGTGCAAACTGTAGCGTTGGCTGTGGAATAGAAGCATATAAAAAGGCTAATCATCTCGTTCAGATTTTGGGGGACTGGGAAAATCCTATAAATAATGGAGTCCTATGTAGATTAGGCAGATATGAGCCATTAAGTGACGCGAAGAAGAGAATCACTCAGCCTATGATAAAAAAGGATGGTAAGTTAGAACCAGTAACATGGGAAGAAGCAATAGACAGAGTAAAAGCTATACTTAATGAAAAAGAAACAGTAGGTTATATATCAGCCTCTTTACCTTTAGAAGTTCTCTCCAAATTTAAAGACCTCCTAGAAGATAATGTAGGACTATTGGAAAACACATCTAATCCTATAGATACTTTTGGAAAGTTAAGCGATATATTAAACTCGGACAAGATTGTTGTAATTGGGGTTGACTTGGATAAGAATTTTGGTGTTGTAGGTTCGTATGTAAAGAGAGCTATATTTAATAGTAGTGAACTCATAATAGTTGACGATAAGCCAAATAGTCTAAGTAAATATGCCAAATTAATATATCAGACGAAAGACCTAGATAAGGCTATAGGAAATGCGCTTACCGGAAACAATCCTGTTATTATATACAGCCAGGTAGACGAGACAATAGCTGATAGTCTATCACGTATAAGAGGTAAAGCCAAGTTTATATGGTTGGCTCCAGCTTCAAACTATTTAGGAGCTAAGAAACTAGGACTTAATGGAAACTTCAACTATAAAAAGAATGCCTATATAGTTGCACCATATATAGAAAAAATTCCAGAAAATCTAAATAAGATTATCCTACAGACTAGCTATTATACCCCAGCTATTGAGAAAGCAGATGTTGTGTTACCCAGCTCTATCTGGTTAGAAGAGGAAGGAACATACATAAATATAGAAGGGGTAGAACAAAAGCTTGCTAAGGTACTAGAACCTCTGAAAGGGGTAAAGAATAATTTAGAGATACTTAGTATGCTTCTAGGAAGGTAAAAGGAGGAAAGTTATGAAAAAGATTACTATAGCTACAGACTGGCTCGATGGATGCTCTGGATGCCATATGTCCATGTTAGATATGGACGAGAGATTAGTCGAGCTTATAAAGATGGGGGTAGAGTTAAACGCTACTCCTATAACAGATTTTAAGGAACCTACAGAAGAAGTTGATATAGGTATCTTGGAAGGAGCGGTTAGTACTAACCATCATATAGAAGTTGTTAAGAATATGCGTAATAAGTGTAAGATTCTCATAGCTATAGGAGACTGTGCTGTCTTTGGTGGCATTGTAACTATGAGAAACTACTTCTCAGTAGAGGAGTTACTAAGGCGTGGTTATATAGAAACAGAGAGCACAGTTGACGGAAAGATACCCACTTCTCCTGAGATAGGTAAACATACCAAGTTGGCTAAAGCGGTAAATCAGATAGTAAAAGTAGACTTCTATATACCTGGATGTCCACCAAGAGCAGATGCAATATATTATGTATTGAAAGAGCTGGTAGAGGGACGTAAACCGCTTCTTGTTGGCGATTTATTAAGATATGACTAAAAGGAGGTAGTATGGCCCAGAAGATAACTATCCAACCAGTAACGAGAATAGAGGGACATGCCAGAATTACAATATATGTAAATGATGATGGTAAGGTTGATAGGGCATATTTTCACGTAGACCAATTTAGAGGCTTTGAAAAGTTTAGCGAGGGGAGGATGTACTATGAAATGCCGATAATAACCCCTCGTATATGTGGGATATGTCCTGTAAGTCACCATCTAGCTTCTGCAAAAGCCTGTGACGCTATTATCTCTGCAGATATACCAAGGCCAGCAAAGCTTCTTAGAGAGCTTATGCATATGGGACAGGTTATACAGTCACATTCAATGCACTTTTTTGAACTAGCCGGACCAGACCTAATATTTGGATGGGATGCAGACCCTAAAATCAGAAATGTAGTTGGAATAGTAGAAGCTAATCCCGAATTAGCATTAAAGGCTGTAAAACTTAGAAAGTTCGGGCAAGAGATAATAGCTAAGTTAGCAGGAAGGAGGATACATCCAAATTATGCAGTGCCAGGTGGTGTAAACAATACGCTCTCAGTAAAGGATAGAGATGAGCTATTAAGCGAAATAGATACTATGATCTCCTATATCCAAGAGGGGATAAGTCTTGCCAAAGACTGGATAGAAAAAAATAAAGAGACTGTGGAAGAATTTGGAGTACTATCTACAGGATATATGGGACTTGTAACAGATGAAGGCGGACTAGAACTATACGATGGCAAGGTAAAACTTATAGACAAAGATGGAAACTTACTGGAACTTTTCGATGGTTCCAAATATCTAGACTACATAGGTGAGCATGTAGAAGACTGGTCTTATTTGAAATTCCCATTTTACAAGAAACTAGGATGGCCCAATGGGGTCTACAGAGTAGGTCCTTTAGGTAGACTGAATGTGGCAGAAAAGATTGATACCCCTCTAGCTCAGGAAGAATTTAAGAACTTTAAGAGCTTAAACGGAGGAAAGCCTGTAGAAGGCTCTCTCTATTATCACTACGCTAGATTAATAGAAGACCTGTTTGCAGCTGAAAGGGCTAAAGAACTTCTATTAGACCCCGATATACTATCAGACGATATACTTGCTACTACAGGCAAAATTCTACCAGAAGGTGTTGGAGTAATAGAGGCACCTAGAGGAACACTTATTCACCACTATTGGGTAGATGACAAAGGAACTATAGTAAAGGCAAACTTGATAGTTGCTACAGGACATAATAACTGGGCTATGAGTAAGGGAGTAGAAGAAGTAGCGAAGAGATATGTTGATGGTAAAAATCTCACTGAGGGTATGCTTAATAGAGTAGAAGGATTAATAAGATGCTATGACCCTTGTCTCTCCTGCTCTACCCATGCGGTAGGTAAGATGCCAATGGTTATAGATATTGTCTCTAGTTCTACAGGAGAGGTGATTGGAAGCGTCAAAAGAGACTAATATATTAGTTATAGGCTATGGAAATCCTGCAAGATGCGACGACGGAGTAGGGGAATACGTAGCTAAGAGACTTCTATCTGAAGATATTGGTATAGATATATTAACTCTTCAAGAGCTCGGTCCTGAACTTTGTGAAGATATTTCAGGATGCGAGCTCATCTTTTTTGTTGATGCTGGTATAGAGCAAGAAGAACCTTTTCTTATTAGAGAGATAACACCCAAATATAAAACACCTATCTTTTCTCACCACATAACTCCTGAAATGCTGTTAGCTATAACGGAAGAACTTTATAAGACAAAGCCTAAATCATATCTAGTATCCATAAAGGGATATAACTTCGACTTCGGCTTTGAGTTGACTGAAACAGCAAGGCAAAACTCGGAGAAAGCTATAGAGAAGATCAAAGAGATATGCATGAATTGGCAGTTACAGAAGAGATAATAAACACAGTAATAGAAGTAAGTAAAGGTAGAAAGGTAAAGACCATAGAGATAGTAATAGGCGACCTTTCTAGCTTTATCGATGAATCTATAAGATTTTATTTTGAGCTACTGACAAAGTCAACTTCATTAGAGGGAGCTAGTCTTCTATTTAAAAGGGTTCCTGTGAAGTTGAGATGTTATAACTGTCAAAAGGAATTCAACCCGGATGAAACATTCTTATGCCCATACTGTAATAGTCTTGGTGGAGATATAATTGAAGGTAAAGAATTCTATATAGAGAGTATAGAGGTGGAAGATGAAGATAGAGATAGTGAAAAATATCTTAGATGCTAATGACCAGGTAGCTGTTTTAAATAGAGAGTTTTTCGATAGCTTGAAGGTATTCACAATAAACATAATGTCTTCTCCTGGTGCAGGGAAGACTAGTCTCATACTAGAAACTGTTTCCAGATTAGAATCTCCATCCGCTGTAATAGAAGGGGATGTAGCCTCTAGTATAGATAGTGAGAAGATGGCAGAATTTGGCATCCCAGTAGTACAGATAAATACTGGAGGCAATTGCCATCTTGATGCGCCAATGATAAGAGAAGCCATTAAAAAGCTCTCACTTAATGGGGTAAGATATCTATTTATAGAGAATGTTGGGAATCTAATCTGTCCTGCCAGTTTTGACCTAGGAGAACATATAAGGATAGCCATAGCTAGTGTCCCTGAAGGGGACGATAAACCATACAAATATCCTGGGTTGTTTTCAAAGGTAGAGGCGGTTATACTAAATAAGATTGACTTGATGCCTTATGTAAACTTTGACCTCGAAAGATTCAAAAAAGGAATAATTGCTATAAATAGAAATACAAAGATCTTTCTTCTCTCCTGTAAGACAAAAGAAGGCATAGAGGTTTGGGTAGATTGGCTCAAAAGTGAAAATCCTTATAGGTAAGAGAATAAAGGTCTACGGTGTAGTCCAAGGCGTAGGATTTAGACCCTTTGTATATAGACTAGCAAAGAAATATGAACTTAAAGGATGGGTATTAAACACTTCTAGTTCGGTCGAAATAGAAGTTGAGGGTGAAAGAGAAAGTATAGAAAGTTTCATATCTGACATACAGACCAATTTCCCTCCCATTGCTAGGATAGAGAGGATAGAGATAGAAGATTCCCCTCTAAATAATTACGAAGGCTTTTCTATTAGAGAAAGTAAAGAGGACCTTGGTTATCAACTTATCTCTCCAGATATAGCGGTATGCAAGGATTGTCTTAAAGAATTATTTGACCCTAAAGACAGACGCTACAGATACCCCTTCATAAATTGCACGAACTGTGGGCCAAGATTTACCATTATAAAAGACATCCCTTACGATAGGAAAAATACTACAATGGCTAAATTTAAGATGTGTGATGAATGTGAGAGAGAGTACAATGACCCATTGGATAGAAGGTTTCATGCACAACCTAATGCCTGTCCCGCATGCGGACCTAAACTATGGGTAGAAGGTATAGAATCAGAAGACCCAATAAAGGAAACTGCTAGACTCTTAAGAGAGGGTTTTATTATTGCAATAAAAGGACTTGGAGGCTTTCATCTAGCGTGTGATGCCACAAATAGCAAAACGGTAAAGCTTCTAAGAGAGAGAAAGAGAAGAGGCTATAAACCTTTTGCTGTTATGATGAAAGACCTAGATACAATAAAAAGATACTGCTATGTCTCTTTGGAGGAGGAAAAACTTCTAAACTCTCCACAATCTCCGATAGTGCTACTCAAGATAAGGAGTCTTGAAGACTTATCAAAGGAAGTTGCTCCAAATAATAACTATCTTGGAGTTATGCTTCCATACACACCAGTTCATCATATACTCCTTAGAGAGGCAGATATTCCTTTAGTAATGACAAGTGGAAACCTAAGTGAGGAACCTATCTGCCAGGATAATGAAGAGGCACTAGATAGATTGAAAGGGGTAGCGGATTACTTTTTACTAAATGATAGAGATATCTACTCTCGATATGATGATAGCGTAGTCTTTGTTCTTGAAGATAAATCTCAGATGATAAGAAGAGCAAGAGGGTATGCCCCATCACCTATAAAAATACCATTCAGGGTAAGACAAACCTTAGCCTGTGGGGGAGAGTTAAAGAATACATTTTGTCTTACCAAAGATAATTATGCATTTATTAGTCAGCATATTGGAGACCTAGAAAATATAGAAACTTTGGAACACTTTATCAATACAATAGAACTGTACAAAAGGCTATTTAGAGTAGAGCCTGAAGTAATTGCCTGTGATATGCATCCAGATTATCTATCAACAAGATACGCTTTACAACTTGAAGGAACTCTGCCGGTAGTAAGAGTCCAGCACCATTATGCGCATATTGTAAGCTGTATGGCTGAAAATAACATCATTGAACCTGTCATTGGGGTAGCTTTTGATGGTTCAGGTTATGGACTTGATGGCAGTATATGGGGAGGTGAGGTATTTATAGCAGATTATGATAACTTCGTAAGGAAATCACACCTAGAGTATCTCCCTATGCCTGGAGGCGAACTAGCAATAAGGAAGCCTTACAGACTTGCTATAGGATATCTATACTCTATCTTTGGAGAAGTTCCTAATCTACCATTTATAGATAAAATTCCAGAGGAAGAGATAAAAATCATAAAAGAACAGATAGAGAAAAGGATAAATACGCCACTTACTTCCTCTATGGGGAGGTTATTTGATGCAGTCTCAAGTCTCCTAAATATCTGTAGCGAAACAACCTATGAAGGACAACCCGCTGTAGAGTTAGAGATGGCTATTAAGGATATAGAATTTGACAAATACTACAATTTGAAAATAGAAGAAGACAATGATATATTTATTATAAAAGTCAAACGCTTATTTGAAGAAATCTTAGATGATATAGATAAGCTTCCTAACAGCTATATCTCTGCTAAATTTCACAATACAATAGCTAGAATAATAGTGAACACTTCCCTTTTAATAAGAGAAGAAATAAAGATAAACACAGTAGTTCTAAGTGGGGGATGTTTTCAGAATAGAGTGCTCTTAAAAAAGAGTATCGAGCTCTTAAAAAGAGAAGGGTTCAAAGTATATATACATTCTAATGTCCCGTGCAACGATGGAGGGATATCACTAGGACAGGCGATAGTTGGAGGAAGGGCAGGGTCTTAGGATTGATTAATCCTAAGACCCTAACGTATGCCCTACCACCTGAAGAAGGGACAATAACCCCAAGGGAGTCTCTTCGCTCTAAGAGGAGGAGTAAAGCTTCTATCTGTTAGCTTTGATAATTGCTCTTTCGTAAGTATACCTTTAAATTCCTTCCAGTACTCACTTAGCGTGTTGTTTATCTCTTTTCTAATATTACTTATCTCTTCTTTTTCCTTATCTATCTGAGTTTTATCAAGTTGCCTCTGGAATTGTAACTGCCTTAATGAGAATACCGCATCATATAGTTTATTCCAAAGTTCCTTCAATTTTTCGTAGTACTTATTTGTCAAGTCTCTGATCTTATTTATCTGTTCATCAGTAAGGTCTAAGTATTTTATCAAGTTCTGTCCCCAGAACGGAGGTTCCAAGATACCAAATCTGTAAGGTGCTACTACAGCTGG
>JACIXS010000180.1 GCA_014360335.1 bacterium | reverse complement strand
AATTCATTTGCTCCATCTAATTGGGCAGAATCAAAGAGTTCTTGCGGTAAAGTAGAAAAGAAACTTCTACATAAAAGTATTCCAAAGACTTGCCCTCCAGATATCCACGGTAAAACTAAAACCCAACGTGTATTTACTAGTTTCAATTGATATACAAGGACATAGGCTGGTATTAAAGTTAAGATACCAGGAATCATCATTAATGATATAATAGCATAAAATATTACTTCTTTTCCTGGGAACCATCTTCTAGCAAAGACATAACCTGCTAGAGACGAAAGCAGAAGAACTCCTATAAGACTTAAGGCACAGGCTATTATGCTATTTTTTACATAGTTTATAATCGCATAAAATCCTTTCCCATAGTTTTCCCATCGCCAAGGACTAGGTAGCGCCCAGAAGTTTCCATAGATTTGAGCATTATCCTTAAATGACATAATTATCATCATAATTATAGGAACAAATACTAAAAATAATAACATAAAAAGTAATATCCAAATAACTAATTGAGATATTACCTTACTATTCATTAGATATCTCTCCTCCTTATCCTTGGTATTCAACTGAAGAGCGTATGTATTTCATATTTATAATTGTCCCAATAAGTAACACAATAAACAGCACAGTGGCAATTGCTGAAGCATAACCAAATTTATTGAATCTCATAGCCGAATAGTAAAGCTGTAGAGCAGGAACGTAAGTAGAAGAAGCAGGTCCTCCTCCTGTCATTATGAATATAGTAGTAAAGTCTTGCATTGTTCCAATGTAAGTAAGGACTATTAGCAATTTGATCTGTCCTAGAAGAAGAGGAAGGTCTATTCTAAAAAATCTTTGAAATGTGTTTGCTCCGTCTACCTTAGCAGCATCAAAGAGTTCACTAGGTATAGAAATTAGCCCCCCATAGTATATCAGAAAGGGGAAAGCTCCTACCCATGGAATCCCCATGAATATAATAGCCCATAGAGCAGTACCTGGCTCTCCTAACCATGAATGCGT
>JACIXS010000179.1 GCA_014360335.1 bacterium | reverse complement strand
AATTCTAATACCAATTGTTCCGCTCCAGCTTTATTAATATCAGTTATAACCAAAAAAGCGCCCATTTTGACCAGGTATCTGGCCAGACAGGCTCCAATCCCCTGAGCACCTCCGGTAACCACAATAATCTTCCCTTCTACACTATTGCTGGACCCAAATTCTGTTACGGAAGTATCTTCTCTGATCGCTGGAATACTCAATAGTGCAGCTAAGGGATCTTTCTCTATTGCCAAACATTCTAGGTAATTAGAGCCTGAAAATAAAATTGCTTGCTGGTCAATTATAATAATCCTGGGATGATGTTTATATCTTCGTAAATATTGTTGGTAATACTGAGCAAGTCTTTTTATAATATCTTCCTTCTTATTGAGTATATATTCTTTATCAAGAGCCAGCTCAATAATAAGAGGGGGGCTTTCTATTTTCCCATTTCGAGAAAGTTCCTTTATCCGGGTCTGAAGTTGTACAATCGTCTGGAGAGTAGGTTGGTATTTAATAAATCTACCTTTTCCCCCATCATAACTAAGGCCCCTAACCAGGGGAACAATCATATTGAGATATATATCTATCATAAAATCCTCCCGGTAGTACCAATTAACCAGAAAATCATCTACTCTCCAGACGATTGTACAACTTCAGACCCGGATAAAGGAACTTTCTCGAAATGGGAAAATAGAAA
>JACIXS010000018.1 GCA_014360335.1 bacterium | reverse complement strand
GCTTATTCCATCTATAGCCTTGACTGTTCCTTCATCATAGAAGAAGTATGTCTTGAGATTTTTAATCTCTAATAATACCTGATCATTCTTCTTTTCCATAATCTCCTCCCCTATCTTGCATATGGGTCTGCCGCATCACGCAGTCCATCCCCTAAGAAGTTAAAGCAGAGCACCGTTATAATTACAAACACCCCAGGAAGAAGTAACCAAGGTGAAAGGGCTACTGTTCTTACGTTTTGTGCCTCTTGTAGTAATACTCCCCAACTTATCGTTGGAGGCCTTAGTCCTAGTCCTAGGAAGCTTAAAGATGTTTCACCAAGAATCATACCTGGAATTGAGAGCGTTAGACTAGCAATAATGTAACTCATAAATGATGGAACCATATGTCTCATTATGATTCTAAACTCACTGGCACCACATAGTCTTGCTGCCATAACAAAATCTTCTTCCCTCAAAGAGAGGAATCTACTTCTAACGACTCTAGCTAAACCTGTCCATCCGATGAGGGAAAGTATTATCGTTATTCCGAAATAGACCTTTACCGGTGGCCAGTGCGGTGGTAATGCTGCTGAAAGAGCCATCCACAGTGGAATAGTAGGAATACTCCTTATAAACTCTATAGCTCTCTGGATGAAGGTATCGAATGTGCCTCCATAGTATCCAGAGAATCCTCCAATAATGAGACCTAGTATGAAGCTTAAGAAGACACCTATTAATCCTATAGAGGTAGAGATTCTTGCTCCATACAAGATTCTAGAAAGCATATCTCTACCCATTCTATCAGTCCCAAGCAGAAACATTGTGCCCTCTTTTACTCCGATGAGATGAACATCTTTCTCCCATCTACCCCAGAGCTTATATGGGTCTCCTTTTACAAAGAAGTAAATTGGATAGACTTGATTTGGATCTGGGGTATATATCCTTCTTAGTGTCACAGGGTCAAATTCAATCTTATAACCAAGAACATAAGGTCTTACCAGTTTTCCATCTCTAAATATACGTATTCTCTGGGGTGGTGCATATGTATACCTTATATCGTATTTGTTTGGATCATAAGGTGCAAGAAATTCGCAGAAGATAGCCAATAGGTAGATGATGATTAGTATAATACCACTAACTATTGCTAATTTATGTCTTCTAAACCTCCACCATATGAGCTGCCATTGAGAAGCCAAGTATATCTTCTCTTCTATCGAACTTTCTAACTCTTCTTTAGCAAGGATTTCTTCGTCAGCCATTTTCTCTCCCTCCTTACTCATACCTTATTCTAGGGTCAACCCAACCTAGAAGTATATCGGATATAAGGGTTCCTATTACGGTTAGGAAACTTAAGAACATAATGAAGCTTCCAGCAAGATACATATCCTGGCTCTGCAAAGCCCTAAGTAGTAATGGTCCTGTTGTTGGAAGACTTAACACTACCGCAACGATAGTCTCGCCTGAAACGATGCCTGGAAGAGTCCAACCTACTGTGCTTATCCAGGGGATTATCGCTAATCTTAAAGGGTATCTCCAAAGGAGTCTTCTCTCTGGGACTCCCTTAGCTCTAGCGGTTACTACGTATGGTTTATGAAGCTCATCTAGAAGGTTTGCTCTAAGTGTTCTTATTAGTCCAGCTGTTCCACCCATACCTATTACTATAGCTGGTATCCAGAGGTGATTTAAAAGGTCTAAGAATTTCCCCCAACTCCAAGGAGCCTCTACATATTGGGGTGAGAACAATCCTCCTACACTAGCCCCAAATACCGAATAGGCTATCCACATAAGGATCAGCGCTATCATAAAGTTTGGAGTAGCTAGACCTATATAACCTATGAATGTGGCAAAATAGTCCCCAAGTGAGTACTGATGGGTTGCTGAGTACATTCCTATGGGGAAGGATAGTGCCCATGAGAATAGCATGGTAAAAATAGATACTGCTACTGTCAAACCGAGCCTTTCCCAGATAAGTTGGCTTACAGGTCTATTCCATTCGAAAGACTGTCCGAAGTCTCCCTGGAACATACCCTTTACCCACATAAAATACTGAATGTAATAGGGCTGATCTAGACCGTAACGTTTCTTTAGAGCTGCTATAGTTGCCTCATCTACCGTTTCCCCTGTCTGACTGAGCTGGGCTATGTAAGAGGTCAAAAAATCACCCGGGGGTAATTGGATGATTATGAATGATACCACTGATATGAGTATCAGTGTAGGTACCATATAAAGGATACGCCTAAGTATATATTGTAGCATTCTCTCCCTCCTTTTACCATATCACTACTAGCCTTAAAATCGCTTGCAGTTTAGAATATATCACATTAAACCTTGCCTGTCAACGATTTTATCTCTCTTTCTATAAAATCTATCAAAGCCCTTATATTTTCTATCATATCCTCCTTAGCGGAATACACTACTATCCTACACCCTTTAAATCTTCTTAACCACTCCTCATATGCTGTATTTAACCTTTCTATGTACTCATAAGATATTAGACCTTCCTCCTTTCTTTCACGCTTTTTAATCCTTTCTATTAGGACATCTATAGGGGCTCTTAGGTAGATTATAAGGTCAGGTTTTGGTAGATATCTAATTGCCAATCTATACAACTTAAGGTATGTCTCATACTCTCTCCCCTTTAAGGCTATCTTGGCAAAGATCTCACCATCTTCGTATATAGTCCTATCGAGTATATATGACCTGCCAAGTTTACTAAGTCTCAATTCCTCTTCGAATCTATTCGTTAAAAAGTATATCTGTGAATGTAGTCCCCACCTTTCTGGGTTTTCGTAATATAGTTTTAGGTAAGGATTCTCTCCTGCCGGCTCCTTGTAAAAGCTCCAGTTCCAATGTCTTGCTAAACACTCTACTAAGGTGGTCTTGCCGACCCCTATATTGCCTGAGATGCCTAGGATAATCCTGTCACTCATAGACTTTTATAAAAATAGACTTTTATAAAATCCTCTATTAATGATAGCATATATCTTCTATCTTCTATTTTATTCACATAGTCTAGATTTTCTACCCTTACCTTTAGGACAGGAGAAAGACTATATTTATTCATATAATCCTCATAGTGACTACAAAGATTAGAGAGGTATTCATATGTGATAGACTTTTCATATACCCTTCCTCTCTTTTCTATTCTCTCTATTAAAGTTTTTGGACTGGCAGAAAGGTATATAACATAATCTGGCGGTTTTATATGCTTAAGCATCTGGTTGTATATCCTTTTATATAGCCTTATGTCTTCCCCTTTTAGATTCATCTGGGCAAATATCTCGTCCTTATAAAAGAAATAATCACAGACTAGGTTTTCTTTGATATTTTGTATTGATTTCCACTGCCTAAATCTATTGATAAGAAATTCTATCTGTATCGGGAATGAATACCGTTCTATATCGCTATAGAAACTACTAAGATAGGGATTTTTATAAGATAGCTCATATATACCTTTAAACCCAAGGTCCTTTGTTACTATCCTAGTTAATGATGTCTTCCCAACCCCTATAGGTCCCTCAATCGACAGTAACATTGACATATCTCTTTCCTATTAGCAATAAATATTCCTCTATATCTTTAGTTATTAATGCCCCAGGTATAAGTAAAGGTATCCCCGGAGGATACTGGGTGATAATCTCCCCTGAGATTCTACCAACGCTATCCTCTGTCTTGACCCTCTCTTTAGGTGAGAAAAAAGCACTACTGGGAGACTGAACTAATCTATACCTAGGAGGCTTATCTATTCTACCCGGCGGATAGACATCTATCTTTTTTAGTGCATCCAAAAGCCTTTTTAAGGTTCTTTTTGTATCTGATAAGGAGATGATAAACAGACAGTAGGTCGTAGAAGACATCTCTGATTGTATCCTATATCTTTTCCAAAGGTTAAGGGATAACTTGTTCCCTTCTATCCCATATAGTGTTAATTTGGTTTTATCCATATTAGGTCTTCTATATACACAAAATCCTAGCCCTTCTATCTTTTCCTTCAATTCTTCTATCATAGGGAGCAATCTATCTAATCTCTTTTTCCCATTTAGATAGAGCTCTCTTCTTCCTATATCTATAGATGCTAAGATAAAAGTAGAAGGGCTAGTTGTAGAGAGTAGCAGTATATTCTCTTCTAACCTATCCTTATCTACTCTATTACCCTTTATATGTATCAAGGCTCCCTGAGTTAAGGAGAATCCCATCTTATGCATACTCTGAATAACTATATCTGCCCCAGCTTCTAGACCTGAGATAGGTAAGTCCTTGTGAAAGTTTAGGTGAATCCCATGAGCCTCATCTACAATTACAGGTATCCCTTTACTATGTGCATGCTCTACTATCTCCTTTACCTCTGGAACCAATCCAAAATAGTTTGGGTTTGTCAGCAAAATCCCTTTTATACTGTTATCAATTTTATCTTTTATTTCTTTTAGTGTTATATTCTGAGGGATTCCCCATTCATCTATCTTCTCCTCTATAAAAACAGGTTCAGCTCCTGATAGTATAAGCCCCTCCATTACGCTTCTATGCGAGAGATATGATATTAAAACTTTATCTTTAGGCCTAAAGATGGTAAGAAATGCTGATTGGATGCCCTGTGTGCTTCCATTTACTAAGAAATAGCTATGATCTGCCCCAAAGGTTAAAGCAGTAAGTCTTTGTGCTTCTATTAAAGGTCCTATTGGAGAGAAGAGATTATCCGTTTGGGGTAACTCTGTTAAGTCTAGAGTAATAAGCTTTCCTTTATGCCCTGGATAGTGAAATCTCAATGGCTTTTCTCTTATATATCTGATAATGGCTTCTAGATAGGGAATAGCTTTTTGATTCATACTATAAGAATATCGGTGGTTCTACAATAACTCCAGGTCTCCCTCCCTTTCTAGCCTCTATAAGGACCCTTTTACTGGGCTTTGTCTGGCTTGTATACACAAAAGTTATCCTTTTTACCTCTAGACCAAAGTTATCTAGATTTGATATTATCTCCTTTAGCCTTTCACTTCTGTGGATGATATATAGCCTTCCCCTTATCTTTAAGAAGTAACTAGATATCCTTCCTATGTCATCTAAAGTTAGGAGTGTCTCTGTAGTGCTAATCACTTTTGATTCGGATGGACTAATTCTTCCTCTTCCCCTTTTTATGTGTGGTGGGTTGGTAAATACTATATCGAAGGAATTTGCTAGATGTGGGAAGAGTGAAGGTAGATTTCTAGCATCACTATTTACTAGTATAACCTTGTCTTGTAATTCATTTTCCTCTATATTCCTTTTTAATACATTAAATACCTCAGTTTGTATCTCTACCAACATCGCTCTTTTAAAATTAGGATACCTGTCAAAGATGATAAAAGAGAGACAACCTACCCCACTACCTATCTCGATAAAACTTTCCTTATCCTTTAGTCTTATAAAATCAGCCAAAAGTAGCGTATCTGTGGTAGAGAGGACTACATCCTCAGGATATACAATTCTGAATCTGCCAATAGTTTCCTCTCTTATATAGTTGTCACCTCTACTTTTGGTAGTATATCTTCTACGTCCTCTTTCCTAACTCCACCTGGGTTTAAGGTTAGGACATTTGCAGTTCCCATAGCTGCTCCTAATCTGAGGACTTCCGGCATATCCAGCTTCTGCTCTAACCCAAGAGCTATTCCAGCTACCACCGAGTCTCCAGAACCTACCGCATTCAGTGGCTTTAGAACCGGTGGAGTTACTTTATAATATTTCCCTCTGTTATGCGCATATACACCATCTTTACCCATAGATATAACGGAAAGTTCTATCCCTTCATTTGAGAAATAATCTAGAGCCTTTTTGATGTTTTCTACCGTATCTAACTTTATACCAAGTATTGCCTCTACCTCTGCCCTATTGGGTTTTACCGCAAAAGGTTTTGATTTTATGCCAGCCTCTAGAGCTTTTCCGCTAGTGTCTAGGATAGCCTTTCCTCCTTTAGACTTGATTAGGTTAACCAATCTGACGTATAAGTCTATAGGGGCTCCAGGTGGAAGACTTCCTCCCATACAAACTATTGTGTTTTCAGATAGATATTTTAGTATCTTTGCCTCTAAAAGTTTTATATCATCTTCAGTTATCTCTGGTCCTTTCTCCAATACTTCTGTCTGTGTATTATTTATGACATCCACTATGTTATAACAGGTTCTAGATTCTCCCTTTATCTCAACTACATCGTATTTGATACCCTCATAGTCGAATATGCTTAATATGTGTTTTCCTGTATTTCCCCCAATAAATCCTAATACTGGGGCTTTATATCCTAGACCTAATAAAGCCCTAGATGCATTTACCCCTTTTCCTCCAGGTATATAGGTTATCTCTTTTACCCTATGAGTTTTACCTATCTCAAAGCTTCCATCTACAGTCAAAGTCTTGTCTAGTGAGATATTTGGAGTTACAGTAATTATCATATGTCTTCATCCTCCTTGACATTTTTATCCTGTAAATTATAATGATACTGTGCCGAAGTGGCGGAATTGGTAGACGCTCTGGACTCAGGATCCAGTGGATGCAAATCCGTACCGGTTCGAATCCGGTCTTCGGCACCATTTTTATTTTTTATTACTATATCTCCTAGGGGAACCTCTTTCTGCCAACCATTCTTGAACTCTAATATTACTGTATTTTTAAGGACATTTATACCAACTACCTTTCCCTCACCCAATTTGGAATCTACAACAGAGCCTATCTCTGGAAAATTTTTTATCACTTTGCTATAAAACTCTGCCTCAAATCTAAGACAACACATTAACCTTCCACAGATTCCAGAAATCTTAGTTGGATTTAATATTAGACCCTGTTCTTTTGCTATCCTTATAGATATGGGTGCAAACTCTTCCAAAAATTCACAGCAACAGGCGATCTTACCGCAGGGACCAAGCCCCTTTATAAGTTTTATCTCATCCCTGACTCCTATCTGTCTCAATTCTACCCTGCTCATTAGTGTATAGGCTAAATCCTTCACAAGCTCTCTAAAATCTATTCGTCCTTCAGCTGTGAAGAAGCAAATTATCCTATCGGGGTCCACCCCAAAGTCTACCTTTACCAATTTCATCGGTAGATTATGAGCTTTTATCCTGCTCTTTACTATGTTGAATAATTCCTGTCTCTTTAGATTACGATTCCTAGCGCCTATCTCCTCTTCAGGAAGAGCTTTCCTAATAATCCTTTTTAGAGAAATTACCTTTTTATCCTCAATCTCCCCTAATCTACATACGATTTCACCTATATATTCCTTATCTCTATAAGGAACTATAACCGTAGAACCACTCTCATATATATCTTCTGATGTGTATAAGCCTCTTTCTGTAAAGACTTCTACTAATCTAACTAAATAGAGAAACAAACTATCTTACCTCCAATTCTTTGTAGAGTAAAGCCAAAGCCAATCTCCAGTCACTATTACTTTCTTCTAGGATTTTTATCTCTTGTATAAAAAAGAAATTTTCTATTAGATTTTCTAACCTATTTCCATTAACTATACCTCTATGACTCTTAGAGATAATGAATCTTTCATCTCCTCCAGCTAATCTTATAATGCTGTCTCTAAGAGAGATAGAGATTGTATCTAATACCATATCCGGACTTTCTAGAGACTCTATATCTAAATATGAGACGATCTTTCTCTCTAGATTTCCTGACTCAAAGATTTCTATAGCCTTTTCAACATTCCCCTCAGATAGATAGCTTATCTCTACTGCGGTATCTTCTGGACATCCCTTTTCTACCAGTATTGAAACTATAATATCTCTTTTAACTGGGGAGAATGGAACGACCAAAGCTCTCGATACTATTGTCTTAAGAATATTACTTAGGTCTTTTACAGTAAAGATAAAGATAGAAGATGATGGTGGTTCTTCTAAGACCTTTAAGAGGCTATTAGCTGAAGGCAGAGTGAGATTTTCTGCATTTTCTATAACAAAGACCCTATACCTACCTGATATCGGAGATAAAAACGCAATCTCTCTTAACTCTCTTGTTTGAGCTATACCTATCGTTTCATTATTAATGAGAATAAAATCAGGATTCTTATTGTTTATGATACTTAGACACATATTACAATTCCTACAAGGCTTATCAGTAGCTATACAGTTTAGAGCCATAGCAAACTCTTTAGCCATGGAGACCTTACCAACTCCATTAGGACCTACAAAGATAAAGAAATGGGGAATTTTCTCCTGTTTAATAGCATTCTCCAGTATTCTTCTTGCACGTTTTTGTCCTAGAATATCTCTCATACCTTTTCAAATCTGTCTACGTTAAGGACAAAGACCGTAGCTCCACCTATCTGTACCTTTATAGGATAGGGTATAAATCCTCCCATAGACTCTACCATACCAGGTGGGGTAGGACTCATAAGCCTCTCCCTAGACTTACAGGTGCTCCTTACTATACCTAATACATCTTCTACAAGTTCATCGTCTACGCCAACTAGTATGGTCGCATTACCCTCTCTTAAGAATCCACCTGTACTGGCTAGTTTTGTTGCTCCAAATCCTTTCTCTACAAGATTAGATATAAGAAGGTCCGCATCGCTTGACTGTGTGATAATGAGAATTAATTTCATTCTACACCTCCTACATTATATTGAGATTTACCTCCTCTACCCCCTCTTTTAGAGAGAGCAGGAAGAATGGTGCTAATATACGTTTTTTGTGTGGAGAGACTTTACAGGAGATAGCTAACTTCACAGTAGAAGAGTCAAATGCTTGGACTCCTTCTATCTTTGGCTCCTCTATTATATCTTCTCTGTACCTTTCATACATCTTATCCCGTACATACCTTAGGACCTCTTCTATCTTTTCTAAGGGCTCCTTGTTGCTTACGCTTATCGTATGTGATATCTTTGTCCACTTGTCAGTTAAATTGGCCACTTGTGATATTGAGCTATTTGGGATTATATATAAAGCCCCTGTTTCATCTCTAACCTTAGTAGTTCTTAAAGTTAAATCTTCTACCACTCCTTGAATCGCTCCTATTTTTACCTCATCACCGATATCATACTGATTCTCTAATATTATGAAAAATCCGTTTATCATATCCCTTATCAGATTTTGAGAGCCAAAGCTTATAGCCAGACCTAATATCCCTGCTCCAGCTATAAAAGGACTAGGGTCTATATTTAATGTCCTTAAGATCCATACTACCGCAGATACTCCTATTATGACTCTTATAACCCAAGTAATGAGAGAGCCTAGAGTAATAATACGATTTTTATCGCCTTTATATCCGATTTTATTTATTCTTGAGATTACACTATTCCCTATTAGATTAGCTAGATACCAAGTTATTACCGCTCCTAATATTATCGATAATAGCCTTATTAAAACCCAAGCATTCATCTTTTAAGCCTCTCAATCTTTTCTATAATCTCTTTGACAATCTTTTGAGGCTCTTTTGTTGCGTCTATAACTAAGTATCTCTCCTTATAAAAGTCTGCCAGTTTCAGATATCCGTATCTTACATTCTTCTGTAAGGTCAATCCTTCTAGCTCTATCCTATCTTTCTTCTTATCTTTAAGCCTCTCAATGCATAAAAGAGGGTCTATATCCAATAGGATAGTTAGGTCCGGATATAGACCCATAATTGCAGGTCTATTTACCTCATATATAAACTTTAATGGAACTCCCTTACCATAGCCTTGATATGCTAGGGAAGAGTCAAGGTATCTCTCGGATATAACAATCTTACCGCTATTTAACGCCGGAAGAATAATCTCTCTTACAAGAACAGCTCTACTTGTGGCATAGAGATAAACCTCTTCTATAGGTGATATAGAGTAACTAGGGTCTAAAAGAAGATCTCTTATCTTTTCTCCAATAGGAGTTCCCCCTGGCTCCCTAATTGCTATAAAATCTAAACCCTTTTCTCTTAATCTTTCCTGTAAAAGAGAACTTATAGTGCTTTTACCACTACCATCTATTCCTTCTAGAGTAATAAAAGGCATTACGGTAATATTCTTACTCTCCTATAAGGTTCTTCTCCTACACTTTCAGAACGGAAGTTATATCTCTCTATAATCTGGTGTTGTAATCTTCTAATCCTAGCATTCTGAGGTGCAAGTTCCACTGGCTCTAGTGTCTCTAAGACCTTTTTAATCCCATTATCTATCTCTTCTAGAATCTTATTGTATTCAGATTCCTCCTGCTCCTCTCCATTAAAGTATCCTCTAAGGAAGTTCTTCATCTGCACTAGAGTATTACTTTTTATGCTATATATAGGTATATTTCTGTGGGCTTTGGCTAATAGTTTACTGCCTTCTCTCTTTTCGTGAGATGCTAGAGTAAGTATGAAGTCTGCCTCATCAAGTTTCTTAGTGATGAGGGCAGGAACATCTAGTTCTCTTATCGCCTTTTCTAGTCTGTTTCTACTTATACCAAATGGATACACCCTAATATGTTTATTCTTGGTTTGGAATCTTTCTTCTATCTCCTCGTCGATTGGTATAGAAGCCTCTTCTATCACTTCATATCCATAATCTCTTCTAGTTCTAATCTCTGGCCTAGGAGAATAGCCTCTTAACATATAGTCTATTACCTGAGCTACATCGTGATGAATAGCTAATGTATCCCGGTCTCTTATCTCTATAACAATATCAAATGTAGGAGGAGCCTTTCTTTCTAATACAGTTTTCTGAGTTCCTCTCTTCTTTGCCTCTTCATCGCTTAAAGTTACCGCCTGTATACCCCCAACAAGATCGGACAGTGTTGGGTTTAGTAATATATTCTCAAGACTTATCCCATGAGCTGTTCCTATAAGTTGAACCCCTCTCTCTGCTATAGTCCTAGCTGCCTTAGCTTCTAACTCTGTCCCTATCTCATCTATAACTATAACTTCAGGCATATGGTTTTCTACCGCTTCAATCATAACATCATGTTGCCTTTCTGGAGAGGATACCTGCATCCTTCTAGCTCTCCCTATAGCTGGATGAGGGATATCTCCGTCCCCTCCTATCTCATTAGATGTATCTACAACTACAACCCTCTTCTTAAATTCGTCGCTTAAGATTCTTGCTATCTCTCTAAGCATAGTAGTTTTTCCAACACCTGGCTTACCCAATAAAAGGATACTCTTACCCGTTTCTATAACATCCCTTATAATATCTACCGTTCCGTATACCGCTCTTCCAACTCTTAAGGTAAGTCCTATTATGCTCCCTTTTCTATTTCTTATACAGGAGATTCTGTGAAGGGTTTTCGGTATCCCTGCTCTGTTATTACCATCGAAACTACCAACCTTTGAGACGATATAATTAATATCTTCAATAGTTACAGGTTCATTAGAAAGTAATACCCCCCTATTAGGGAACCTGGCTTCCGGTTCCCTACCTAGGTCTACTACAATCTCTATTAAGTCCTCTAACCCTTCCATACTAGAAACCTTTTCTTTAAGGAAGGGGGGAAGTATATTTAAGAGTTCTTCCAGATTATCTGTTACCTGAATTCTTGGATTCATTTTATATCTTCTACCTCTTTTTACAAAAAATATTTTCAGTATCAATTATACCATAAGTTATCTGATATACATAGAACCTATAGCTTCTCCTGCTTCTAGTATAAGCGATTCATCTGCTACCAGAGCTACCCTTATAAACCCTTCTCCATGTTTACCAAAGCTATCCCCAGGAGAGACAACTATATTTTTCTCTTCTAAGAGTTTGTTAGAGAATTCCTGAGAGGTATATCCTTCTGGAACCCGTAGCCATACATACATAGTCCCTTTAGGAACTTTAGGATAGACCCCATACCTGTTTAATGTACTAATAAATACGTCTCTCCTACGTCTATATGTTTCTACTGTTTTCTTTACTTCATCTAACGGTCCATTAAGGGCAGAGATACAGGCATACTGAATAGCTTCGAATACTCCATAGTCGATATAGCTTTTAATCTGAGCTAGTTTTGAGATAATCTCCTGGTTTCCTACCACATAGCCTATTCTCCAACCAGCCATATTAAATGTCTTAGAGAAGGAATTAAATTCTACAACTCTCTCTTTTGCTCCATCTAACTCCAATAGGCTAGGTGCCTTATACCCATCAAAGCATATCTCTGAATAAGCCAGGTCGCTAACCACTATAAAGTCATACTTTTCTGCTAAGTCTAACACGCTTTTATAGAAATCTTTATCTACAATACTTGTAGTTGGATTATGGGGAAAGCTTACTATCATAAGTTTTGTCTTGTTGAGAACACTGTTTGGTATCTCAGAGAGGTCTGGTACAAAGTCATTCTTTTCCCTAAGGGGTAGAAAGAATACCTGCCCTCCAGCTATAAATGTCCCATTATAGTGGGCAGGATAGGAAGGGTTCATAGTAATAGTATAGTCTCCAGGGTCTATATAGGCTAATGCTAGATGAGCTATTCCCTCTTTAGAACCTATTAGAGGGAGGACCTCCCTTTCTGGGTCTATGTCTACGTTAAACCTCTTTTTATACCATAACGCTATACTTTCCCTCAGCTTTGGTAACCCCTTACTATTTGGATATCTATGCGTTTCACTATGATTACTTACTGCCTCGATCAATGCGTCTACTATATGTTTCGGTGTTGGTAGGTCGGGACTTCCCATACCAAGGTCTATTATCCTCTTTCCTTCAGCCTTTAATTTTAATTTTTTTGCATCTTGTATAGAAAATACATAGGGTGCCAACTGATTAAACCTTTTTGAAGGATTTTTAGGCATAACTTAACTCCTCTCCTTTTCTTCTTAGTTTTATATCTTGTTTAAAGAGTTTCTATATATATAACAATCTCTTACAATCTCTGTCAAGAAGGTTCTGTTAGAATCGGAAAGGAATTTATACTTTTAGGATAAAATTGTTGAATCCTTTGTGAGCTTGTTCTACTATATAGATTATGAGAAATTATAAGGGGACGTTTCAGAGTTATATAGAGTCAATCTCTAAGTTAAGTGGTATGGAGATATGTATATATGACCTCAGTTACTTTACTTATAAGATCGATGAACTTTACATAAACTGGACCTTTAGGTCTCATAATTCTCCATTATGTATGTTGACTAAGTTTTCAGATGAAAGGCACAAAGACTGTGTGAGATTAGAGCATAGTCGCTTAATAGATGCATTCAAAAGTAAAGAAAGATTTATTATTGAATCCTGTCA
>JACIXS010000178.1 GCA_014360335.1 bacterium | reverse complement strand
CTATAAACTACCCAGCTAGACTTGTCTATAAGAACTTTCCTTTCTCTATTAAAGCCATGGCTATGCATTTTAACTTTGCATTGTTCACAAATGACTTTGACTTCCTTTAGTTTTATGTGTATAGTATTAGGTGTAGAGTTTTGAGTATTTAATAGCTTTATATGTTTTTTGAATAGTTTAAGTAGTTCTAGTAGCATGGTTTTACCTGCCCAGGAGTTTTACTGATTTAATTATCTCACAGATGAAGTATGAAGGGGAAGTCCCTGATATATAATAGTAGGAACTTCCCCTTCGTTTTATCCCACGCTAAAGTTTATAGAGTCTCACCACCCCTTGACTAACCAAAAAGTAAAAGGTATAATTAGAGTCAACTAATGCCTGCGATAATGGCAGGTGGCAATTAGTAGGGTAGGGATAAGGGGGAATTGATAATTGTAGTAAAGTGGTAAGATATGAGTTGTTACCTGCTTAATCGTAGGCTAGGGTTTATAAAACGAAAATTTTTATGGAGGTGATTTTAGGTGTTTAAAAAGTTACTGGTAGCATGGGTGACGTTGGCATTAATAGTAGGATTAGTAGTGCCAGCGTATGCAAGTGTCAACATTACGGGTAGCTTGAGGTTCAGACTCAACGCTTACAACTTTACTAATCCAACCGATCCAGATTTCGAGGGAAGACTTTATCTAACTCTCTCTGGAAATGTCAACGATTACATTACTTACAGCGTAGGACTAAGGATAGGTGACGTAGATTTAGAGTGGTGGAAGACTCCAGTGGACTGGACAACAACACCACCTACCTCTTACGGTTTACTTACAGTTGATAGAGCGGTAGTAACTACTGATCTAACATCTAAGGGTCTACCAATAAAGATCGAAGCTGGAGCACTTTCAATAAGTACCTATGGTGTTACAGCCATTTATAGCGATTCCTTCGATATTGGCGGTGTAGGTGGGGTTAATGTAATCAGTTCCGCTCTATTCCCTGGACTTACTACCTGGTTACTATTAACTCCAGATGTAGCTACAACAACTGGGAATCAAAAAGCTGTAGCTCTAGGAGCTAATTTAGAAGGTTCCTGGGGTAGAATTACAGGGATAGCCTGGACAAGAGATGATAAGACTACTATGGGATACAGAGTAAGCGGTAGGTGGAATGTTGCTCCCAACTTATTAACTCTCTATGCCCTGTATGGTCAAAGAGCAGGAGATACTGAAGCAAAATATCAAGTGGTAGGAATCAATCTGCCAGGAGTTAAGGCTGAAACTGGATGGGATCCATACATAGAGTACAATGTTTATAATAAAGCCGTAGGCTTCTGTGTAAGTAAAACTCTAGATACAAATGTTTCTACTGCTATCTATATATGGCAAGATGCAAGTACTAAGGATCTCAAGTTTACTCCTTACTTAACATTCAGCTTCTAATTCTTAGAAAGTTTAACCCACCAGGTTTTTCTGGTGGGTTTTATTTTTTCTCTTCTCTTTCTTGTTTCAATCTAGCGATATATAATCTAGCAGCATGTTCCATACTTGAAGATTTTAGAGGAGACT
>JACIXS010000177.1 GCA_014360335.1 bacterium | reverse complement strand
CCCCTCCGCTTACAGGTGCATCTAAAAATTCGATCCCTCTTTTTTTAGCTATTTGGGCTATTTCTCTAGACACAGCAGGGTTAATAGAGCTCATGTCTATAATTATAGAGCCTTTCTTAGCTCCTTCTAAGACTCCATTTTCTCCTAAAATAACATCTTTTACCTGAGGAGAATCTGGTAACATTGTTATTATTATATCTGTTCTTTCTGCTACATCTTTAGGAGAGGTCCCTTCTTCTGCCCCTAGCTTTACTAGCTCTTTTATTGGGTCTTTATTTATATCATATACAACAAGGTTATAACCAGCTCTTATAAGATTTTTGGCCATAGGTTTTCCCATTATCCCTACACCTATGAATCCTATCTTCATAGTCTTTACCTCCTAAATCTTTAAGTTATCCTTTTAATCCGCTCATTGCCATCCCTTGAACAAAATATCTCTGTAAACTTAGAAATACAACGAAGACAGGTAACATCGCTACAGTAGAGGCTGCCATAAGATATTCCCAGTGCGTAAATCCCTCGGCTTGATATGCAGTAAGGCCTAGCATAACGGTATACTTTTGTGGAGAATTTAAATATATTAATGGAGTAAAGAAATCATTCCAAACAGCCAGAAATGTAAATATCGTTACAGAAACTAGTGCTGGTTTTACTAAGGGTAAACCTACATACCAGAATACCTTAAATGGGCTACATCCATCTATTACTGCTGCATCCGCTAGTTCATCGGGGATTGTCAAGAAGAATTGACGAATTAGAAAGATATAAAAAGGGCTTCCAAAGAATGATGGCAGAATTAGCGGGAAATAGGTGTTGATCCATCCTAATTTTGAGTACATTATATATAAGGGTATCATTGTTACCTGCCCTGGGATCATCATACAGGAGAGTATTAATAAGAAGAAGAAATCTCTACCCCAGTAATACTTTCTAGAAAATCCCCAGCCAGCTAGGGTACAGGAGGTGAGTATGCCTAGTATGTTTAAACTAGTAACGATAGTGCTATTTAAATAGTATCTGCCAAAAGGTTGAACCCGAAATGCTTCTATATAATTTTGCCATCTCCAGGGTTTAGGTAACCATCTAAAAGGAACAGACATTATCTGTTCTGGGGATTTAAAAGAAGACGTTATGAGAAAAAGAAATGGTATTATAAATATGATAGCACCCATTATTAAGAATGTATAAGTTAATATAGTACTTGTAAGTTTTTTCAATTTCACTTTCTCCCTCCAGTACTTTCATAGTATACCCATCTTCCAGAAAGTTTAAATTGGAAAATGGTAAGTGTAAGAAGCACTATGAATAGAAACCATGCTAGACTAGATGCATATCCCATTTCAAGCCATTGAAATGCTCTTTGATATATGTACATTACATATACTAGAGTTGCATCCATAGGACCTCCGCCAGTCATCACATAAGCTTGAGTGAACATCTGCATCATTTCAATAACTCCTATTACTATATTTAAGAATATAACTGGAGTTAGAAAGGGAACAGTTACATATTTAAATTGATGCCATTTGTTCCCCCCATCCAACTGAACAGCCTCATAGAGGTATGTAGGTACTGACTGTAATCCAGCAAGGAATATAAGCATAAATTGACCTATATTTAGACTCATCATAATAATGATGCTTGGCATAGCCCACTTTGGATCTCCTAACCAAGCTGGTCCTTGGATGCCAAAGTGGGCTAAGAGGCTATTAGCTAATCCATATGTAGGCTGAAAGATTAGTTTCCATAGTAGAGATATTGCTACTCCTGCAGTGATAGACGGTAGATAGAATATCACTCTAAATATAGTGATACCTCTTACTCTTTGGTCTAATAAGATTGCAGCCATTAATGCTATTATTAACCTTATAGGTAAAGTAACTCCTACATAGTAACATGTATTAAAGATGGATTTCTTCCATAATGGATCTGCTACCATA
>JACIXS010000176.1 GCA_014360335.1 bacterium | reverse complement strand
GGAACAGGATGGCCAGTTCCAATTAAGGAAGGTATTATAAAAGTTTATCTTCCCTTTGATAATCCTTCTCTTCAGCATGCTTGCTATACGGGTGCTTTTGGTAGTAGAGGAAAAGATTGTAAAATTCGTAGAGAGGGAAATCAAGTTATATTCATGCTAACAAGACCCCTATCCCCTCATGAAGGCATGACAATAGCTGTTGGTTGGCCAGCTGGTCTAATAAAGATACAGACAGGTCCTCCGTGGTGGAAAAATCCATGGCTTTACGTAGGTATATATATTCCTTCTCTTCTTGCTTTCTTATATTGGTTATGGTGGAATAAGGGTAGAGATATAGGAGAAAGGGGAGTAATACAAGTCCAATATGAACCACCACAGGATATGACTCCTCTTGAGGCAGGTACTCTAATTGATGAAAAGACAGATACAAGGGATATAGTCGCAGAGATTATAGATTTAGCAAGGAGAGGATACATAAAAATCATAGAAACAGAAGAGGAAAGATTTCTTTTTGGCAAAAAGAGGGATTATATTTTTGAGAGAATAAAAGATTCTGATAACGACCTGCAATCAAAGGATTATGATTTGAAGATTCTTAA
>JACIXS010000175.1 GCA_014360335.1 bacterium | reverse complement strand
GTATGGAATAAAGAGCCAAAAGAATTTAGAATAGCCCTTGATGGAATTACTATATACGTTAATCCTTCTAATCCTATCAGAGAGATCTCTTTAGGGCAACTAAAGGGTATATATACAGGTAAGATTAGAAGTTGGAAAGAATTGGGATGGGAGGATAGACCCATAGTGGTCTATACAAGAGAAAATAATTCTGGGACATATGTCTTTTTCAAAGAGCATGTCTTGAACAATGAAGATTATACTAATAAAGCTCAGAGTTTACCTGGGACTGGTGGAATTGTTAATGCTGTTTCAAAGGAAAAGTATGCTATAGGTTATGGTGGAATAGCATATTCGAGAGGGGTTAAGATATTAGCTGTAAAGAAGGATAATAAGTCTAAGGCATATCTTCCAACAGAGACTAATGTAAGAAAAGGTCTTTATCCCATTAGTAGATATCTCTATATGTATACCTGTAACTACGATGACCCAGATGTGAAGTCTTTTATAGATTGTGTATTAAGTGATGAGGGTCAGAAGATAGTTTCTCAGGTTGGATATTTCCCTGTGAGGTGACTTGTAATGAAGGAGAAGGTTTTGTTTATATGTACCCATAACTCTTGTAGGTCTCAAATGGCGGAGGGATTTTTAAGACATCTATATGGCGATGTTTACGAAGCTTATAGCGCTGGACTAGAAGCAACAGAAGTAAATCCATACGCTATAAAGGTTATGAAAGAATTGGGTATTGATATATCTAACCATAGGTCAAAGAGGATCGAAGAATTTAAGGGTATATTATTTGATTA
>JACIXS010000174.1 GCA_014360335.1 bacterium | reverse complement strand
TAACGTCGTTAAAAATATCGTTAATAGAATCCTTAAAGGTAGAAAGGTTTCCTTGGGCCCTCAAAGGGTTATCTCTCTTCTATTCTCCGAAGTCGCTGTTAAGCCTTCTATCAAGATGGGTCTAATTAAGCCTGACTTGGTATTATCTGCTGATGGCGCTCCTTTGGAATCTCCATCTAACCCTTATGGCAAGAAACTCTGTAATTGTTCTAAGAACGGCATCAAGCACTGTAACTGTAAAAGGCTTTACTCTGACCCTTCAGCTAATTGGGGTTGGGATAGCTACCATAAAAGATACTTCTTCGGTTATACACTCTATACTATCAGCACTAACAACCGTTATGACCTACCCTTACACTTTATACTACCTCACCTCTATAGACACGATAGCGTTAGTGCTGTAATAGCTCTATCCCAACTTAAAACCCTCTATTCAGAGTATAATTTTAGCTACTTTGTTGCCGATTCTGCTCATGATAATCTCGCTACCTATCATCTCTGTAATCACTATAACCTTAGCCCTATCATAGAGTTGAATCCTAAGAATACAAAAGAGGAGAGTCTATCCAACTTTGATATCTATGGTAGACCTATCTGTCCTCTTGGCTTACCTATGGTCAACTGGGGATATAATAAGGACCGTTGTAGGATAAAGTGGAGATGTCCGATCCTTGCAAGTAAGAAGACAAAGAGAAAACTTGGTGAGTACCCTATTAAGAGTGAATGTTCTAATTCTAGTTATGGTAGGGTCATATATACTTATCCTAAGGATAATCTTAGACTATCTACCACTCCACCAAGAGGATCTGAATTATGGAGTAATATCTATAGTAAGTATCGCTCTTCAGTTGAAAGGTCTATAAAGCGCATATTGGTAGACTACAAGTTAGAGAGAGCCAGAGTTTACAGTAGGAAACAGTGGGTATGGAGAGTAGCTCTTATATGTATGAACATACATCTAGATGCATGGATAGATTTTAGGAAGCTTGGTATAGTTGAACATCTTATCAGTTGGGCTGAAGAGGCTAAGTAGATTTAAGTTTGTTTGGTACTAGGATATAAGAGTATGAGAGACTACAAGAAGGTCTCTTAGAGTTATTTTCCTTTTTACTTCCAATATTTAACTGTCAAGGTACAATCTCTTTCTATACGAGCTCTATAGCCCTGGGGATATAACCCACACACTAACTTTTACCTATTATTTTATCCCCCCACATTTGTCAAGAGGAGTTTCCGACTGGGGTGTAATCACTTTTTAGAAAGAGTGCTCCTTTCTGGCTGGAATTGATATACTATAATAAAAAATCCAAACCAGAAAGGAGTGATTTTAATTGATACTTACCATTATACCAAATTTACCTATGCATAAAAAGAGTAAAG
>JACIXS010000173.1 GCA_014360335.1 bacterium | reverse complement strand
GATGTTTACGAAGCTTATAGCGCTGGACTAGAAGCAACAGAAGTAAATCCATACGCTATAAAGGTTATGAAAGAATTGGGTATTGATATATCTAACCATAGGTCAAAGAGGATCGAAGAATTTAAGGGTATATTATTTGATTATGTGGTTACAGTTTGCGATAGTGCTAAAGAAAAATGTCCTTTCTTCCCTGGAAAGAAGGTCATTCATAAGAGTTTTGAAGACCCTGCAGAATTTATTGGTAAAGAGGAGGAGAAACTTAGAGTTTTTAGAAAAGTAAGAGATGAAATTAAGGATTGGATTATAGAGACCTTCAATAAAAAATAAAGGTGGTGAATGACATATGATAAAGGCTCATATAATGGATAGAGAGAGTATAAGGAGAGCTTTACTTAGAATTACACATGAAATACTTGAACATAATAAGGATGTGAGTAGTCTTGTTCTTGTGGGTATAAAGACTAGAGGTGTTTATCTGGCACAGCGTATAGCCCAGAATATAAAGGCTATAGAAGGTATAGATGTACCAGTCCAATTTTTGGATGTAACTCCATATAGGGATGATGTTACTAGAGAATTGCCCAAACAGAACTTGCATCTAGATGTGGCAGATAAAAATGTGATTATCGTAGACGATGTCCTCTATACTGGTAGAACAGTGAGAGCAGCTATGGATGCTCTTATAGATTATGGTAGACCAGCTACAATACAGCTTGCAGTTCTTATAGATAGGGGGCATAGAGAGCTCCCTATAAGACCAGATTATGTGGGGAAAAATACCCCTACATCAAGAAAAGAGAGAGTAGCGGTGCATCTTGAAGAAATCGATGGAGTGGATGAGGTATTGATAGTAGAGGAATAAACTTTTTAATTTTTCTGCCGATATATTTATGTTAATTAATGAGATAAAGGGTAGTAGTGGGGGGATTATACTATGACTTAAAGATTAAAGTATAGTACAAAGATTAGGAGGAGGGATCTTTAATGGTTAACCTAGATTTTGGTAAATCTCTAAAATCTAATCTTATCATTTGGTTTCTTATCTTTTCCTTGGTTCCCTTTGGGATCTTAGCTTTCACCGGTTATAATAGATTTAGAAATACTTTGGAGACAGCATACATAGAGGCATTAAAAAGTTTAGCCAGACTTCAGGCAGAAGATATAAGTCTGATATTAGAAGAAAATCTCTTGAAACTACAGATGATTTCTGGTAGAACTGACCTTATAATGTCAAGGTTAGAGGAATATGTAAAAAAGAACCCTAGTTGGTATGATATCTTTATGACAGATAACAAGGGGAGGGGAATGACAACTAAGGGTAGCTCAGTGGAGGTTTCTAACAGTGACTTTTTTAAAACTGTTATGACCACAGGAAAGAATATTATAGCTAGTGGTGTGATTCCAGATAATAATGAACCAGCTATTATTCTAGCGGTTCCCATCTTAGACCCAAGTGGGAATCCTTACGGAGTCCTCGGTGCGTATTATCCAATGAAGATATTGGTCGAAAGATGTAAATCGGTAAATCTATCAGAGGGAGGATATGGTTATATAGTTCGTAATGATGGATTAATCCTTGTTCATCCAGACGAATCAGAGATCTTAAAGACAAATTATTTACAGGTTGATTCACCTAGTTTGAGAAGTATAGTACAGCGTATGATAGCGGGGGAACAAGGCGTTGGTAGATATGAGTATAAAGGAATACGTAAGATAGCTGCATTTGCTCCAATAAAGATTACAGGTTGGTCTTTTGTGGTGCAGGAACCGGAAAACTCAGCATTTGCTGGTGTTAATAGTATGCTAAGGTTTATTATACTGCTTTTTGTAATAACAGCATTAGTAGTAGTTTTTGTTTCTTATCTTGTAGGTAATTCTATAGCCAAACCTATAGAGAGACTTACAAATATAGCAGATATAGTGGCAAATGGAAATCTTAAAGTGAAGATAGAAGGCAAGTTTAAAGGAGAAACTGCTAGACTGGCTAATAGTCTAGGTAGGATGATAGATAATCTAAGTGCAATGATTATTACAGCAAGAGATACCGCAAAAGAATTATCTAATATGGGAACGGAAGTTGGTGAATCTATAAATCAAACTGCTCAGTCTGTCCAACAGATATCTACTACAGTAGAAGGTATAGCTAATGGAGCTCAAGAGACAGCTAGAAATGTTCAAGAGGTGTCGACATCGGTAGATAGTATAACAAGCAAGATAGAGATATTAGCGAAAGATGCTGAGACGGTATCGAGTAATAATCAAAATACAGTGAAATTAGTTCAAGAGGGGCAAAAAGTAGTTGATGAACTTAGTATAGGTTTTAGTGAAACATCATCTGCAACAGCAGAGGTAGTGAATGCAACCTCAGAACTTGAGAGATTAGCTAATGAGATAGGACGTATAGTAGAAACAATAACGAATATAAGTTCCCAGACAAATCTCTTAGCATTAAATGCTGCGATAGAGGCAGCAAGGGCTGGAGAGGCAGGACGTGGATTTGCAGTAGTAGCAGATGAGGTAAGGAAACTAGCAGAAGAATCAAACAGAAGCGCACAGCAGATAGCGGAGTTTATAGAACAGGTAAAATCTCAGATAGACAGAACAGCGGAGCGAATAAATAACACATTAGAGATAATAGATAATCAGGTAGAAACAGGAACTAAAGTTACAGAAACGTTCCAGAAGATATCAGAGGGAACTAATTCGACATTAAGAGCGATACAGAACATAACGGATGGGATTATTTCTGTTAGTAGAGAGGCAAGAAGGATATCAGAATCTATACAGAGTGTAGCAGCTATAGCACAAGAGAATGCAGCATCTTCAGAGGAAGTATCAGCAGCAGTAGAAGAGGTAAATGCCACTATAGAAGAGATAACAGCAGATATCAACAGATTAAATGAAGTGGCAAATAGCCTAGCAGAAATAATCTCAAGGTTTGAGATTGAATAAGACAATACAGGGGGAGCTGAGGATAGACAGCGGCTCCCCCTATTTTTTATTCTTGCGGATTTATTAGGACCTTTATGCCTTTCCCTCGCTTCATTATGTCAATTCCTTCTTGTAATTTAGTAAGAGAAAGCTTATGAGTGACAAGTTTCTCTACAGGGACATTTCCACTTTCTAATATCGCTACGGTTTGAGGAAAACTAAACCAAGAGATATAAGAACCCAGTATCTTGAGCTCATATCTAGGTATGATAACCTGTCTTATCTGAGGTAGTGCATTTTCATTCATTCCAAAGAGAAGTACAGTTCCTCCTCTTTTGACTATATCTAGAGCGGTAGCAAATTGACTACCAACCGCATCAATTACAATATCCGCACCAAGCTCAGTTAAATCCATTATTGCTTCCTTAGTATTTACCTCTTTTGGATTTAAGACTATATCTGCCCCTAGGTCCTTTGCTACCTTTGCCCTAAATGGTGCAGGTTCAATAACTATGACCTTGCCAGCTCCTTGTGCTTTGATCATAAGTAAGAATAATAATCCCATAGGTCCAGCTCCAATTAAGACGACATTATCCCCAACCTGTAAGCTTAATTTCCTCATAGCATTAACTACACAGGAGAGAGGCTCAGCTAGGGCAGACCTCTCTAATGGGACATCTTTAGATATCTTATAGAGAGCCTTAGCTGGTGCAACGTTATATGGAGCGAATCCTCCGTTGAGATATATCCCAAGAGTGGTAAAGTTTTCACACATATTGGGGAGTCCTCTTCTGCAGTATCGACAAACCCCGCAGGTAAGGTTAGGGTCTACGACAACTCTATCTCCTATATCGACTGTTTTGACATCTGTTCCTTTATCTACGACTATTCCTACATACTCATGACCAAGGATGGCTCCGGGAGTGGCGGGATGTCCAGGAGGAACCTCTAATATATGGACATCTGTTCCACATATACCTGCAAATTCTACTTTCAAAAGGACATCGTCTGGTTTTGTTATCTTAGGTTCTGGAACTTCTTTTATACTTAGCTTACCTTCACCTTCAAAAACTCCTGCTAACATCTTACTCCTCCTAAAAACCTATCTTAGGCAGACTGTATACCGTCTTCCACCCTTCTGTTTCTGGTTCTTTTAGATATGGCTCCATCTCTTTAGCGGACCTTAAGGTTACCTCTTCTACTGGAGGAACAGTTCCAGGTGGGAAGACTTCTAATATCTGATCTATAACTAGGGTTAGATATTTCAGTATTGCTGCTACAGGTCTCTTAGCTTTTCTTGCTGAACCAGCGCTTGCTCTACCTACAACTCCCTCTGGCTGAGCAACTATTTCTATTGGGGCATGTCCCTCTCCCTCAGACCACCTATGAGGTCTATGGAATGGCTCAACAGATTTGTCAAAGTGACCATCTGGCAAATAACTCTGTCCCTTGCCGACTGTATCTTCAGCTAAACTCATATCTACCATACCTTCTGGGAAGAGTAGTAAAGCTAGAGATGTTTCTGATTCATCTGCATGGACAAATGGGGTTTCTACCATATCTGGTTTTCCCTTTGGATAGAAGAATTCCCTTACTGCTCTATGCCAATCTAATACTTGGAAGATTCCAGGCAATTGATACCTATACATAAATTCATGGAGAGCAGATTCTAAGACCCAGAGTTGTCCGTGGTTATTGACTAGTATCTGTTTACGAAAACCATCATTCCAAAGCCCTAACATGACACTTATAAGTAGTTCTTTCACTACATCTTGAGGTATAATTATTGTTCCAGGCATACCTATATGGTGATATGGGTGAGCCCCATAGTTGATAGGGGGCCATACTAGATTAACGGGTCTGCCCTGTTTTTCAGTGTACCTTCTTACCCCTTCAAGTATCTGAGTTACTACCAATGTATCTAGTCCAGAGATAGAATGTCTTCCATGTTTTTCGGTAGAACCTATTGGAATTAAAACTATATCATTCTTTCTTCTATTTTCTACTACCTGTTGTCTTACAGTAGTCTGAATATAAGTTCCTGGTTTTCCTAGCTCTGGAGGAGACGGTATACCATACTCTTTTAGTATTGCATCTATCTCTTCTTCAGAGGCATCCCATATCTGTTTCTTTAATCTACCTACCTCTGTATTCTCAAATACTATTCCTGGATTTTCTGTTGTCAACCAGAATCCGTTTTGCATAATCTCTCTCCTTTCTACATCCTTACCATTACTTTTCCGTCTTCTCTTTGGCTTGTCTTCTTTATAGCGGATACAGCATCAGAGAGGGAGAACTTGGATGTAATGATTTGAGTCATATCTATCCTTCCAGATGCCATAAGTCTTATGACGTTCTGGAATGTCCCATAACCAGAATGCCCCTGTGCTCCAAATATCTGACCCGCATGTGTCTGGAAATATTCAAGATATACAGGAACCCTTTCCGCTGCTCTACCGATTTGAACAATCTTTCCTCCTATGGCGAGTGTCTTTTCCATAGCTGGAATGGTCTTCGTTGGAGCTCCTGCAGATTCAACCAGCATATCTGCACCAGCGCCTTTTGTGATATCAAGTATTACTTCTACAGGGTCAACCTCGGTTGGATTATACACATACTCTGCTCCAACTAGTTTCGCTAACTCTCTTCTCTTATTAGAAATCTCAAATGCAATGATTTTACTTGCACCACTTGCTTTAGCCAAAGCTATTGACGCTAAACCGATAGGTCCTGCACCAAACACTACCACATATCCACCTGGCTTAAAGCCTTCTGCTCTTACAAACATACCATTGTAAGCGACACTAGTAGGCTCAACTAATGCCCCTGCTTCAAAAGCCTTTTCTCTGTCTCCATATCTCTCTGCTATCTCATCTATCTTCCAGCAGTATTTAGCTCCAATGAGTATATAATCTGCAAAAGCACCATTAATGGTAAATCCAATCTCCTCTAGGTTGAGACACTGGTTGGGATAGCCATTTCTGCAAGGGACACACTCTCCGCACCATATCATCTCTTCAGCTGTAACCATATCCCCAATTTTTAGGTCTTTAACTTCCTTTCCAACTGCTACTACTTCCCCTGAAAACTCATGACCTATAACGCATGGAAATTTTGTAAGTCCAGGGTAAAGCATATAACCTTCATTGTCTGTTTCATAAAAGTGAACATCTGAACCGCATACACCACAAGCTCTTACCTTTAGGACAACATCCTTCGGTCCAGGTGTAGGGTCTGGGACCTCTTTTACCTCTAATCTTGGATTCTTCCAGATACTGTTACCAGTAATAGCCTTTCCAGTAGTCCTTTCAAACTCTGATACTACATAGCCTGGTTTTGGACTCCACTCTGCACTAACAACTAATCCCTTCATATTACAAGACCTCCTTTTTGATATTTTCTAAAACTTCTTTTATTCTCATAGGTATCCACTTGTCGATCTCTTCCCAAGGGTAAAAATGACCCTTTTGGAATCGAAACTCCTTATTAAAATTAAAAGTGGGTATAAAGGCAAATCGACTTAGATATTGGACTACTGATTCATCATCCTCTAACGTCTTTGTTATTTTACCTTCGAAGACCTTAGTGATAAGCAATCCACTTATACCAGCTTCCTGTATGCAAGGCAAGATAAACCTCTCTTTTGGCTCAAACCATGAAGGGTTAGGTGCGAACGCATGTTTACCTGGTTGAGAATAGAGAACCGGATGAGTCCCTTCTCTTATCTCTATACCTTCCATTGGATTGAACCTGCCATGCCAACTGGCATCCACTCTTGATACTCTCTCATTATTATCTACATAAACCCATATATGCTCTAGTTCATATAGATGTCCTATATCCCAATCCCAATAGATGGCATATTCTATACAGAATTTCTCATTGTCATTTAGTATTATCTCTCTGGGAAAAGATGGAGAGGGTGATACTTTATCCTTGAATATGGTATATCCAACTCTTACTGGCAGAAAAGGTTCTTTTTCATCAAACATTATTATAGGCGCATATTTATAGCATATCTCTACTTCATTCATTATCATCCTCCTATGAGAAAATGTTTTCTAGAAGAATTATAAGATAAGGATTTTCTACTGTCAATAGAAAAAGGGCAGGTAGTCTTGCCTGCCCTTTAGAGATTTTCAATTAATTACTTCTTGAAGAAGAATTGCTCTGGACGAGCATTCTTCGGTGATCTGATGTTGTCATCCCATAAGAGCCCATCAGGAATATTCCTAAAGTTATTTTTTACTACTATAAGTTGAGGGACTTCTCCTACAAGACCTATCATCCAGATATTCCTCTTGTGGAGGTTGATTATCTCTTTGAAGTACCTATTTCTCTGCTTTTCGTCTCCTGTAGCCTTTACTTTATCCCAGAGCTCATAAATCTTCCTTATGTCTCCCTTAGGCTCTTCGCCACCCTTTCCACCAGTAGTATACCAGGTTCCATAGAGAGGAGCCCAAGGAGCTTCTGCTACCGTTCCTAATAGATGCCCTGGGTCAGATAGAATCGCTACATTTCTATCAAATCCCCATACACCTACTTCTATTTCGCCAGCTCGAGCTCTTGTTACATAGAGGGAACGTTCTAACGGTTTTAGGGCTACTTTTATTCCTATATTTTCCCAGTATTTCTTTATCACCTCCATATACGGTCTGTCCCCAGAGTATTCTATAGTGATAGCTAATGTCTTCCCATCAGGTCTTAACCTAAATCCATCTTTGTCCCTCTTAGTTAGTCCCATCCTATTTAGGTATTCATTTGCTTTCTTAGGGTCATATTCTGCATAGGCTTTTTCCCATTCTGCATCATAGAATGGTGCTCCACTTATTATAGATGCCTGTCTAGGTTCTCCTAATCCCAGATAGAAGAGTTGATTTAACTCCTCTCTATTAATGGCTAATGATAATGCTATCCTAAATCTTCTATCCTCAAAGATTTTTCTTAACACAGGGTCTTTTACATTCTGATTAAGTAGTATGGCTGGACTGGCTCCAGTTCCTTGAGGCCATCTCAATACTCTATAATTCCCCTTTGTTCTATTTTCCATAAGTAATGTATAATCCGCAAGGGCTAAACCTCTTTCCTGCATATCTACCTCACCAGCGATAGCCTTTAAAACTGCAGTTTCTCCAGACTGTAGTAGCATATGAGTGATTCTATCGATATATGGTAGCTGATTTCCGGCAGGGTCTATCTTCCAATAATAAGGATTTCTTTCCATTATCTGTAGTGTAACAGTGTGAGGAGTAGTTGCCCTCCAAGGATAAATTACTGGTAGCTCTGGATTCTGTAGGAAGTCATTCTTGTTACTAAAGAGTTGGTACCAATTCTGAAGTCCCTCTTTTTTTACAAGCTCATCTAATCTTTCCTTTGCTGTATACTTAGGATGGAATTGCTTTAGGTAGTGTTTTGGAGCAAAGAATGTATGACCCCCACCCATCTTCCCTATAGATATAAGGAAAAGTGGGCTAGGCTCTTCAAATGTAACTCTAAATGAGTATGTATCAATCTTCTCTATCTTACAGGGTTTACCGCCAGCTACAAGCCATGTGGGAACAGTGGGAGTAAGTTCCTTATTTAGAAGGATGTCTTCATACCAGAACATTACATCTTCAGTTGTTAATGGTGTTCCATCTGACCACTTTATACCTTCTCTAAGCTTGAATGTATAGACTTTAGCATCCCTAGAAACCTTCCAACTTTCTGCAACGTTAGGTAATATCTTTGTCCCGTCCTTATTGAACATTACTAGATGTTCACTACAGAGTTTATATGGTCCAGCAGAATCGGAAAGACCAGACCAGGTTCTTCTCCAAGTCCCACCGTATTCCCCAATCTCCTCATATGGCGTTACAACTAGAGGATTCTTAGGTAATCTCTGTTCCACTGGTGGAAGTTTGCCTTGTTTTACTAATTCCGCTAATTGTGGAGCTTCATTGAATTTAGTGATTTTCTTACCAGTAAGTTTCTCGTAATCTGAAAGGTTATAGTACTCACCTATCTCTACCTTTTCTGCGCTAAAGCTTATCTTGATAGGACCAAGAAGCATACAAACAGATAAGATTAAAGCGATTAAGACACGCCAATTTCTCATACCTTCTCAACCTCCTTTGAGTTTTTTATAGTAAAACATAGTTAGTTTTTCTATCAAATATTATACCACCAACTTTAAAAATTTTCAAAAACTATAGATATCTCCAAACTCTCCCATCTCGTCTTATAAAATCTTCGGCTTCTTTAGGTCCAAAAGAACCTTCAGGATAGATTGGAATTTCTCGATGGTCTTTCCAAAAGTCAATTATTGGTTGAACTATCTCCCATGCCCTTTCTATTTCGTCTTCTCTTATAAAGAGGGTATGGTCCCCTTCAATAATGTCAATAAAGAGAGTTTCGTAGGCTTCTAGGTTTGGTCCATTCCACTCCATAGCTGTAGGAATTGGACAGGACAAGAGACTTCCTCCTAAGGGTCTAAGCTGAAAGTTTAGAATAATCTTATTCTCAGGTGCTATTTTAAACCCTATTATATTCTCCTGAGGAGTGCAGTCTAATAGTTTTGAAAAGAGTCCTGGTATCTTCTTAAACACTATAATAGCAGATGTCTCTTTCTTCTTTAACTTTTTACCTGTCCTAAGATAGAACGGTACACCGTCCCATCGTAAGTTATCTATATAGAGCTTCACTACCGCATAGGTCTCTGTGTAGGACTTAGTAAGTCTTTCATCTTTTAGGTATCCTTCATATTGTCCTCTTACCGCATAGAGTGGAACATCATCATATTTGACCTCTCTTATACTCTTCAAGACCTTTACCTTTTCATCCCTTATTGCCTTCTCGTTGATACAGCATGGAGGTTCCATAGCGATTAATGTAAGTATCTGCATAAGATGATTCTGTATCATATCTCTTAAAGCACCGACTTTGTCATAATAACCTAATCTTCCCTCTACCCCTATATCTTCTAAAGCTGATATCTGGATATGGTCTATAAAGTTTCTGTTCCAGATTCCCTCAAAGATTATATTAGAAAACCTAAGGCCAAAGATGTTTTGTACAGTCTCTTTGCCAAGAAAATGGTCTATCCTATAAATCTCTTCCTCTTTAAAGTATTCTTTGATGATACTATTGAGTCTTTTGGCGGATTCTAAATCATAACCAAATGGCTTTTCTATAACTATCTTTCTCTTGTTGGAAATTTCCTTTAGAAAGTTTCCCAGATTTGTAATTATCGATTCAAAAGTAAATGGCGGTGTAGCTATATAAAAGATTAACTCCTCCTCTTTAAACTTTGAGAGGATATCTTCTAAATTTTTATATTCTTCCATCTTATCTAAATCAAGCCTTACAAATTCGAAGAGGGAGAAGAAGCTAGTATCATTATCTCCTATAGAATCTTTCAAGATTTGAATAAACTCTTCTTTTCCTATATCGGGTCTTCTTCCCGTACTTATTATTTTTGAGCAGTTAGAAAGGTGTGCCTTCTTATATAGAGAATGTAACACAGGATATATTTTAGACTTTGCTAAGTCTCCTAAACCTCCGAAGATTACTATTAAAAATCTCTTCTCCATAAAATTCCCCTACCTTTTCCAAATACGTTTGTGGATAAATTATATCACCTTAATAGAATTTCTTCAAAAGTATGAAATTGGAAGTGGATTGATAACTCTCTAGATATGCTATATACTAAAGAAAAATTTATCATAAAATGGAGGTGTTTTATACATGAGGTTAAAGGGTAAGAAAGTAGCTATTCTAGTTTCTAACGAGTTTGAAGATATAGAAGTCTTTTATCCTTTCCTTAGACTTAGCGAAGAGGGAGCCTGGATAACTTTTGGTATATATCAGAGAGGATTTCACCCAAGGCCCGCATTTCCTGGTAAGCCTATAACTGGAAGGTTTGGTCTTACAGTTCCACCAATGTTTCATAGGGAAGGCTATAGGTATGATGTTAAGGATGCTACAGAATTATCAGCGGATGATTATGATGCGGTAATAATTCCTGGTGGCTTTTCTCCAGATTATCTAAGGAGAGAACCCAAGATTACAGAATTCGTCAGAAAGATGTATGAACAGGGTAAAGTAGTTGCAGGCATATGCCATGGACCTTGGCTTATCATTTCTGCTAAGATAGCTAAAGGAAAGAGGATAGCAGGTGTTACTCCCATCAAAGATGACATAGAGAATGCTGGAGCTACGTTCGTTGATGAACCAGTTGTAGTCGACGGAAATATAATAACAAGCAGAGTGCCAGATGACCTGCCTGAATTCTGTCAAGCAATAATCAATGCTATGTCATAGTTTTATATCTTTACCACCTGTGTTAGGTTTAATGGCATATCAGGGTCTAACCCTTTCTCTATAGCTTTGCAATAACCTAAATATTGGGCAAAGGGCATATAGAGGATTAATCTTAGGTATTCGTTTAGATCTGAATCAATACTGATGTCACTATCTATTTTATCTCCAATAACGACGCATTGTGCTCCAATATTTTTAATCTCTTCTGCTACCTTTAACTCTTCCTCCATAGCTGAGTCTGACAGAAGTATCACTACAAGGGAATCCTTAGTCAGACTTGCCTTTGGTCCATGTCTAAATTCTAAGGTATGATAGGCACTGGTTAGAGAACTAGACATCTCTCTTACCTTCAACGCTGACTCACAGGCGATACCATAGATGGGTCCAGAGCCTAAGAAAATAATCTCTTTATGTTCTCTTCTAGAGGTTTCCTCTGCCCAATCCTTGGCAATTGACAATGCTCTTTGAGATGAATTTGAAAGCTTTTCTCTAAGCGGTTCCAAATCTAAAGATTTAATTGCACCAAGTATTCCCAGCTGAATCCCAAGTAACATAGATGTAAAGGATTTAGTCATTACTACGCTATTCTCTCTTGCAGAAGTTATAACTATTGTTCTTTCACTATTAAGTGCTAATTTGCTCTTACCTTCAGTAGTTACAGAGAGAAAATTCCCTTTACCTAGGTTCTTTATCTTCTCCATAGCCATAATTACTTCGCTTGTTTCTCCAGACCTAGATATACCAAGATATAAGGTAGGCTTTTCAGTTATTATAGTTTCAGGGAAGAACACTAACTCTTGGGATGGAATAGCTCTAGAGGTGATACCTGTATAACGCTGGGTAAAACAAGCCAAACTGAGGGCAAGATAATAAGAAGTTCCACTTCCAAAATAGATGACCTCTTCTTTATCTTTTATCTCTTCTACACATGGAGGAGAATCTAAAAGTTCCTTCCAAACCTTAGGTTGTTCTTCGATTTCCTGTAAAGTATACTCTCCGTGCATCTTATAGTCACCTCGTCCTTAAAATTGAAGGATTTTTAACTACATATAGAAGATTCTATCCTTATATTCTTGCAGTTTCCTAGCATTGTATTCATCTCCACCATCTAAATTGCCACTTAAATATATAGGTGGCTCTATTCCCTTTTCTACAAGGATTTCAACCACTCTAGCAACTATTGCATTTAATATGTATACCCCAGCTATTGTTGACGTAGGGGCTACTTTTTGTGGTAAGTTACCTATTTGAAGTACAGCATCCCCTTTTGGACAGCAATCGTCTAATATTATATCTGCTATCTCATATACTTTCTTTCCACTTTTGTGTCTTGAGGTTACACTTCTAGAATATTCTAAAGATGTAAGGGCTATTACTGTAAGTCCTCTTTCCTTTGCTTCTAGAGCCATTTCTACTGGAACGGCATTCCTCCCAGATACAGAGGCGATAATTAGAACATCATCTTTTTTTATAGGGAAAGAATCCAATAGAATTTTAGCAAATCCTTCCAATCTTTCTAATTTACTTGTCCTATTTACAGGTCTTTCAGAGAGAGCTAATCCTGGTGCAAATATTGGGTTTATAAGCATTAAACCTCCGGCTCTATATGTTAATTCTTCTGCCATCATTGCAGAGTGACTTGCTCCGAAGATAAATATATTATTTCCAGTTATAATTCTTTCTGCTATTAGATTTGCCACTTTCTCCATAGTTTCAATTTGGGTTTCTTCTATTTTCTGAAGAATCTTCTTTACTTCGCTAAAGTACTCCTCTATCTTACTCATTTTCTCCTCCTTATATTCCAGTCTTTTTATATTCTGCTAATTCTTTCTCGTTAAACTCTTTAGCATCATCAAAGTTTATACTTTTATATATATGTGGTCTTATCCCTTTTTCTAACAATAACTCTATTACATCTGCAATAAGTAACCAGAGAATAAATATACCAGAAATACCACTAGTTGGGCAAATTTTGACAGGTAATTCTCTTACCTCTAATATGGCATCTCCTACTACACCACAATTATCTATAGCAACATCTACAACTTCGAATAGCCTTTTCCCACTGTAATGTCTAGAAGGAAAAGCTTTAGAGTAGGCTATCGATGTAATCCCTATTGTTTTTACTCCAAATCCTCTAGCCTTGATTGCTAGCTCTATAGGTAAAGGATTCCTTCCAGATACTGAACCAATTATAATAACATCCCCTGGTTTTAGAGTACTTCTTTCAAGCACTATATCTATGATTTCATATATCTCACTAGTCTCTTTAGGGGTTCTAAGAGGATGTACAGGTATATTTATATTTAGATTGAATGTAAAGGGCTGTAAAAACATAGGACCTCCAGCTCTACCTATACCCTCGTACTGTAGAGAGTGTCCCCCGTGATCGTATAGGTATATAGCTCCTCCGTTTGATAAGCTTTCTACAATTAAAGATGAAGCGGAACGAATTGCGTCTGCCTGCGTTTCTATAATGCAATCTATTATCTTACGTATCTCTTGATAGTACTGCTCTTTAAACATGATAACTCCTCCCAAAAAATTTTTTTAAGTTACTTACTAGTTGATTCTCTTCTATATTTAACATTCTAAAAGCTGATATTAACGCCCCACCTACAGGTGGAAATTTAGGTGGGAAGAGTATAGATACTTCAGGAAATAGTTTTTTAACATTTTCTTTAAAAGTGTCTAGAATAAATCTGGAATTTGAAGCAAAGACTCCGCCAGACATAGAAATTTTAGCGTTAGGGTACTCTAATTCTCTGATAGTGGTTGTTGCTAATAAAGCTAATTCTTTCCCTGCATCTTCCAAAATGGATTGGGCTATCTTATCTCCCTCTTCGGCACTCTTGGTAACTAAAGGTGATATTTGTGCTATCTCATACCTAGAAGGTATTTTCTTATAAATATAATGCACTAATTCACCAATATTATTTAATCCAAAGTATTTGATTATCTTTTCGACCAAAAGTGTCTTGGGAAATCTTTTATCTACAGATTTACTTACCGCATTTATTGCCTTTACTCCTATCCAATATCCACTACCTTCATCTCCTATAAATGGTCCCCATCCACCACAGCTGAAAGTTTTACCTTCAGGATTCTTTCCCCCCGCCATAGAACCTGTTCCAGCTATAACTATAATTCCTATATCTGACAGTAAAGCTCCAGTTAATGATATGCTCATTTCTCCTATGTTTATTACTTCTTTAACTGGAGAAACTCTTTCTATCCCTTCTCTAATAACTTCTGGAGGGGTAGGGCTTCCGCAGCAAGCTAGTATAATTTTTGAGGAATTTAGATCTTCTAAGGCTTTATTTACTGCATTAGATATATGCTTTATTGCAATGTTAGTATCCACAAAAAGGCAATTAACTGGACCGTCTATACCAAAACCCAGTATATTTCCTGATAAGTCAGAAGCAATGCATCTTACTTTACTTCCTCCTCCATCTATACCTAGAATAACCTCTTTCACTTTTTAAAATTCCTCCAATATATTTTAAATTTAACCCTTAAGCCCTTCTCTGGCTCCTTCATAAAACCTATTTTGTATAGCTATAAAGAAGATAATTGCAGGAAGCGCCGTTATCAATGCCGCGGCATTATATACACCATAAGTAGCGACTCTCAAAGTAGCTGGAGTAGTAGGAATACTTACGGTTATAATTACGGGAAGCGTATATTTACTCGGAATAGTGAGCATAGTCCTAGCATATATAAAATCACCCCAGGAGAACAGGAAGCTATTTACGGCTACTAATATAAGTCCACCTCCTGCTAAAGGTAGCATTACATGCCACAATAGCTGAAATGTCGAGGCGCCGTCTATTTTTGCTGCATCTTCTAGTTCAGTGGGTATGCTAAGAAATACCTGCCGCATGAGCATTAAACTGGAAGGTAATATCATAGCTGTAAGTAAGAGTGCTAGCCCTATAAGACTATCTCTTAATTTTAGTAAACTCATTATCTGCCATTGAGCTATTATACCTGCAGTTAAAGGTACGAACTGAAGCATTATCAGTAAATTAAATATTCTATCTCTATAGTTAAATTGTACTCTAGAGAAACCATAACCTCCAAGAGCTGAACATACTACTACAATTGCCACAGTAATAAGACTGACTACTATACTATTAAGTATTGCCATCTTATAATCTATAACCGAAGTCTCAAAGAGAAATTTATAATTTATAAAATTAAAACCTTTAGGTAAGATAGATGGATTTAGTGAGTATATTTCTTGGATAGTTTTAAATGAACTACATATGGTCCAGAATATAGGGAAGACTGTTATAATTGCCATTATTGTAAGGAAGATACACATAATGATCTGTTGTCTAAATATCTCCCCTCTTCTAAAAAGTTTAAATTTTCCCATCTTCTTAATCCTCCCCTACTTTACTCTTTCTCCACTTTTACTAATCTTATAACTAAAGCAGCTAAAACTAATGTAAATATTGAGAGAAAAAGATTAATAGCTGCCGCATAACCTAATCTTTGTTCTCCCCATATAGAAATCTCTGCTGAGTAATATGGAAGGATAGTAGTGGCTCTGGCAGGCCCTCCTCCAGTTAAAGCGGTAACTTCTGCTAGCCCACCAGTTAATGCTCCTGCGGATTGAATAAATATAATGAATAGCATATTTTTTATTGACGGGAGATCTATATTCCAAAAGCGCCTCCATAAGCTTGCTCCATCTATAAGCGCAGATTCTTTTACCTCTAAAGGAACATTATAGAAACCTACTAGATAATAAAACATACTAGTTCCAAAATTTCTCCATATGGAAGCGATAGCTAAAGAGTATAATGCTATCTTAGGATCAGTTAGCCATCCTATTGGAGGAAGCCCCAACTTGATAAACACTATATTTAAATATCCATTTTGTTCGTAAATGGCTCTGAACATGGTCATTCCTGCTGATACAGGTATTATTACAGGCAGATAAAGAAGAATCCTGTATAACTTTCCAAGCTTTATTACTCTTAATTGTGCAATAGTCCAACCACTTACTAGAGCTAATATCTGTGTAAAGGGATATGAATATAAAACATACTTGGCAGAGACAGATAAGCCTTGCCACACCCTTTCATCAGTCAAAAGCTCCTTAAAGTTTTCAAACCATACCCATCTTCCAGTAAGGGTAACTCCTCTAAAATCCATGAAAGCTAGTACTATACCCCATATAATAGGCCATAGATTAAATACAAATATAAAGAATAAAGCGGGAAGAATATAAACAAAGTTTAGATTAAAGCCTCTTCTCATAGAAAACCTCCTCTAAAAATAGGGGTCAGACAAAGAGACAGATTTATTTGCCCTTGCCTGACCCCTATTAAACTTTTACTTGAAAATAAGTTTAGACAGTTGCTTATCTAACTCTTTCTTCGCACCTTTCATTGCTTCTAAAGGCTCTTTAATTTGACCACTTAAATACTTCTCAGCCCAAGGTCTTATTATTCCTAGTTGAGCACCAAAGTTAGTAGTATTAGGAATAGGAGTAGCTTCTTCTAAAACTGCAAGCATATCTAAGGCCCATATCCAGTCTAGATTATTTTTAGCTAGCACATAGGGTGACCTATAAGGTGGTAGTTTTCCACTTTCGAATATCTTTTTCCATGTAAATTCATTGCTAGGACCAAAAGCCCAGATAAGGAAGTCTACTGCTTCCTGAGGATAAGGAGCATCTTTATAAAGATAAGCTGGAGTACTCCAGAAGACAGTTCCACCAGCTATATCTTTAGGAAGTCTAGTAAGTCCAGAATTTTCTTTACCTATAGTCTGATAAGCCCATATCCCAGCAGAATGCTGATATACAAACATAGCATATTGACCTTTTAGATATGGTTCTGCATAGGCGTCTCCAG